>NZ_JBQERO010000002.1:0-316908 GCF_056535125.1 Ruegeria sp. O4 | reverse complement strand
ACTCAGCATTGGGCTGGAAAAGCCCCGTCGCATTCGAAAGGAAAGTGGCTTAAACGAGCACTTGGGGCGGCACAAAAACGGGACAGGTCCAGTGTTCGGTGCATGTACTCCGTCTGTGACGCTGTTACCCGCAACATGTTCGTAACTTCGCCCAGTGAAATCTGCGATGATAAGCACGTCTCACAGTGACCAAGGTCTAATTTTGGCGTACCTAAAAGAGTTTCACTTTGCAGCATTTGGGAGGTAGGACTCGCAGCCGATCTCGGCGACAACGCGGCATCCTGTGATATCCTCTTTCGTCAACGTCGGGTTGTCGTTGTGGGCGGGAATGGCGGAAAGGAGGATCAGTTATGGATACACCAAACTTACCTGCCATTCGCGCACTTCGGCCAGCCTGGAACAAGGGCCGCATCGTCGGTCAGAAGCGGCCACTGAAACCTAAGCATGTCTGGGCAATCCGGGTGCGGCTTGAATTGGCAGAGAAATATCGTGATCTAGCTCTGTTCAATATGGCAATCGACAGCAAGCTTCGCGGGTGCGACCTTGTGAAGATGAAAGTTGTGGATGTGATGGCGTCTGGCCAGATCAAGGAACGCGCCTCAGTGCTGCAGAGCAAGACGCAGAAACCAGTCAGGTTTGAGATATCGGAAGGCACCCGCGCATCCGTCGAGAAATGGATGGAAGACGAACTGATGGTCGGATCAGAGTTTCTTTGGCCAGGCCGTTTTCATGAGCGACTTCACATATCGACACGACAGTATGCGCGGATTGTTCGGTACTGGGTCACGTCGATCGGACTGGAAGCTAGTGCATATGGCACGCATTCGATGCGGCGCACGAAAGTCACTCAGATCTACAAGAAGACTGGCAATCTTCGCGCCGTTCAGCTTCTATTGGGGCACACAAAGATGGACAGTACGGTCAGATATCTTGGTGTTGAACTTGAGGATGCTTTGGCCATTGCTGAAGCCATTGAAATCTAACATCTCTGGGCCGCCTACACGGGCGGCCCATAGCTGCCTTTCACCGGTTGGTCGAGACACTGCGACCGCGCCCGCATTCCGGTCATTCGCTGCAAGTGCAAATTTTGGCGCTGCACAAACTCACAGGTTGCGGACAATCCTGCCGTTAGCTCATCTTCAGTTGTAGAGTCGATCAGGTCGCACCGATCATCACCCTAGCCGGTGTGCTTTCTCCCGCCCTGTACGTCATCTGAATAGAACCAGTCGTCGGGATATGGATACCACCAGTCCGCCTCCTTCGCCTTCGGATCAATCACGACCATCTTGGGTCGTCTGAAAGCCTCGAGGCCTTGAAGGCCTAGCGTACGCCCAAGCCCAGAATTCTTGACGCCGCCAAAAGGCAAGGCATCGTTGTCCACGAGCGGGTTGTTGACCCAGACCATCCCCACCTGTAGCTTGTTCACCCCTTGAAATGCCTCGTCCAAGTCGCCGGTAAACAGGCATCCGCCAAGACCGAATTGTGACGCGTTTGCCAGTTCAAGCGCTTGGTCAAAGTCGCTCACCCGAATGACCGAGGCGACTGGCCCAAAAACCTCTTCCTGAGTTAGCGCCATGTCCGTCGTCACGCCGGTCAGGATCGTTGGTTCGAAAAACCAACCCGGCCCGACGTGATCCGGGGTACCGCCTCCTACCTCAACCACCGCGCCTTTCTCAGTTGCATCGCGCACCAGACGCTCGACCTTGTCGCGTGCCTCCTTGGAGGCCAAAGGTCCGATTTCCGCCACCCCCATTCCGTCGCCGATGCGCAGTTTCCGGGTTCGGGTCACGAATTCATCGACAAAATCGTCGTACACGTCATCCACTACAAAAATCCGTTCAGACGATGTGCAAACCTGGCCCGACTGCAAAAATGCAGCGGTAACCGCCCCGGCAGCAGCGACCGCGATGTCGGCGTGTTTACTGACGATCAGTGGATCGCTTCCCCCAGCCTCGATCACTGCGGGTTTCAGGTTCTCCGCTGCGGCCACTGCGACTGCACGACCTGTCGGCACGGACCCTGTAAATGCGACCACATGGGTTTTGGGGCTGGCAATCAGCTGTTTGCCCACGTCTGCACCACCCGGCAGGCAAGCAATCAGGTCTTGGGGCAACGCCCGAAAAAACTCCATGAACGCCATCGTGCACAAAGTTCCTGCAGGTGAGGCTTTCAACACTACACCGTTACCTGCCGCAAGTGATGCGGCCATCGACCAGCAGCCAAGAATGAGGGGGAAATTGTACGGAACCACATGCACGGACACGCCGTAGGGCTCGTATGTCTGATACTGAAAAGATCCAGTTTGCATCGTGCCGGCAATCTTGCCCGCGTCATTGCGCGCCATCTCGGCATAGTAGCGGAAAACCGGCGGGATGTTCGCAATCTCGCCGATCGATTCAGGGTAAGGTTTGCCCGTTTCCAATGTCATCAAGCGGGCGATCTCAGTCATGTCGCCGCTTTCGATGTCGTTGGCGATCTGGTGCAATACCCGCGCGCGAGATTTGCAGTCCATCGCGGACCACCTCCTTTGCGCCGCATTTACCCGGTCCAGGACCTGGTTCACGATCTGCGGCGACGGCTCACCAAAAACCCCGACGGGCTGCAAGGTAGACGGGTTGACCAGAGTGGTCCCACCACCCTCCAATGGCACATGCTTGGGGTTGAGGTAGTAGGTAGATTTGAACGGGTCACGCATTGGGCAGCCCCCTTGTTTGACAGGCATTGCGCCGTTAGCGGATCATGTACACTTTCTTGACCGTCTCGTGGACAGTGCAAACGCCTTTCCAGTCCTGCGGAAAAAAGGCCGCCGTATCGGGCGTAATCTCAATTACCTCGCCGCTTTCATGGATATAGGTACAGCGGCCTTCCAGAAAGTGGCAGAACTCGTCCTTGGTGACGTGACATTCCCACTTACCGGGAGTGCAGACCCAAAGGCCGCATTCGGACTGGCCGTCAGGCCCCTTGTGGATCAGCTTTCCCGAGGTGCGGGATTGCCCTTCAATCATCGTCGGGATTACCCCCCAATCGACAAGATCAGTCTGCTGGAGCGGGTTTTGCATACGTGGCGTGGTCATGTTTCAGGTTCGCGATCCGTTAGGTAGTAGGTGTTGCGCAATGTTTCCTCGACCGTGCATTCCCCTACCCAACCGGCGAGGAATAGTACGGCCGTTCCGGGCGTAACTTCGATGCTTTCGCCTGCATCCGACCGATAGACCGCGCGGCCCTGCACAAAATAGCAGAACTCGTCACGCGGTATCGTTAGGCGCCAGCGGCCTGGAGTGCAGACCCATGCGCCGATCTCCGGCCGGTTGTCAGGACCCTTGTGAACCAGCATACCCGATGAATGCGACTGGCCTTCAATCATGTCCGGCTGTAGCCCCCAGTCCGTGAGGTCGGTGCGGGTCGAGATTTCCGAAAGATGCGGGGCGCTGCTCATTCCGCGGCTTTCAGGATTTCGTCGAGAATGCCAGCTGCCTTGGTCGGGCCATGCCGTGACTGCATGTGAGCAGAGGTTGCCGCCATCTTCGCCTGCATTCCTGGATCGTTGATACATTTGTCGAGGGCAATAGCCAATTCATCATCGGTCCAGTCGTATCGGTGAAACCCGAACCCGTGGCCGGTTTCCTGAACACGGGTGGCGTTATCGTGGCCGTCCCAGACATAGGGCATAATGATTGCTGTTTTGCCGAAATATAGGCACTCTGTGAACGAGTTGTTACCGCCATGATGTATCACCGCGTCAACCTGCGGAATTACCGAAGGCTGGGGATACCAGCTCTGTATGTGCACGTTGTCGGGAATGTCTGTGTATTCGTCAATGTAATCCCCGACATTTACGAGCGCCCGGTAGGGCAACCTGGAAATGGTCGAAATGATCCTCTTTAGCAGGTCGGTGTCGCCTGCGCCAAGCGACCCGAAAGATACATAGAGAAGTGGTTTGTCATTGTTGGACTTAAACGTTGGCACCTCAAAGGGTTCTTCTTCGCGCACGCAACCTTCAAGATACTGAAACCGGTTTGGGTCCAGTGGGTTCTGCCGTTCGTACTTTGCCGGCTCGGGATAAAGCAGAAGGTTCATTGTGGGCGACGCTTCGAAAAACTCTCCAATCGGATAGGGGTCTTCGTTGCATCTGGCTAGGAACGCATTGTAGTCGTCGTGGATCGGCTTGATCACATCGTGGAGCTTTGCCTCATAGGCCTCCATGCCCTCGCGGTCATCCACCCGACAGCCCGATAAGTGCGGCGGCACAATCGGGTCCGGGATTTCGTTTTCGGAACATGAGATGATCCGCACCCACGGTACGCCGAACTGCTTGATGGCTGGGAACATAATGACATTATCCACGCAGATCATATCTGGTTTGATTTTTGCCAATACCTCGGGCAGATCTTTTTGCGCCCATTTTGCGCTGTCGACGATCGCCTCCCAGCAATCCTTGACGTAGTTATCGATTTGGTCAATCGGGGCTTTGCGAAAATTTGGGATGTGACCGTTGATGAAATCCTCCCAGAACTTTGCCATCGCCTCGGGTTCCATCGGCTCGGACAGGGCAACAGGATGCGCCTCAAACCCATAACCTTCATATACCTCGACAAAGCCGGGATCGCTTAGAAATACAGCCTTATGGCCCAGTTTCTCGCAGGCCTGCGCGATGCCAACCGAATTCAGCGCAGGGCCAAAGGCAGCTTCGGGGAAGAAGGCGATGGTTTTCTGTGACATTGTAGGTCTCCGGTTAGATTTGGCTTAGCAGTTGGGAAGGATGCGGGAATGTTTCGCGTCCCATACGCAGTGGACATCCTGACCCGGCTGGATATTTTCACGGTCGGCTTGGCTGGCGGGAACGCGGGCGGAAAGGGTGCTCCTCCCACCGCGAACGCGCACATGCACACCCAGGTCTGATCCGTGATAGGCGACTTCTTCGACAGTGCCTGGAAGGCAGTTGCGCCCATCTCGAGGGGCGGTCTGCATCAGGCTGACCCGTTCCGGGCGCACAGCAATCGTGGCAGCACCGCGCAGCTCGGAAACGCCCCTCAGCATTCCCGCCCCGTGGACATCGACACCGCCGTCGACGGCGTTACCATCCAGAAAGTTCATCACGCCTATAAAATCTGCAACAAAGCGCGATCCGGGGTGTTCGTAGAGCTCGTGAGGAGTACCGACCTGCGCCAGCTTACCATCATGCAAGACCGCGATCCGGTCGGCCATGACCAAGGCCTCTTCCTGGTCATGGGTCACAATTAGAAATGTAATCCCCACCTCGTGTTGCAACCGTTTGAGCTCCAGCTGCATCTCTTCTCGTAGTTTCTTGTCCAGAGCTGAAAGGGGCTCATCCAGCAACAGGACTTTTGGCCTTTTGACCAGCGCGCGCGCCAAAGCAACCCGCTGTCGCTGCCCACCAGAAAGCTGATCCGGCTTGCGCCCGGCAAATCCCGAAAGTTTCGCACTTTCCAGAACCTCGGCCACTCTCGTGGCAATTTCGTCCTTAGGCAATTTCTCCATTTCTAACCCATAGGCGATGTTTTTTTCGACGCTCATGTGCGGAAACAAGGCATAGGATTGGAACATCAGGTTCAGGGGCCGCCTGCTGGGACGTATGTTTGTCACGTTCTGCCCGGCAACGATTACCTGTCCTTCCTGTGGCGTTTCGAATCCCGCCAGCGTCCGCAATAGTGTGGTCTTGCCGCAGCCCGATGGGCCCAAAAGTGCAAAGAACTCGTTATCGCGAATATCCAGTGAAACATTGTCGATCGCGGTCACCAAACCGTATCGCTTGGTTATATTCCTGAGTTGAACCCCTTGGTTCATCGGCTGAAAACCTCTTTGTCGGTACGCTGTGCGAAGAAGACCAGCGTGAATGAAACGAACATGACGATGGTAGCCATCGCATTGATTTCCGGCGTGACGCCAAATCGGATCATTGCGTAAATCTGCATCGGCAACGTGGTCGAGGATTGCCCAGCACCGGCGGTAAAGAAGGCAATAATGAATTCGTCCACAGACAGGGTGAAAGACAACAGCGCCCCGGCGATAACCCCCGGCGCGATGGCGGGCAGCAGGATGCGGCGAAAGGTGGTGAATTCGCTGGCCCCAAGATCGGCACTGGCCTCAAGTATCGAATGGTCGAAATTGCGCATCCGCGTACGCACCACGGCGACAACAAAGGCTATGTTAAATACGACATGGCTGAGGATGATCGAATGAAGCCCCAACGTCATGTTGAGTAGGGTGAAAAAGGACAAGAGCGCGATGGCCAGAACTATGTCGGGGATGATCATCGGTGCGAACAGAACCGCGTCTAGAACTGAAGAATTACGCCGTGTCTCGACACCGACCGCCAAAAGCGTGCCGATTATTGTCGCCAGAACGGTCGAGATTAAGGCCACGATTAGCGTGTTGCGCGCCGCCGACAGTATTGGATCCGCGGTAAACAACTTGCCGTACCATTCCAACGAAAACCCGGTCCATACAGTTGGAAGTCCGGCCCGGTTAAAGCTTAACGCCATGAGCACAAGGATCGGCACATAGAGAAAGGTGTAAAACAAAACCAGGTGCAGCTTCAGGCCCATGTTGGATCGGTCCCGCATCAGTCCTGCCCTCTCTGTCCCGCTGCGCGATTGGCCAATACCGCCTGTGCGAACAAAAGCCCCATCATAATCGCAATCAGGAACATCGACAGCGTTGCTCCGAATGGCCAGTCGCGGGCGCTCAGGAACTGGTCATAGATCAGGTTTCCAACCATCTGAAGTCGCCCGCCGCCAAGCAAATCGGGCGTAATGAAATTGCCGATCGACAATACAAAAACAAAGACACCACCTGCCGCAATCCCGGGAACGGTCTGTGGCAGTATCACCCGGTAGAAAGTGGTCCAAGCGGGCGCTCCAAGATCTTCCGAGGCTTCTATGGTTTCGACATTTATGCGGTTCAGCGACGAATAGATCGCCAGAACCACAAAGGGGGTGTAGTTGTAGACAAGCCCAACGATCACCGCGAAATTGTTATAAAGCAGAGACAGCGGCTCATCGATCAAGCCTGCCCCCTGGAGAGTATTATTGATCAAGCCCTCGCGGTTAAGCATCACGATCCAGGCGTAAGTGCGGATTAGGTAGTTGGACCAGAACGGCAAGATCACCAAGATCAGCAAACCGGTCTGCCAACGGCGCGGCGCCAGCGTGATGGCATAGGCCGCCGGATAGGCGATCAGGATCGCGATTATCGTGGCCAGAAACGCGATCTTGGCCGAGCGTAAGAAGATCCCGAGGTAAAGAGGATCGGCGGCCCGCACAAAATTTTCAAACGTAAAGACGTGGTCGATGCCGCCATAGATACCGCGTTCAAAGAACGCATAGGTAAAAATAAGGCCACACGGCACCACCATAAGAAGCGCAAGCCAGCCCAGGCCCGGCCCCAGCAAGATCACCGATTTCAGTCGATTGGTCATATACTTGGCAATCTGTGGAGTGATGTCGTACAGGCCCGACCCTTTGTTCGGGTCGGGTTTTGCTCAGGGTTTGATCACTTACTGTGCGGCCATGATTTCGGTCACGGTCCGTGCAAAGGGTTTCTGGCCATTGCCGAGATCGCGCAACTGCTCGTACTTGGTAAGGTCTGCAGGCGACATTCCCATGTTCGGGAAGGTTTCGATCAAGGACGGGTCCAGCGCCTCCATCGCAGCCTTGTTCGGCGTTTTGTAAAGGATATTGCTGGCAACCCAGACACCGACGTCCGCGCCCAAGACATAGTTCACAAAGGCATGCGCCGCATCTTTGTTTTCAGATGCATCCGCGATGACTAGCGCATCTACCCACAGATCCGATCCTTCTGATGGTATCGTGTACTTGATGTCCGCGTTTTCACCGATGCCGTAGTTGCACCAGCCATCCCAGGCGTGAACCATCGTTGCCTCGCCCGATACCAACTTCAGATAAAAAGTTGCGTCATCGTAGGCCAGCAGATCCTGCTTCGCCGCAACCAGCAGGTCCTTTGCAGCCGCCAACGTCTCATCCGACGTATCGTTAAGCGACTTTCCGAGGGCTAGCGCAGCAGCCCCCATCAGCCAGCGATCCGTCGAGAGCATTGTCACTTTGCCTTTAAGGTCTTCAGAGGGTTTGAGCAGATCGTTCCACGAAGTTGGCTCTGCCATCAGGTCAGACCGGTAGCATAAGCCCGTCGTGCCCCAAGCGTATGGCATTGAATAGTTGTTGCCCGGATCATGGGCTAGTTCTTTAGCTTCGTCATACAGGTTAGAGGCATTCGGAACCTTGTCGTGGTCGATTGCAGCCACCAGCCCCAGGTTGTTTAACGCCTCGGCAAAAGGCGACGAGACGAAAAGAACGTCGTAGCCCTTGCCTCCACCGGCTACGACCTTGCCCATGATTTCTTCGTTAGTGCCATGCACCGAGAGCTCGGCCTCGATACCTGTTTCCTTGGTGAAATTCTCCAGCAGGTCCGGCGGCATGTAGCCGTCCCAGTTCGAGATCACGATTTTTTCTGCTTGGGCCGCTCCGGCGAATAAGCTGAGTGCGCAGGCCGCCCCGGTGGTGAGCCAAGCAAATGGCAAACGGAACGAATTGGTGAACTTGTTGGTCATGTCTTCCTCCCTTGACATCCGCGCTCGCTTCTGGGGCGAGATATATGATGCAATCACGGTATTTTTTGACGAAATAAAACTCAACATTTTTTTGAATCATTTTTGTATGGCCCGGAGAAGCCATTTAAGATACCGTTTTTATTGTATATTAACTAGGTATGACGAAAGCCGTCTTCTTATGCCACCAAGCAAATACTTGAAACTTGCTCAAAAAATACTGGATGTTGCGATGGATCTCGATTTGCATCAGGGCGACAGACTGGTGGAAAAAACCCTTGCTGATTCGTGCAGCGTCTCTCGCACTCCGGTTAGATCCGCATTGAGGCTGCTGGAAAAGGAGGGGATGGCACGCAAAGCGGCAGAAGGCGGGTTTGTCCTAGAATGCGAACCCGAAAAGGGGCATTCGATACTCAACCAGCATGCGGTCGGAGCAGGTGTGGATCTCGCTGGTGCCATCCTACGAGATCGCGGCGCCCGACGCCTGGACGGTGCCATCAATGTCACAGACCTGATCCGCAGATATTCGGTTTCCCGCAGCGCTGCACAGCGTGCGCTCGAAGCCCTCCTGGCCCAAGGCGTGATTCAGAAAGCCGAAGGTCAATCCTGGGTTTTCACGCGCATGCCGGGAGACCGCTCCGGACGAATAGAGAGCTACGAATTTCGTCTGATACTGGAACCGCAGGCCATTCTGTCCGACGGTTTCAAGTTGGACACCAAGCGCGCCGATCTGGTCCGCAGCCAGACCGAAGCGCTTCTGGCGCAGTCGGAAAACTCTTTCAATAGCCAGGATTTTCAAGACGCGGATCTTGCCTTTCACAAGCTCATCGCTCGATCGTCCGGAAACCAGTATCTAGCTTCTGCTCTCATGGCCCATCATGGGTTGCGCCACCTGCCGGGCGGATCATTCGGTATGATCGACTTTCGGATGAGGCAGGCGCTCGATGAACATCTGCGTATACTTGATTTCATCGAACAAGATCATTTCGATCTTGCGGCGGATCAGATGAGGGTGCACTTGCGGCTTTCAATGCACCAAAGGCCCAGCGTCGCCAATCGTGGTGCTCCGGCGCTAGTCCAAGCAACCTGCGGGTCAATCCGGTGAGTGAATGATGAACCGCAAGGAAGCACCCGTAATCGCGTTTTTCCCCGAAGCTAGTTTTGGGGCTGCACTGAATTGTGTGGGGATCGCTCAGGAACTTCGCGCAATGGGTGCACACCCCGTTTTCCTGACCCACGGTGGCTTTGGTGGCGTATTCGCAGATTACGGTTTTGACGAGTTCGCCGTCCCTGTTCAATCAGAGTTGACAGAAGAGGAAACCCAGACCTACTGGCAGGAATTCCTGAGCCATCATCTGCCGCATTTTAACATGCATCCAACTGACCAACTGACCACCTATGTAGAGCCCGTTTGGAACGCAATCGTCGAGACAGCGGAATCGGTCGAACAGGGGTTGGAAACGGCGCTAGAGCGGACCAACCCAGATGTCGTCGTCCTCGACAACGTCATCATGTTCCCGGCCATCGTACGATCCGAGCGCCCATGGGTCAGGGTTATTTCTTGCGCGGAAACCGAGTTGCCAGACAACTGCCTACCGCCGTACCTGTCCGGTCTGCCGGCATCTGACGCCGCCGGGTGTGCGGCATTCCGAGACCAGTACCTGGAGACCCTTGGCCCAATTCATGCTCGCTACAACAAATTTCGCCTGGATAAGGGGCTTGAGCTATTGCCTGAAGGTGAGTTCCTAGAAACATCACCGCATCAAAACCTTCTTTTAGCGCCATCTATCATTCGCCATGATCGTGATCAGGTACTGGACTCTGGACAATTCACCTTTCTCGAAGGCTGCGTTCGCCAGGAAGGTCCTTACCGTGTACCTCAAATGCCCCGTAACGACGGGCCTCTGGTGTACGTGAGTTTTGGCAGTCTGGGTGCCATGGATGTCCCATTCTTTGAGAGCCTGTTCGACGTATTCAAGACAATGGACATGAGGTTTCTGGTCAATGTCGGGGCCCAAATCGACGCCTATTCCAGAGTCCCAGACAATGTTCATCTGCAGGAATGGTTCCCGCAGCCTTCCGTGGTTGAACAATGCGATCTGTTTATTCACCACGGCGGCAACAACAGCTTTTGCGAAGCGCTGTATTTCGGGGTCCCGTCGCTGATCCTTCCCTATTGCTGGGACGGACACGATAACGCCCAGCGGGCAGTTGAGACCAGTGTCGGACTCAGGGTAAATCGATGGGATTGGACACCGGAGCAGTTGGATAATTCGATTAACCAACTCCTTGGGGACGCGGAGATGAAGGCCCGGCTGGCTGCGAACTCAGAGATCATGCAGTTGAGAAAGTCGGTTCAGTTAGCTGCTCAGAAAATTCTGGATTGTGTAAATCCTAACCGAATCTAGGTTATTCCCGTCGGTCATCCGTTTTGTCATGAAGGATGGAAGGGTGCATCGCAATGACCTCTAAATCACTGAACCTAAAGTGTCGGTTTGGGCTCGAGACAGACGCTCGCTGAAATGTCGCGAGCGGCAGCAATACGGGCAAAGCGGTCTATGGTTCTCCAAACAAATCGGCCATCCTTGGGTTTACAGTACACGGTTGTGGAGAGTGAGAAGGACTAGTAGTCTTCACTTTCGGAAGTATAGGGTCTCAATTGGCACCCTCATTGCATGCTGAGCAGTCCTTTATGGCTCACGAGCGTCTAGATACCCTCCGGTTAAGCCCTTTTGGGTGTCAGACGGTATCGTCCGCAAAATTAGGTTGTTGGTTGCTCGGGTGCGTCACCCAGAGCCAGCAGCAAAAGGATAGCCAAAAGGGGTGATCCAACCAAACCGATCAGGAACCAGATAAAACTAGATCGGTTGCGCCGTCCCGCCATCGTGATCGGCAGGATATAAAGCCAGATCACGACAACCAGCAAGATGAACATAAAAATCAACTGGATAACTGGTGCGTCCATGAAATTTTGCCTTTCGAATCTTGACGCCATTTTTAAAACGGCTGATCCGGTTAGATAGACAATGGCCCGAAAGCGTTTTCGGGTATTAATTTAGCCCGACACGGGTCCCGGGCGTCCCAATCCTCTCACTTTGGGTTCCTTGGCTATCAGACAGTGCCGTCCAAATGTTTGGTGCTTTCCGGGTCACAAGGTAGCAAGGTCGGCAAAACGGATAAAGTGGGTGTTCAAGGAACCTTTTAAAGAGCCTTTTCAATGAACTTTGAAAAAAGCTCACCCTGCGAGTTGATCCTAAGTTTCGCGTAAATGTTGCGTCTGTGGATGCGGACTGTGCCTGGAGAGATGCCGAGAATTGTGCCAACAGCTTCTGCCGAATGGCCCTTCAATGTGAACTCAACGACTTCTCGTTCTCGTGGCGTCAGAACGCCATCGCCAAATGCCTGGAATGCTAGATCAACGCGACGACTAACGCCATTCGCTGCGGCGCCGCGGGCCATCGTTGGAAAGTCACTCCAATGTTTGCAACAGGCTGCCCGAACGAGCGGCCATAGAGCGTGCAAATGACGAATTTCCTTGGCTGAAAAAGGCTTCGCTGATCGCATGAGCGAGACCACAACCATCCCAGTGCTTGGGATATCGATAAAGTAGCCAATCTCCTCTGCTAACCCAGTCCTTTTGTAATAGCTGCGATAGTATTCGCCCTGATAGAACCTGTCCGGTGCGATATCGCGCATGCGGTACAGACCCGGTGTTATCGGTTTTGTCGCGGCCAAAAAAAATGGATCAAGTACGTAGGGCCCTGCTTGGTAATCCTCAACAAAAATACGCCGTTTGCTTTTGGGAAAATCGTCGTGAAGGTCTATTGGTGCTTCGGTTCCGACATGGCCAAACACCACCGTAAAATCAAATGGTGCGACCTGCCGTAAGCCATCTGCCAAAGCACATGGAAATTCTGGGGTTCCGATCTTCTCTACGACCCTGCCGGCCTCTTCCATCCAATCGTACACACGCCGCTCCAGATTTTCGAAAAGCACCTCTATACCCCAATTGTGGTATATACAGTTAATCCGAGTTATTGTTACTTTTTCCTTGTTTGAGTGGTATGCCAGCAAATGCCAAAAAATCAAGCAAAAGGAAAACAGCAGTATATGAGCTTTGACATGAGCGTCACCATGCAGACGATTGCGGAACTCAGAGGAGTGACCAAGACCTTCGGGAATGTGGTCGCCGCCAAAGACCTGAATCTTTCCATTGGGAAAGGAGAGTTCCTGTCGTTCTTAGGCCCATCTGGTTGCGGCAAAACCACTGCACTTAGGATGCTGGCGGGTTTCGAGAAACCAACCGAAGGTCAGGTGTTGCTCGATGGCGAAGTCGTCAACGACTTGGATGCGCACCATCGCCCAGTCAACATGGTGTTTCAGCACTACGCTCTTTTTCCTCACCTAAGCGTGTTCGACAACATCGCGTACGGCCTGCGCCAACGACGACCACGCGTAGACAAACAAACAATCGCGACAAAGGTTGAGCAAGCGCTGGAAACTGTCCGTCTTGGTGGGTTTGGCCCACGTCGCATCTGGGAGATGTCTGGTGGTCAGCAGCAACGCGTCGCTTTGGCGCGTGCGATCGTAAACGAGCCCAAGCTTTTGCTGCTTGATGAACCAATGGCTGCTCTGGATCGAAAGCTTCGAAAAGAAATGCAGTTTGAACTGCAGAACCTGCAACGACAACTGGGAATAACTTTTGTCCTCGTCACGCACGACCAAGAAGAAGCGCTTTCAATGTCCGACCGAATTTGTGTGATGGAAGGCGGCAGTATTGTGCAGGTTGGCAGCCCACGCGAACTCTATGACATGCCCCGCAGCCGCTACGTGGCTGGATTTGTAGGCACCTCAAATTTCTTTGATGCAACTGTAACTGACGCAGTAGCCGACCAAATCACTGTGCGTTTAGCGAGTGGCCAAAAGGTGCACGGAACTCCGGAGATTCCAATAGATGCAGGGCAGGAAGTTTGCGTCAGTATCCGTCCTGAACAGATCACGCTGACCCGCGCGCTGCCCGCAGCTGAAATTGCTTTGCCAGTTACCATTCAAAATCGGATCTTCCTTGGGGAGCACACAGAATACCTTGCGCGCAACGAAGCACTGGGTGATTTCCACGTACTTGTGCCAAGGCAAGCGGAATTGAACGAGGGGACGTTCAATGCAGGAGAACAGGCCTTTGTTTCATGGGGCGAAGGCGCACTGCTGATCCTGGAAAATTAACAGATCCCGCAATCCAACAACAGAGAGGTTCACAATGACTAAGGATAATGGGACTATTTCCAAGCAAAAGTTCATGGAAGAGCTTCGCCGGTACCAAAAGGGTTCGGTCACACGGCGACATTTTTTGGGCGTGACAGGTCTTGGGATGGCAACGGCCGTTCTGGGCACGGCTATGCTTGGGTTGCGTCCACGCCCGGCATTTGCTGCCGGAGACATTGGCGACCGAGTGATCCTCGCCACGTGGCCGAACTACCATGACGAGATGAACTTCGAAGCCTTCACGGAAGCCACTGGCGCCCACGTTCAGGTCAATGTTTTTGGCTCGAACGAAGAGATGTTGGCAAAACTGCAAGCCGGAGGGTCTGGCTGGGACGTGTTCGTTCCAACCAATTACACGATCACTACGTATGTGGGCGAAGATCTGATCATCCCGCTCGATACGTCCAAACTGCCAAACTACGACGCAGGTTCATTCGAACAGCGCTTTTCAGATGCCGGCTCTGTCGATGGCCAGCTTTACGCGGTGCCGAAAAACTGGGGCACGACCGGCTTTGCAGTGAATACTAGTAAGCTTGACGGCGCTCCGACTCCAACCACTTGGAAAGAGTTCTGGGACCTTACTATGGAAGGTTACTCAGGTCGGACAATGGTGCATGATTACCAACTCACCACCATCGGTAATGCCCTGAAATACTTCGGCTACTCCTTCAACTCGGTCGATGAGAAGGAACTGGCGGATGCCGAGAAATTGTTGCTGGATGCTAAACCGCATCTGTTTGCAATCTCGTCGGATTATCAGCCACCGATGCGTAACGGTGACGCGTGGATGACGATGTGCTGGACAGGTGACGGCAAGCAGATGAATGTCGACATGCCTGAAATCGCCTACGTTCTGGGAGCCGAGGGCGGTGAACTCTGGTCCGACTACTACGCTATTCCTAAGGGCGCACCCCATATGGATGCCGCTTATGCCTTGATCGACTTCCTGCTGAACCCGGAAGTTAATGCGAAAGAAGTCCTCGCTCATGGCTATCCATCGGCTGATGCTCGCACCAATGCGTTGCTGCCGAAGGAATTGCTGGAAGATCCGATCCTTTATCCGGCAGCTGACCTTCTGAATGCGCTCGAGTTTGGCGCGGCGGCTACGCTAACCGATCCAAACCGTGCCGAGTTGCTCGCCCGCTTCAAGTCGGCCTAAGCGGCAAGGCCGCAATATCGGAAAAGACGAGGACAATATGACCGAACGAGGCAGAAAAGCACTGTTGCTGGCACCGGCAGGAATATGGCTTTTGGTAATGCTTGCCCTTCCACTACTGGTCGTCTTCGTCTTTTCCTTTGGCGAACGGGGTGCCGCCGGAGGCTATGTTCCAGCGTTCACTTTGGAACAATATGCCAACCTTCCTGCGCGATGGACGGCGTTTAAGAACACTTTGATCCTTGCACCTCTGGGGACTATCGCTGCGTTGGTAATTGCCTACCCGCTCGCCTACTTTCTTGCGGTGCGTTGTTCACCAAAGTGGAGAACTTCGCTGTTGATCCTGGTGATCGTGCCGTTCTGGACATCGATCCTGATCCGATCATACGCATGGATTTTCATCCTTGGGGGGCGTGGCTTGCCCGCTTTACTAGAGTCGATCGGCATCGATGATGTCCGCCTGATAAATACGCCGTTCTCTGTGCTTGTGGGGATTGTCTATGGGTATCTACCGTTGATGGTTTTCCCAATTTTTGTAAGCTTGGACAAACTGGATAAACGCCTTCTGGAAGCCTCAGCGGATCTCGGCTCTACTCCGTGGCGTACGTTCCGTCAGGTAACACTTCCTCTGTCAATACCAGGTATCGCAACTGGCTGCATGCTGGTCTTCATCCTACTCATGGGCGAATTTCTGATCCCAGCGATCTTAGGTGGCGGAAAAGTGTTTTTCGTCGGAAATGCGCTGGTGGACCTGTTCCTGCAGTCTCGAAACTGGGCGTACGGATCGGCGGTCGCAATGACGCTGGTTGTCGTAATGCTTGTCACTGTCTCAATTTACATGAAATTCATCTCGCGCCTGGGTGGCCAGCGCGAAGATGTCTCGCTGATGTGAGGGTCCGATGCGCTTATACGCGATTTGCGTCTACCTTTTTCTCTATATTCCAATCGGCATCATCGCGCTTTTCAGCTTTAATGCCGGACGACACGCAAGCCAGTTCATGGGGTTCTCGACCCGATGGTATGGCAAAGCGCTCAACAACCCATTTGTTATGGACGCGCTCGAGACCAGTCTGCTTGCGGCATTCATAACTGCTTGCCTCGCATCCACACTCGGAACCATGGCGGCCATCGCTTTACAAGGGGTTAAGGGATGGCTCCGAACTTTATTCGATGCGATGATTTATATTGCGATAATGATACCAGGTATCGTCATCGGTATCGCGACACTCATTGCCCTGGTCACCGTATTTGGCTGGCTAAACCCGCTTCTTGCGAGCCTATGGCCCGATGGAGCAAATCCCCCGCAACTTTCCATGGGGATGCCCACGCTTGTCGCCGCACACACCATGTTCACAATGGCGCTGGTCATAATCATCGTACGTGCAAGGCTATCGGGTATGGACCGTGCCCTCATGGAAGCATCGGCTGACCTCTTTGCGACGCCCTGGGGCACCTTTCGGCAGGTGACCCTGCCGTTGATAGCACCGGCAATTTTGGCGGGCTTCCTGCTCAGCTTCACTTTCTCATTTGATGATTTCATCATAGCGTTCTTCGTAGCTGGCTCAGAAACAACCCTGCCTATCTACATATTCTCATCCATCCGGCGCGGCGTAACGCCCGAGATCAATGCCATCGGCACTATGGTTATGGGCGCGTCGCTCTTGTTGCTCGTTGCAGCGCAACTGCTTTTGCGCCGAGGCGCCTCAAAATCGAATAGTTAAATAAAGGAGCCAAGTGAAATGCGGCTTGCAGGTAAAGTCGCGCTCGTGACGGGCGCGGGATCAGGAATTGGTCGGGCGGGTTCAATGGCAATGGCACAAGAGGGTGCGCATGTTGTGGTAACGGATCGCGATGCAACACTTGCTGAAGCCACTGTGGCCGCGATCGTTGCGCAGGGGAATCAAGCATCTGCCATACAGCTTGATGTGACCGATGACGATGCCCTTACCAAAGCCATAGACGAAGCAGTAAAAAACTTCGGTCGGCTTGACGTGTTGCACTCTCATGCTGGGTTGCAGATCGAAGGAACGCTGGAAGAAGTGGAACCAGATGGAATGGATGCTTCTTGGGCATTGAATGTCCGCGCTCACTTCATTGCCGCGCGCGCAGCCGTCCCCCATATGAAATCACAAGGTGGAGGCAGCGTGATCGTCACGGCCTCCAATTCTGGGGTTCAATACGACCGGGGCATGATCGCCTATGCGACTACAAAGCACGCAGCTGTTGCGATGGTCCGGCAGATGGCAGCCGACTACGCTGTCCATGCAATCCGTTTCAATGCCCTTTGTCCAGGATTTGTAGACACCCCCTTCAATGCAGGCTTCGAAAAGCAGATGGGTGGCCGTGCCAAACTGGAAAGCTACATCGAGCAGGCGATCCCTATGAGTCGGTGGGCGACAGTTGAAGAGATTGGCCATGGGATCGTCTATTTAGCTTCAGATGAATCCGCTTTTATGACGGGGCAAGCCTTGGTTATCGATGGCGGTGAATGCATTTAGTGATGGGTTAGACCGCTCAAGAGAATGTCTATCGCCGCACTTCATTTTTGGTGAGCACATTTCAGTCCGCTTTGGGCTCACAAAGGACCTCGGGGCCGATGCAGAAAGGGTCCCTGCCCTGCCAATAACGGTTCACGCAGGCGGCCCATAAGAGACATTCATCGCAGTCACTGGTGCCGCAGTGCGGCTTCACCAGACCGGCCATTCGCTACGGACATAAATATCCTGAAACTGCCGAACTCACAGATTGCAGACAATGCAGCCGTTTGATCTACCGCTATTGGGCGGCTCGAAACATCGGAAACAGGGGTGGGGCTTGGTCGGCTTTGATTAGACCCATCTCTTGGAAACCATAGCGCTTATACAGCGATAGATTTGTAGGGTTTGTCGACTCTAAGTAAGCAGGTCTTCCATCTTCATCACAACGTTTGAGGCAGCATTCAAGCAACGCGGACCCCAATCCTTTTCCTTGGCGAATTGGATCGACCGCAATAAATGCTAAATGCCAGCAATCCTCATCGGGATGATAATTGTCCATCTGCCCGAAGGTTTCGAACAACGCATCATGCTTTTCTGGTGAGACCGTCTGCTCAAAACAGGCGACAAGCCGTTCTTCGTCAGGGTGAATGCTTGGCGGAAGCCAAAGTGCGCCAGCAGTGAAATCATCGTTCCGAAACGCGCTACCCTGTTCAAATGCACGCCCGCCAAAGAAATCCATTACTCGCGGGAAGTGGGTAAGGAAATCGGCAGGTTCAGGATACAGCCAACGCATGAACGGGTCCGCAGAAAATCCAAGAGCAAGTCCGCTTAACAAACTTTCTGCTTCACTTCGGGTTGATGATCTAAACATGAAATTACCTTTGGTCGTTACACCTCGATTTTCACGTTTCAGCATGTGGGCCGCAAATACTTGTTGTCAAATGCGCAATTTATTGTCCTGCTCAAGCAACGATGGATGGCTACGTCGAGCTCCCAGCAGGCCTCTGAGGCGACGCAGCATCCTGTAATATTGTTTCTCGTCAATGTCGGGTTGTCGTTGTGGGAGGGCATGGCGGATCGGAGGATCAGTCATGGAAACCCAAACATACCTGCCGTTCGCGCGCTTCGCCCAACCTGGAACAAAGGACGTATCGTCGGTCAGAAGCGGCCGCCAAAACCCAAGCATGTCTGGGCGACCCGAGTTCGACTTGAACTGGCCGAAAACCACCGCGATTTCGCGTTGTTCAACATGGCATGTCTTACGGGCGAGGGCATCGATGACGATTGACGGCCTGCACATCATCGAAAGCTTTTTCAGTTACTTTTAGATTGTCTCTCCCATAAAGTTCGTTGAAATCAGAGTTGGCGGTGATCGAATGAATGGCGCAGAATCGTTAGTCAAAACCTTTCTTCACAATGGTGTGGATACGGTTTTCGCCAATCCAGGCACGTCTGAAATGCACTTTGTTGCGGCTCTTGATAGACATCCCGAGATGAACTGTGTTCTGTGCCTGTTCGAAGGTGGAACGACGGGCGCCGCTGATGGCTATTACCGCATGAAACGGGACGTCGCCGGCACTCTGCTGCATCTTGCACCGGGGCTAGGCAACGCATTTGCCAATCTACACAACGCCCGAAAATCAGGGTCCGGGATCGTGAATGTGGTGGGAGATCACGCAACACATCACCTGCGCTATGAAAGCCCACTCAGAGGCGACATTATTGGCGTAAGTCAGGCCATAAGCCATTGGACACGAGTTTCTGATCAGGCCACAAGCGTCGCATCGGACGGGGCCGCAGCCATCCAGGCCGCCCGATCTCAAAACGGCCAGATCGCCACTCTTGTTCTTCCCGCCGATACTGCTTGGGATGCAGCGACTGGCCCTGCGACGAATAGCATTCTGGCCCAACCACTTCATCGCCCGTCCTTGGAAGGCATCGAGGCCGCAGCCATGCGTCTGAAGACTGCAAACGCGGCTTTGATGATAGGTGGTTCCGCGCTTTTTGGTCCACTTCGTGTACTGGCTGGAAAAATTTCCGTCAAAACCGGATGCCGCCTGTTGGCGGATACTCTAATCCCTCGAATTTCGAAGGGGGCCGGGGCTGCCAAATTGGATCAACTTGTGTATCCAATTGCACCCAAGATCGCTCAGCTTGAACAGACATCGTCAATCACTTTGATCGGCGCCGACCAACCCGTTGCCTTCTTTGCATACCCGGGCAAACCGAGCACACCCGAGCCCGCCGGTTGCACGGTTTCAAGCCTGTGTGCTCCGACGGATGATATTGCCTGGACTCTTCAAACACTGGCAGATGCGGTTGGTGTTTCGAGCAAGACACAGCTGAACACATACGCTCTCGACCTGCCTCCAATCCCAACCGGAGATCTCACCCTAGCGAAAGTCGGCCAAGCGTTAGCGGCCCTCATTCCCGAGAATGCTATCGTTTGCAATGAATCCGTGACGTCCGGGTTTCACGTCATTCCTCCGACTGCAACCGCGCGACCACATGACTTGCTTGGGGGAACCGGTGGTGCGATAGGGCTTTGCCTACCGTGCGCAACCGGCGCAGCAATTGCATGTCCAGATAGAAAAGTAATTGCTCTAACAGGCGATGGATCAGCCATGTATACGTTGCAATCTTTGTGGACGATGGCACGCGAAAGCCTGGACGTTACGGTGATTGTTTTTGCAAACCGCGGCTATCAAATCCTTCGAGATGAGCTGGCAAATGTCGGTGTTGAGAGTTTTGGCAAGAATGCGGAGGCAATGTTTGATGTGGAAAACCCAACGCTTGATTGGGTTGCGCTCGCTAAAGGGCATGGGGTTCCCGGAATACGAATTGAAGACACCGATAGCTTTGCAGAAGCCCTTTCCGCGGGGCTATCACGTGACGGCCCTTCCTTGATCGAAGTCATGTGCCCGCCAGCATCTTGAACACAAATTCTTTTTGAAACGGGCGGCCCAAAGCCGCCTTTCGTTACCCAAAGCGAAGCTACATTTTGGCACTGAAAGCAGACTGTCACGAGCGCTCAAACAACATGCAAAAAAATGTCATTGGCGTGCCAGAAGAGAACTCATGACAATGTCCTCCACACAGCCAATTTTCGCGATGACCATAATTGCGAAATGATAGTTGGTCGCACCTTAAACGTCACCGATAATCCGGCAGGACGGAAACCGGCTTCACTTCACTACGCCGAAACACGCCAGGTGCGCCTGGCTCGCTCCATCGAAATAAAGTTATGTGCCAAAGACCCGGACGCCTTCGCGAAGGGTCAATCAACCCGATATGCCGATCTGTTCTGAGCCGATCAGCAGCGAGCCATGAAGACGGCTCTCCGCCCGCAGCTAAGAGTTTGCGCCAGGGCTGACTGGCGAGTGCATAGATATCCGCGGCTTCGGGGCTGCGCAGATCGAATAACGCACATCGTTCCACCTCGAAGGTCAGCACAACCCGCGGGCGATCATCCTTCCTAACGTCCTGACCAATAGCGACTTTTGCGCTTTCGACATCAGGGCTCAGATACAAAGCGTCCTGCCCCCGGCGATTGAACCGGGCGGGTGGGCGATCCGGTGCGCCGCGCATGAGGTGAACGTCTGGGTCATCGGCCCAAACAATCTTTACGAATTCTCCGGAAACTTCTGTCAGCATAACGGGTGGCACTGATCGTTTGCGCGTCGCGTTATAGGAAAGACGCAAGGCGGCAGTGGTTTTCCTAGAACAGAGAAGACGCATGATATCTTGATTGAAATCACTTACTCATGTTTCCTCGCACTGTGTTGCATTTCCAAAGGCCTCTCGCATGACGGCTCCAAAGATCGCCCTCCTTGGCGCAATTCTCGAGTCAAATCGCTTTGCACCCCCGGCTGATTTGTCAGACTTTAAGTCTCTGACATGGCTTACAAGCGATGCTTTGATATCTGAAGCCAGATCCGCGACACCAAAGCTGGCAATAGAATTTGCGGCCTTTGTCCGGGCGATGGATGCTACGGGCGACTGGACGCCGGTACCCTGTATCTTGGCAGCCAGCCATCCCGCAGGTCCAGTACGAAAAACCGTGATCGAAGAGATCATGGTGACTTCGGAAGACATGCTTCGCTCAGCTGGCCCTGTCGACGCAGTCTACATCTGCAATCACGGCGCGATGGTTGCCGAGCACGACCACGACCCCGACGGTTTGTTGATGTCACGCATTCGGAGAGTTGTCGGACCGGACGTACCTGTCATCGCGACACTCGATTTGCATGCAAATATCTCACAACGGATGGTCGATGCCTGTGACCTGATCGTCGGCTATCGGACCAATCCTCACGTCGATCAAATAGAACGTGGCGAGGAAGCCGCCTTTTCGTTGCGCCGGGTTTTGGCTTCGGGCGTCCGGCCCCAAACCGCGCATGTTAAACTGCCTCTTGTTCCGGCATCCGTGACCCTGCTAAGTGCCGAGCACCCGTATGGCGCGCTGATCGACCATGGTCAGCGACGACAAGCCGAAGGTCGAGGTGAGATTCTAAACGTATCGATCTTCGGTAATTTTCTTTTCTCCGACACGCCCGACAACGGTCTGAGCATCGTTGTCACCGCGCGTGAGGACCAGAAGGCGGCCAATGCACTGGCGGAAGAATTGGCAGACATGGCCTGGTCATTGAGGAAGGATTTCGTTCGGAAACTGACATCCGTGACGGAAGCGATCTCAATTTCCGCTGACCAAGCGCGCACGCCTGTGATTTTCTCCGATGCCGGTGACAATCCTGGTGGCGGCGGCAGTGGCAGGACGACGGAACTGTTAGCCGCTCTTCATGCGGCAAAAGTCGAAGAATGCCTATTCGGTTCCTTTTGTGATCCGGAACTTGCGAACGAAGCCCATGGCATCGGTGTCGGCGGCAAATTCAGGGCACGATTCAACCGGTCTTCCGATTCCAGCGCTTTCTGGGCGCAATGGGATGTGCCTTTTGAGGCGGATGCAGAGGTCTTGGGTCTCCATAATGGAGATGTGGTAGGTGAACTGGGCATGACGGCTGGTCGGAGATTGGCCCTAGGGCCATCCGCTGCGCTTCGTATTGGTGGTATCACCGTGGTGGTGATCACCGATCGCACACAGACTGCCGACCCCGTGTTCTTTCATATGTTCGGGCTGGATATTGCGGCTGCCCGGACTGTTGTTGTGAAATCCCGAGGCCACTTTCGGGCCGGGTTTTCCAACTGGTTTGGGCCAAACCAGGTATTTGAGGTCGACACGGGCGGGCTTACGTCGCCAGTTCACGACCGCTGGCCGTTTGCTAATTTGCCACGACCGAACTTTCCGATGGACTTCGATACCTCGCGGGCGGAGCAAATGTTGCGCTAGACGGGCTCTGAATACTTGTCATGTGGCGTCGTCAATTTGACAAACTGCATGAACTGGCGGGCAAGTTGCGACGGCGGTCGGCCTGATGGTAAAACGAAGCTGGTGTCATAGAAGATGGCGGCGTCAAATGGTCTGACGACAACGCCTTCCATCCCCGACGACAGTAACGGGAACGGGTTGATCAGCGTCACACCCAAACCCTCGCGGACAAGCTCCAAAGCGGCCATATTCGTTGCTGTTTCAGCGACTTGTTTTGGACGAATTCCAGCGCGCGCAAAGATCTTTTCGGTGATCGCTCGCGTCCCCAGCCTTCGCAGAAACTCGATCAGCGCGACGCCTTCAAGGTCGTGCGGCGTCACCACTCGTTTTTCCGACAGCGGATGGTTGCTCGGCATGGCGCAAACCACCTGACTGCGGCGCCAGGGCATTAGGTGAACACCCGTTCGTTGGATCATCGCACTCGTCAAGCCGAGATCATAGCGGAGGTCGAGAATGCCAGCGACAAGCACGTCCGTGGCCTGAATATCCAATTGAAGCTGCTTTCCCTCATTCTTCTTGAGAAAACTGGCCACCCTAGAGATGACAAAGTGATGCGCCAGAGTTGGCGGCACGATCAGGCGCAACGGCTCGTTATCCGGAGTAGCCCATTCTGCGCCCTCGATGTCCGCAAGCGTCTCGAAGATTGGGTCCAGTTTTTCGTTGAGACGCAATGCTTCGTCTGTTGGGTCAATACGTCCCGATCGGCGGAGAAAGAGCGATCGCCCAACACGGGCCTCGAGTTGGGACAAGGACCGGCTTACGGCAGACTGCGAAATCCCCATTCGCCGCGCGGCGCCGATGGTTGTACCAGTCGTGATTACGGCTCTCAGGGCCTCAAACTCGCGCAGTCTGTGTCGGTGTTCCGTCATGCTACGTTACTCCCCCAGTTTGAGCGGCTGAACATCCAAACTCTTGGATTGGTCTATGCAGAGTTGCATAGCATTGAGTATTGGCAATGTTTTTTGCGGTAGCTAGCCTTTTTTACAGGGCGCGGGATCGGCCAGGGATTCGCCTATTCACAAGCGCCAAATCAACAGGGAGTCTTTTTGATGAGGAAACTCACATCTGCGACAGCCGTCGCTGTCGGCATTTTGGCTTTCGGCGCCGGTGCTGTTTCGGCGGAAAAACTGACGATCGGCCTCGCTTCGGAGCCGACGTCACTCGATCCGCATTTTCATAACCTTGGTCCGAACAACGCCATGTCCGTGCACATCTTTGACCGGCTGATCGCGCAGGATGAGAAGCAGCGCCTATCGCCGGGTCTTGCCGTGTCCTGGGAGCCAATTGATGAATTGACTTGGGAGTTCAAGCTGCGTGAGGGCGTAAAGTTTCACGACGGAAGCGACTTCACGGCGGACGACGTCGTCTGCACCATGGCGCGCGCGCCGGACGTACCGAACTCTCCATCGGGATACGGCACCTATCTTAAGGGTAAGGAAGTCGTCAAGATCGATGACTACACGGTGCACTTCAAAACGGCCGCACCTTATCCGTTGATGGGCAACGACATTTCCACGATCCCTGTGATCTCAGAAGTGGGCTGCGAAGCAACGACGGAAGACTTCAACGCGGGTACGGCCGCCATCGGCACAGGGCCGTTCAAGTTCCAAAGTTACACGCCGGGTGAAAGCATCGTGCTGGTACGGAACGACGAATACTGGGGTGATGCACCGATCTGGTCCGAGGTGGAATTCCGCCCAATCACGTCCGGTCCGAGCCGTGTTGCATCGCTTCTTGCCGGTGACGTCGACATGATATCGGGCGTTCCGACGACCGATATCACAACACTTAAGGGCAACGATGGTATCCAGCTGAGCCAGGGCGTGTCCAACCGAGTGATCTATCTTCACATGGACCAATTCCGTGAGGATTCACCCTTTGTGAAGGCCAACGGTGGTGGCGATATAAAGAACCCGCTCATGGACGTCCGAGTCCGGAAGGCGATCAGCATGGCGATCAATCGCGACGCGATCGTTGAGCGTGTCATGGAGGGGGTTGCGCTGCCCGCTGGCCAGCTTCTGCCCGAGGGATTCTTTGGCGTGTCCGACAATCTGGACGTGGTGGCTTATGACCCGGACGGTGCTAAAGCACTTCTGGCTGAAGCCGGTTATCCCGATGGATTTGAAATGACAATCCATGGGCCAAATGACCGCTACATCAACGACGCCAAAATTGCCGAGGCAATTGCGCAAATGTTGACCCGTGTGGGCATCAAGACAGCAGTCGAAACAATGCCGCGTTCGGTATACTTTGGACGCGCGTCCAAAGGCAGCCCGGAGGGTCTGCCGGAGTTCAGCTTTATCCTCGTCGGATGGGGCGCGGGGTCCGGCGAAGCGTCCTCGCCTCTCAAATCGCTGATCCACACCCATGACAAGGATGCGGGCTTTGGATCATCGAACCGTGGCCGGCACTCGGATGCTGAAACCGACGCGTTGATCGAAGAAGCCCTGCGAACAGTCGATGACGCAAAGCGGCAGGAACTACTCGCCGCGGCGACAGAGCGCGCGATCGAGAATGTGGCGATCATTCCGACTCACTTCCAGGTCAACACCTGGGCGGCCAAAAAAGGTCTGAGCTACATCCCTCGGACCGACGAGTACACTCTCGCGACAGGCGTCGTGAAAGAGTAATCGCAATGCATCCGGGCCGCCTTCGCAGCGGCCCGGAGCCTTTGCCCAGGGAATGTCCTCATGACCGTTTTTGTCATTCGCCGATTGCAGCAAGCAATGCTTGTTGTCTTCCTGATGTCGGTGATTGTCTTTTTCGGCGTCAATATCGTTGGTGACCCGGTCTACATGCTGGTCAGCCCCGACGCGGATCAGGCTGACATCGAAGCTGCAATTCGACGGCTTGGATTGGATCGGCCTATTTGGGAACAGTACTGGTTGTTCCTCAAAGGTGCTGCACAGGGTGACCTCGGCGACAGTTTCGTCTTCGGTGAGCCCGCGCTCAAACTGATCCTGCACCATATGCCTGCCACGATGGAACTGGCCTTCAGTGCACTCTTTCTTGCTATCGTGATCGGTATTCCATTGGGTCTTTATGCCGGGCTCTATCCCGACAGCCCGCTGTCCAAGGGCATTATGGCTGGCTCAATCCTTGGGTTTTCGCTGCCGACCTTCTGGGTCGGGCTTATGCTCATCATGCTGTTTGCCGTAGAACTTAGATGGCTCCCAGCGACAGGGCGCGGCGATATCGGCTCGTTTCTTGGGATTCACAGCAGCCTTTTTACGCTCGATGGGTTGAGCCACATCTTCCTGCCTGCTCTCAACCTAGCGCTTCTTAAGATTTCACTGGCAATCCGCCTTACCCGAGCGGGTGTCCGGGAAGCGATGGGACAGGATTACGTGAAGTATGCCCGGGCCAAAGGGCTTTCGACCCGACGCATCATTCTGGTGCATGTAATGAAAAACATCATGATCCCGGTAGTGACCGTCATGGGCCTCGAATTCGGTAGTTTGATCGGGTTCTCGGTGGTGACTGAATCAATCTTCGCGTGGCCGGGAATGGGCAAACTGCTGATCGACGCAATACTGCAATTGGATCGGCCTGTCGTCGTCGCCTATCTGATGATCATCGTACTGTTCTTCGTGCTGATCAATCTGATCGTCGACATACTCTACTCGATCCTCGATCCGAGGGTTCGTTTGCAGGATCAGGGCGCATGACCGACACCGTCACAGATCATTCTCTGACCCCCGCCAAGTCCCCTAAAGTCGAGACGCCGTTCCAGCGATTTCGGGCCGAGTTCTTCGAAAGCAGGATCGCAACAGCGGCGCTCGGCATATTCCTGATCATCGTTCTGCTGGCCATCCTGGCACCCTGGATCACGCCGCAGAACCCCTACGATCTTGGCCAGGTCAGCGTCATGGATGGGCGCTTGCCTCCAGGTTCCGAAGCATTCGACGGATACACGATGTGGCTCGGTTCGGACGGGTCTGGACGCGATCTCTACTCGGCAATTCTCTATGGCTTGCGTATTTCTCTGACCGTTGGGCTTGCATCTGGGGTGATTGCCCTTCTGATCGGTATGGCGATCGGTCTGGTCGCGGCCTACGCCGGAGGCCGGACCGAAGCGTTCATCATGCGCATCGTGGATCTTCAACTGTCGTTCCCGGCATCGCTTGTTGCGCTGATGATGGTTGCGGCACTTGGTAAGGGTGTCGACAAGATCATCCTCGCCCTCGTGATCGCGCAATGGGCTTATTACGCCCGCACGGTTCGCGCGACCGCGCTTGTCGAGCGTGGCAAGGAATATGTCGAAGCCGCGCAATGCCTTGGAATATCGCGACCCCGGATCGTCTTTCGCCATATCCTTCCGAATTGCATGGCGCCTCTGATCGTCGTTGGCACGGTGCAAACCGCCAGCGCAATCTCATTGGAAGCGACGCTTTCGTTTCTTGGCGTAGGCCTTCCACAGACTGAACCGTCGATTGGGGTGCTGATCGCAAATGGCTTCGAGTACATGCTGTCCGGGCGCTACTGGATATCCGTTTTCCCCGGCATCGCGCTCTTGCTGACGGTCGTGTCCATCAACCTTGTGGGCGACCATTTGCGCGATGTTTTGAACCCGAGGTTGAAGAAATGACGGCAGTACTCGAAGTCAGCGGGCTAAAGACCCACTTCTTCACGCACGCGGGTGTGGTCAAGGCCGTAGATGGTGTGGATTTCACCGTCTCCAAGGGCGAGGTAATGGGTCTGGTGGGTGAGTCCGGGTCGGGCAAGTCGATCACCGGGTTTTCCATCCTTGGGCTGATCGATCCTCCCGGGCGCATCGTCGATGGGTCAATCCGTTTTAATGGTGACGAGATCGCGAACGCACCGGAAGAGCGACTCAAGACCTTGCGTGGCAACCGAATCTCGATGATCTTTCAGGATCCGATGATGACTCTCAACCCGGTCCTGCGCGTCGATACGCAGATGATCGAGGCCATTCTCGCCCATGAAAACGTAAGCCGCCAAACCGCCTGGGAAAGAAGCCGTGATGCGCTTGGTTTGGTTGGCATCCCATCGCCGGAAGAGCGATTGCAAGCCTATCCGCATCAGCTTTCCGGTGGGATGCGGCAGCGCGTGGCGATTGCGACAGCCTTCTTGAACCAGCCGGACCTCATTATTGCCGACGAGCCGACGACAGCGCTCGACGTGACAATTCAGGCGCAGATCATCCACGAGGCACAGAAGCTGACGAAACGCACGGGAACCGCGATGATCTGGATCACGCATGACCTTGCCGTTGTGGCAGGGCTCGCGGACCGGATTTCGGTGATGTACGCAGGACGGATCGTTGAGCAAGGCAGTATCGACGATGTTATCGACCGTCCGTTGCATCCCTATACGGTCGGGCTTCTCGGATCGGTTCCGACGGCGAACCGGCGCGGGCAGCGTTTGTTCCAGATCGAAGGGATGACGCCAAACATGCTCGCCCTGCCTGAAGGATGCGCCTTTGGACCGCGTTGTCAGGCCCGAACGGCAGCGTGTTCCAAGCGCCCCCCGATTAAGGACGTGGATGGCCGCAGCCTTCGCTGTTTCAATCCGCAACGCACCAAGGAGACGACGCTTTGAGTGAGCCGCTCGTTGAAATCCGAGGCGTTTCGAAGCGCTTCACCAAACGTTTGGACGTCGCGGGGAAAATCGCACAGCGACTTGGCGCAAACATCCGGGAAGAAACGGTCCATGCTGTCGATAACGTGAACCTGTCGATTCAAAAGGGTGAGGTTCTGGGATTGGTCGGCGAATCCGGCTGCGGCAAGTCCACTTTGGGACGTGTTGTTGCCGGCATTCACCCTGCAAGTGACGGACAGATGTTCTACGGAGGCAAAGATGTTGCGACGTTGAACGGCACCGACAAACGCGCGGCGACCCTCGCAATTCAGATGATCTTCCAGGACCCCTTTGCCAGCCTAAATCCGCGAATGCGCGTCGAAGATATCATCGGCGAAGCACCGCGTATGCATGGGATCGTCCGCAAGGCAGAGAGTGCGGAATACGTGGACGACGTGATGCGCAAGGTCGGCCTCGACCCGTCGCTCAAGCGGCGTTACGCGCATCAGTTTTCCGGCGGTCAGAGGCAACGGATTGGAATTGCACGTGCGCTCGCCGTGAAGCCGAAGTTCCTTGTCTGCGACGAAGCCATCGCTGCGCTGGACGTGTCGATCCAGGCGCAGGTTATCAACTTGTTCATGGATCTGCGCGAAGAGCTGGGCCTGACCTATCTGTTCATCAGCCATGACCTGAGCGTCGTCGAACACATCGCCGACCGCGTGGCGATCATGTATCTGGGCCGCATTGTCGAGAGCGCATCGACTGAGGAAATTTTTTCGGACCCACGCCATCCCTACACGAAAGCGCTGCTTGCAGAGGCTCCGCGCCTTGATCAGCGCCGGCGTGAGTTTGCCCCGATTGAGGGGGAAATTCCGTCGCCGCTCGATCCGCCATCTGGATGTACCTTCCACCCGCGTTGCCCGGTGGCGACCGCTGAGTGCCGCACCACTGTTCCTGAACTGAAAGCGGGGCGCGGCGGGCGCGAAACGGCTTGCCTGCTGGAACACGCCGAAACCGTTTGAACGAGAAGCTGGAGAGCCCCTTGAAAAACGCCGATCCGATCTGGGACCACGTCGACCGCCATCGTGATGATTTTATCGCCTTGTCAGATCGAGTCTTTGACACGCCCGAGACGCTTTATGCCGAGTACAAGTCCGTCGCCGAACATGTGCAGATGTTACGCGCTCAGGGCTTCAAGATAACAGAGAACGCAGCTGGCATTCCTACGGCCGTGATTGGCGAAGCAGGAGACGAGGGTCCGGTGATTGCCATCCTCGGCGAGTTCGATGCGCTGCCATATCTGAGCCAAGCGCCAGGTGTGGCTGAACATCAGCCGCTTGAAGAGGGCGGCAACGGGCATGGGTGTGGTCACAATCTTTTAGGGGCCGCCGCACTCTTGGCCGCGACGGCGGTGAAAGACTGGCTGGCCGAAAACGGCATCAAGGGCCGTGTGCGATACTATGGCTGCCCCGCTGAAGAAGGGGGCGCGGCCAAGACATACATGGTGCGCGAAGGACTGTTCGATGATGTCGACGCAGCCATCTCGTGGCATCCAGCGACCTTCACAGGCGTGAATGAGGCCAGATCGCTCGCGAACACCCGGATCGATTTCACTTTTCATGGAAAAGCTGCCCATGCGGCGGGTGCACCGGAATTGGGTAGGTCGGCGCTTGATGCGGTTGAACTGATGAACATCGGTGTAAATTACCTGCGCGAGCACATGCCCGACAGCGCCCGGGTTCACTACGCCTATCTCGATGCAGGTGGTGTTGCGCCGAACGTGGTGCAGGCCAAGGCCACAGTGCGCCAACTCGTCCGCGCCAGCTCGCTACCGGACCTCGCCGATTTGGTTACGCGCGTCCGAAAGATTGCGGACGGCGCGGCGCTGATGACAGGAACGCAAGTTACCAGCCAGGTCTTTTCCGGCGTTTCAAACCTGCTTGGCAACCGTCCTTTGGAAGAAACCATGCAGCACGAGCTAGAGAAACTTGGACCCGTCGCCTTTGACGAGGCAGATCTCAGTTTTGCCCGCGACATTCAGACCACATTAACCGCCGCTGACATCAATACGACCTTCAAGCGGATCGGTGCTAAGCCCAAAAAAAATCTCGCACTCTGCGACTTCATCGCACCTCTTGATCGCCACAGCGATGGCGGCGAAGGCTCGACAGATGTTGGCGACGTGAGTTGGGCAGTCCCAACCGTTCAGGCACGAGTTGCCACCTGTGCTATAGGAACGCCGTTTCATACGTGGCAAACAGTGGCACAAGGCAAGGCGCCCGCGGCTCACAAAGGCATGGTCTACGCGGCAAAAGCAATGGCCGCGACAGCTTGTCGACTGGTTGAGGATCCCTCGCGCATCGAAGCTGCATGCGCGACGCATCAAGACCATCTGGGCCAAACACCTTACACATGTCCGATCCCGGACGACGTGCGTCCACCTGTCTGAGGCAAAACAACCGTGACCCGCGCCTCTGCAATAGACAACGCCGCCCAGTTTTTCGACACCGGTCAATTTGCAACAGAACTTAGCGAACTGGTTGCCCATGAGACGGAGAGCCAGACACAAGAAAAAGCCGCGGAGCTTCCGCGCTATCTTGAGGAAGCCCTCGTTCCGCGCCTGAGCAGACTCGGGTTCTCCTGTGAAATCTACCCGAACCCTGTGCACGATGCCGGACCGATCTTGGTTGCAGAGCGCATCGAGGACGACACGCGTCCGACAATCCTGTCCTACGGGCATGGCGACGTGATCCGCGCGCAAACGGATCAATGGCGCGACGGGCTTCACCCATTTCGACTGGTTGATGAGTGCGACCGCCTCTATGGACGCGGAACAGCCGACAATAAGGGGCAGCATCTCATCAATTTGGCGGCGCTGAGCGCTGTCATTGAGGCCCGTGGAGCGCTCGGCTTCAACATGCGCATTCTCATTGAAATGGGCGAAGAAATGGGATCACCGGGGTTGTCGGAGTTTTGCGCCAAGCACAAGGACAACCTAGCCGCAGACGTCCTGATCGCATCGGACGGGCCGCGCCTTCAGTCCGACACGCCCACGTTGTTCATGGGGGCAAGGGGCGGCAATTCGTTCGACCTCATCGTTGATCTAAGAGACGGCGCGCACCATTCGGGTAACTGGGGCGGTTTGCTTGCCGACCCCGCGATGATCCTTGCACAAGCCCTCTCGACGATCACCGATGTGCGGGGCCAAATCCAAATACCAGAATGGCGGCCGACCAGCCTGACTGAAGACATCCGGGACACCCTGCGCAACTTGCCGGTTGGCGGGGATGGTGGTCCGAAGATTGACGAGAATTGGGGAGAGGAAGGCCTGACACCGGCCGAACGCGTCTTCGGCTGGAACAGTTTTGCGGTCCTCGCAATGAAAAGCGGTGTCCCCGAGGCACCGGTCAACGCGATCTCGGGATTTGCCATAGCCGCCTGCCAGCTCCGCTTCGTTGTTGGCACTAACCAATCCGATATCCTGCCCGCCCTTCGACGCCACCTTGATGCGAGAGGTTTTGAGATCGTTCAGATCAAGCCTCATGACCGCAGCTTCTTTGATGCAACGCGAACGTCGCCCAACCATCCGTGGGTGTCTTTTGTCGCGCGTTCGCTTGAAAAAACGTGTGGGAAGCCACCCCATGTCCTGCCAAATCTCGCCGGTTCCTTGCCCAACGAGGTCTTTTCCGATTTGCTCGGTCTCCCAACGGTTTGGGTGCCGCACTCCTATCGCGGCTGTTCGCAGCACGCGCCAAACGAGCACGTGTTAAAGTCAGTTTCGCGTGATGCATTGCGCGCAATGGCCGGGCTTTTTTGGGATATTGGCGACCTTGCCAGGTCGCTCTGATCCCGCGCCACAAAGGACTTCATCCGTACCTGGATCGGGCGTGTATCGCATATCTGACTGTAAATGACCGCTTTCACAGATTGGTAGAGTTGCTCTCGCATATGCAGCGAAAGTCAGCTGTCCGCCCATTCTGTTGAAAAACAACGGTTGCTGACGCAGAAAGTGGTGCTTTGAACAGAGCGCGAGTGCGTTTCCATTCAGGCTTTGCGCATTTGCTGCGGTGCAGGGAATATCTTGGCCAGTTTGCGGAGGTTTTGGGCTGTGGCGGCGAGGAGAAATTCGTCATTTGCACCGCATGGGCCACGTAATCGGAGCCGTCCCATCCCGAGGATGCGTTTGAGGTGGGCGAAAAGCATCTCGACCTTCTTTCTGAGTTTCATCGAGATCTCGTATTGCTTGGTCTTGGCGATGTCGCGTGCGACCTGACGGGCGTCTTCGTGCTCCTCACGGGTGATCTTGCGAGCTTCGGTGTTTGGACAGCATTTGGCTTTGGATGGACAGATCTGACAGACCTCTTTCAAGGCGCGATAACGTGCAGTGCCCTTGCCAGTCGGCCCCCTGTTCGGGTCTGAGTAGTTACGGCGGAACTGCTTCAGGGCGTGACCTTCTGGACAGACATATTGATCGTTTTCTGCGTCCCACTCAAAGTCGGCGCGGGTCCAGGTGCCATCGTTGCGGCCGGACTTATCGAAGACCGGGATATGTGGTGCGATCTTGCGGTCGACAAGCCAACCCAGGAGCGGCCCGGTGCCATAGGCGGTGTCCGCGATCAGCCGTTCGGGATGCAGATCGAACTTATCCTCTACCCGGTCCAGCATGGTTTTGGTTGATCCGACCTCGGCTTGTCGGATCGAACGGGTCGCCTCGACATCGACGATGACGCCATGGTCGGTGTCGATCAGATAATTGTCAGAATAGCTAAAGAATGCTGGCCCTTTACGCGCTGCCGTCCACTGGCTGGCAGGATCGGAATGGGATGTGAACTTGGGCTGGACTTCGCTGGCGGCACCGAATGCAGCTTCATCTAACGTATCGAGATACTCGCGAACGGCGCGAGGCGCATCTGCCGGGTCGATGTCGGAGACGCACCAATCTTCTTTGGGTGTCGAATTCTGCTTGTTGGCATCCGCCTCGATCAGGCTGGCATCAATTGCCAGGCGCTGGCCGCTGACCAAACCTTCCGCGATGCAACGCGCAACAGTCGTCTCGAACAGATGACGCAGCAGCTCACTCTCACGGAACCGACCATGTCGGTTCTTGGAAAACGTCGAATGATCAGACACGCAGTCAGTCAGATCGAGGCGACAAAACCAACGATAGGCCAGGTTCAAATGCACCTCTTCACAAAGCCGCCGTTCAGATCGGATGCCGAAGCAATATCCCACCAGCAGCATCCGGATCAGCAGCTCAGGATCGACGGATGGCCGACCGGTGTGGCTGTAGAAATCTGCGAGATAGGCGCGGATGCCACCCAGATCGACAAAGCGATCAATCGAGCGCAGCAGGTGGTCTTGGGGAATATGATTCTCAAGAGAAAATTCGTAGAACAACGCCGCCTGCGCTTCCTGCTTCGGTCCCATCATGGCTGGTCCTCCCCCCCCCACTAAAGGAATTGAATCAGCAGTTCAGCCCTCGATCAAGGAAGAGTTTTTCAACAAAATACGCCGTTCGGACCCAATGACCAAGGTTTCGCTGGGCGGTTCTAGGCCGACTACCGGCCTCGAACTTTGGTTTCTGTTCTACCGCCGTCTGATCCGCTCGCGACGGCGCTCGCGACGTTCGATGTTTATCTGATGATCATGGCCTAGCGCGCGGTAGAATCCCAATCCCTTGGACCAGTTCAGAAAGTGGGCAAAGCTGTCGACCTGATCGTCATTGCGACCGCGTGGAAAGGACTGCAGTTCCCGTTTGAACGCCGCCAGCCAGGGCGCGTCTGCAGGCAGATACACCTTGCCCTCTTCGATAGGACCGCACGCGGACTGGAACCGGGTTTCCTTGTCCTTGTCAGGTCTAATGCGTTCATAGCGCCGACGGTCATCACGAAACAATTCGTCCAAAAGCGGTTTGCCAGAAGCGGCATCCTCGATCAGAACTCGATCCGGATCCCAGCGACTGACAAGCTGCAGTGCCTTGGCTTTCAGGTCTGGGTAGTCCACCTGCCCACGCCAGACGTCGAGAAGGTACCACGCATTTTCTCGGAACCCCCAGGTTGTACAGACCGAGAAGTCGGACCGGGGATCCGCAGACATCCCCGTATCCCAGCTTTGAACGACAAGCTGATACCAGCGGCGATCTTGGATAGTCTTGTAGGTACCAAACCACTCCCAGCGCAGGGGTGACCCGTCGGGAGCAATGGGGTTCTGCTGATACTGGCAATTGAACACGGCTGCGCCCATTTCACGACGCTTGGTATCCAGCGTGTCCTGATCCAAACGGGACGGGCAAAGGAGATCACCCGGTTTGCGGCACATGACCCTTCCACGCCCAAGAGGCACTGTCTCATGGTCTTCGGCGATGGCAGGCAGGTTCAGGTGCCGATAGGTACCGCGGTCCAGCAGATAACCCGGCGGATCCATCTCGTGCAACCGCTGTGCAACCATAACCACACGCCCTTCGGACGGGTTGTCAAAGCGCGACAGCAAGGTCCCCTCAATGAACTCCTGTGCCTTGACCAGTTCAGCTTCGGAGCCCGCATCGCCGGCTTTCAGCAGGTCATCGATGATGATGTAGTCAGCGCCATGTCCAGTCACAGAACTTCCGATGGAGACAGCCTTACGGCTGCCTCCCTTTGTGGTGCGGATTTCTTCTGAGGTGTTGCCTTTTTTAGCCAAGACCGTTTCAGGGAACATTCCCCGGTACCAGCGCGCAGACATGATCCGACGACAATCCTCGGAATGTTTGCGTGCCAGATCCAGCCCGTAGCTGGCAACAATAATCTTGGCGCTGGGGTTATGACCGAGAAGATAAGCGACATAGGCAACGGCCACGGTGACCGATTTCAGGCACCGGGGCGGAATGTTGATAATCAACCGCTTGTTCTCGCCGACGCGAACGTTGTCCAACTCATGGCACATGGCCCGCACATGCCAAGCCGGATCAAAACTGTGGTCAGTTCCTTGGTGCAGCGTGTCAAACACACGCCAAACAAAGGGAAAGAAATTGTCCCGGCAAACCTCGCGCGCGGCTTGCAGGACCATTTTTGGATCAGGAGCCGTCATCTTCCGCCTCCTCATCTTCCGCACCGCCGTCACCGTCCAATTGGCTGGAAAAGAAATCCCGGAGGATGTCGTAGTCGACCTTATCCGGCCCTTCCAAAGCAGCGCTGGCCTGTCCGCTCCCATCATCTGAACCGCCAAACAGATCAGAGTCGACCTTAAGAAGCGCCATCAGCAATTTCGTGTCGCCCTTCAAAGCACCTGCCATGAGCCGCTTTGCAATTGCCTCCGCCTTGGAAATTCGGGTTTCGTGGTTGCCTTCGCGGACTGTGATCTTGGTTTCCAGTTCGCGTTTCAGGCTGGCATTCACGCCTTTGGCAGCTTTCGGTCGTCCTTTCGGATTTCCGGATCGCCCTTTTTGGAACCGGGTTGCTTTGGGCGGCTTGCCGTAGCCGACCTCATACTCTTTCGTATTGTCAGACATGACCCACCTCCAGCTCTGAGGTGGCATCAGTTGCCGCAGAATGCGCATCGAACGTCTGGCCTGTTACCGCGTGCACGGCGCTCTCACCGGTCATCTCCTGCCAACGGCGGATGGCGACATCGACATAAGCCGGATCGAGCTCAATCAGCCGCGCCCGGCGCCCAGTTTTCTCAGCTGCCAACAACGTCGCGCCGGATCCGCCAAAGGTATCCAGCACAACATCACCGCGGTGGCTCACATCCATGATGGCATCTGCAACCAAGGCTGTCGGCTTCACCGTGGGATGATCAGCGAGATCCGCTTCACGCCCTGCCCCAAAGCTGTTCACACCGGCATAGTCCCAGACATTGGTCCGGTTGCGCCCGTGTTTTCCCAGTTCGACATTGTTGATATGCGCCGCACCTGGTTTCTTGAAGATCGCGACCAGCTCGTGCTTGGAACGATAAAGGCTGCCCATCCCGCCGTTCGTCTTGTTCCAGACGCAAAGATTGATGAGATCAAAGCCGCCTGCCTTGCCGGCCGCAATCAGTTCTTCAATGTGACGCCAGTCCATGCAGATCATCGCGATGCCTCCGTCCGGCAGGCAGTCAATCAGCCGGTTGTTCACGTCCGAGAGAAAGCTACGGAATTCGCTGGCCGACATTTCTCCTGACGCCATGGCAAACTCGCGATGATCGCCACCGGTGCCACAGCGAACATGCCCATTGACCGCTACATTATAAGGAGGATCTGTGAACACCATCTGCGGGCGTTCGCTCTTTAGCAGAGTGTCGTAGCTCTGGGCTTGCAAGGAATCCCCACAGAAGATGCGATGATCTCCGAGAACCCAAAGGTCGCCCGGCTCCGTGACTACGGGTGCCGCAGGGTTCGGCGTCTCAACAGATTCTGCTTCGGTCTCCGTGGCCTCGCCCGTGCCGTCGATGATAATGTCGATCTCCGGTGTTTCGAACCCGGTGATGTCCAGATCAAAGTCCAGCTCGCCATCAAGGCTGAGATCCATCAGCTCGGCAAATTCAATCTGCAGAGCAGCTTCGTTCCAGTCGGACAACTCCGCCAGCTTGTTATCCGCAATGCGCAGAGCGCGCACTTCCGCGTCTGACAAGTGATCCGCGACAACAGTCGGCACCGACATCAACCCCAGAGCCTTGGCGGCTTCATAGCGGCCGTGACCCGCTATGATTGTGCCCGAACCATCCAACAGGATCGGGGTGACAAAGCCAAACTTGGCCACCGACGCCTTCAGCTTGTCGATGTTCTTGGCCGTATGCACGCGGTTGTTATTGTCGTAGAGCTTGATCTGGCTGATCTGGGATTGAATGACTTTGTCCGCCATCCAGATCGGCGTTTTGGACGCCTTGGCGTCGCTCTGTGTTTTCTTAGTAGGCATTGCCGCCTCCTTTCGTTTGACGCTCGTTAGCGTCGACAAGAAAGGATCGTGTTGGGAATTCGGAGAGAGCACGAATAGCAACTCTCCGGACCAATCGATCCGGTTCGTTGCCCCTTCGAATGCTCTCGGTCTTATCCGCTTCGAAAAATGCGGCGCCGAATGCTGCCTGGGAGATGTATTCACCTCCCCGTGGGACCTTGTCCCTTGCAGGGCTGGCTAGAATCTATGCGCGGGCTTTTGCAATTGCAACCCCCAAGCAAAAAGTAACCAATTAAGATTGTTGACGAATAATCGGGGGTACAGCAGCAACACCCGACATAACACAGCCCTCTTCGGATTGCCCCAGAAAGAGCTGGACTGTTGCTGCGAACCACGCATCACTGAACCCACGCCCGAGCCATTCGGGCGCTCCTCGGTACGGGGGTTCGGCATTCCGCCAGCCCCAGATCAGAGGAGACAATACATGTCCAAATCCAAACCAACCAAAATTGACAAGGTGCAAGCTTTGTTGCGTCGCCCGAACGGTGCCAGCCTTGAGGCGCTCTGCAAAGCAACGGGGTGGCAGCCTCATTCGGTCCGAGCGGCATTGAGTGGGTTACGGAAGAAAGGCGCGACGATTGAACGGCGGACATCCGACAAACAAAATGGATCATCCACGTATCACCTGACGGCGGGAACAGGAGAAGAGTCATGACCAAGACCAGCGACGTCGCCGATCTGGCCGCCATGAGTCGATCGGATCTGGTCACGCTTTGGCAGCAACTGTTTGATCAACCCGCGCCCGCCATGCTCAGCCAACCCTTCCTGCGCCGTTTTATCGCCTTTGAGATGCAGTCCCGCTGTCATGGCGGGCTACCCCGGCAGGTCAAAGCCACGCTGGAAAAGGGTTCCGAGAAAAAACCCCGGCCAGCCTGCCCTGCTCTTAAACCCGGCGGGCGCCTGCTGCGCGAGTGGAATGGCGTGACCCATATGGTCGATGTGACAGGGGACGGCTTCACTTGGAACGGTCGGTCCTATCGCTCGCTCTCAGCCATAGCCCGAGAGATTACCGGCGCGCATTGGTCAGGGCCGCGTTTTTTCGGACTCACCCGAAAGACCGCCAAATGAGCCCGCGCCGTAAAATCCGATGCGCGATCTATACGCGCAAGTCCTCAGAAGGTGGACTGGACCAGGACTTTAATTCGCTGGACGCTCAGTATGAGGCCTGCGCGGCCTATGTCGCCAGCCAGCGGCACGAAGGTTGGACCCTTTTGCCAGACCGCTACGATGACGGTGGCCCGTCGGGCGGCACCCTAGAGCGCCCTGCCGTTCAGCGCCTTCTTGAAGAGATAGATGTCGGGCGCATCGACATGGTTGTGGTCTACAAGATCGACCGGCTGACCCGATCGCTCGCCGACTTCTCCAAGCTGGTCGAACGGCTGGAACAAGCGAACTGTTCTTTTATGTCCGTCACACAAGCATTCAACACCTCCTCATCCATGGGTCGGTTGACCCTGAATGTACTCTTGTCCTTTGCTCAGTTTGAACGGGAAGTCACCGCGGAACGTATTCGCGACAAGATTGCAGCGTCTAAGAAAAAGGGGCTTTGGATGGGCGGCAACCTGCCGCTCGGCTATGACCGCCACCCCGACCCAAAAGCAAGAACGCTGGTCGTGAATGAGGATGAGGCCAGAACGGTCCGGCATCTCTTTGGGCTCTATGATGAGCTGGGTTGCCTGCGCAAAGTAGAAGAGCGGGCAACGGCAGAAGACCTGCGATCAAAACGGGCTGTTCGGGCGGATGGAAGCGTGAAGGGGAATTGCCCGCTGTCACGCGGCCAGATCTATTATCTGCTGCGCAACCCGGTTTACCTCGGAAAAATCCGGCACAAGGATAAGATCTGGGACGGGCAACATCCGGCGATCATCGACCAGGACATCTGGGACCGGGTGCAGGAGAAAATGCGCGAAGCGTCGCAGCGATCCCGTGCAGACCCTTCACCTGATGCGCGCCAACGCACCAATGACCCCGGCGCCTGGCTCACTGGTCTGCTGCAGGACGAAACTGGTGATCGGTTGACGCCAACCCACACCACGCGCAAAGGCCGACGGTTGCGCTATTACGTCTCCAATCGACTGATCTCGGGCGGCAAGGATACCTCCGGCTGGCGACTGCCCGGCCCGGCGCTGGAAAACGCAGTCATTGATGTCATCGCCAGACATCTTCAAGAGGCCGCCGCCGCGCACCAAGTACTGGCGCAGCCCGAGGCTGGGTCAGCCGCGGTGATCCAGACGTCAATTGCCGATTTGGTGACTCGGCTTCAACGCCAAGGCGGTTATGTGGGCGCTGCTCTTCTGGCCAGCGGCGAAATTGCACGAGGACACTTTGAACTCGAGTTAAACCCCAAGACTCTGGCAAGCGCAGTTGGTATTGCTGCGGACCATCTGCACCCGGATCTCACCCACGTCACCGCATCTTTCGATCTGCGCCGCCGCGGCGTCGAGGCCAAGGTCATCGCCGGAGATATGGCACCCCAACCTGATCCCCACCTCCGGTCCATGCTGATCCGCGCCCATGGCTGGGCCCGAGATCTGAAATCCGGAGTTCAACTGATGGAGATTGCACGCCGCGAGAGCGTTCCCTGCGCCTTCATCCGTACCCGTTCCCAGCTCGCGTTTCTCTCACCGAAGATTCAAGCCGCGATTCTCGACGGCACTCAGCCGCCCGAACTCACACTCAAGCGTCTGGTCAGCGTGACCCACCCAGTTGACTGGACCGAACAGGAACGCCAGTTCGGCTTTTTATTGCTTCAAATCCTGCGTCCCTGATATAGGGTTTGCCCTACCTGATCCGGTGGAACAATTCTCTGTTCCCGCGAGGAAGTTCCCTGTTCCACTTTTTAGGGAATTTGCAACATAAACCTCTGAAAAACATACAGTTCCGACAGGTGAAATAACGGAACTCAGACCTGTTTCGCGAAAATTCCCTGTAAATTGCAGGTTATCAGGGAAATCCAGCCCAAAGCGACCCCGCCAAAATGCGGCACTGAGACTGCGGCCGGAATTGCGCTCTGAATGTACAGTCCGCTCCGTCTCTGATTGAAAGCGCACGCGCCAACTCGCGGAAATTGCGACACAATTTCGGGTCAGAAAACACAACTGAAGTGAGACAGGTATGAGTGGCGGGGAGACAGGGATTCGAACCCTGGGGACGCTCTCACGCCCAACGGTTTTCAAGACCGCCGCATTCGACCACTCTGCCACCTCCCCGTCGAAGGCAGGGTCTAAGCGCAAGTTCGGTCAGAGGCAAGTCGAAATCGGGATTTCTTGCCGAAGCCCGCGCAGCGGTCTTTCCATGACTCTTCAGCCGCGTTATGATCCCGAAATAGACCGAAACAGGCTGGCAAGCAGAACCAGCAGACCGGCAGCGGGGTTCCGAGAACGAGACCCCTTCAGGCAAGGGATAAGCAGATGAAGCGAGCGATCATGACACGCCCGGGACCGAAACGGTTGGCGTATCTGGCGTTGACTTTGACAGTTTTGAGCGGGTGTGAAGACATTCTTCAAGAGGCTGAAAAACCTGAAGAAAACTCAAACAAAACCGAACTCCTTCCCGAGGTAGCCTCGGGCTCGCAGCGTGACGTCGAAGCCCCCGAGGTTTTTCAGGTCACCGAAGCGGGGCTTTGGGATGGCAGGCCCTCGCTGGGCGGGATCTGGGTTGCCTATCCGGAAGTATCCCAGCCCGAGCGTGTCGTAATTACGAACACCGCAAACAACAAGTCTGTAACAGGGGCCCTGTTCCGACGTGAACGCAACCTGCCCGGCCCGGCGCTACAGGTCTCATCTGCGGCTGCGGAACAGCTCGGAATGCTGGCGGGCGCGCCGACAAAGGTCAGTGTGGTCGCTTTGCGCCGTGAAGCTGTAAAGGAATCACCACCCGAGGACGCGCCCAAACCGGAAGACGAGGCGGCAGATACGGCTGCGGTATCGGACACCGCGGCCACCGACGATCCATCCGCGGCAGATACCGAAAAACCGGCCAAGCCGAAATGGTGGCAAAAGAAGGCGCCAGCGGCAGCAGCCGGTTCGGCAGTGGTTGCGGCGGATGCGGCAAGTTCTGCCAACGCAGCGACCGAAGGTACGGACACGACCACAGCTGCGGCATCAGCCACTGAGGACCCAACAGAGCCCGCTGAAGAAAAACCCGCCAAGCGGAAGTGGTGGCAGAAAAAAGAGCCAGCAGCAGCAGCGGCTGCGGGAGCCACCGTGGCTGCGGCGGACGTCGCGACAGACAGTGTTGATGTGGCCGCAGATGTAGCGGTAGCCGCAGCTGCACCGGCGTTGTCGGACGCGCCGGTCGAAGCCCCCGCTGAAAAGCCTGCAAAACGGAAGTGGTGGCAAAAGAAAGACCCCACTGAGATCACCGAAACGCCACTGGATCCCATCGAAGGCGCTGCATCCGCGATTGACGCGACCGAAGCGGTTCCGGCCGCAGCGGCGGCAACAGGCGCTGCGTCTCCGCTGAGCAAACCATTTGTGCAGATCGGCACGTTCAGCGTCGAAGCAAATGCGAATGCCGCCGCCGAGAAAGTGCGCCGGAATGGCATGTCGACTGTTGTGCGGGAACTGAAAACCGAAAACAAAACAGTATGGCGGGTCCTGGTTGGCCCTGCCGCAACCCGGGCCGAACGCAAGGCCATTCAAAAAGATGTAAAGGACCTTGGTTTCAAAGATGCGTTCACCGTGTCCGACTGATACAAGGAGGCATAACATGCTATCCTCATTGCGAACTTCTGTTCTGGCCATTGGGCTTGCCGTTCTGGCAATCCCGGCTCAGGCTTTTGATACATCTGCCCGCGCGGCTTATGTGATCGATCAGACCACCGGTACGGTGCTTTTGGCGAAAGACGCCGATCAGCCCTTGCCTCCTGCATCCATGTCCAAGCTCATGACGCTGTATGTTGCTTTCGAAGCGCTGCGTGACGGAAGACTGACGCTGGACGAAACCCTGCCCGTGTCCGAACACGCGATGAGCTATGGCGGCTCGACCATGTTTCTGAACACGCAGGACCGGGTTCGGGTCGAGGACCTGCTGCGCGGCATCATCGTTCTGTCAGGCAACGACGCCTGCGTGGTCCTGGCCGAGGCGCTAAGCCCTGACGGGACAGAGGCCGGGTTTGCCCGCTATATGACCCAGCGCGCAAAGCAGATCGGTATGAACAACTCGAATTTCGCGAACTCGAACGGTTGGCCTGCCGCCGGACATATGATGTCGGTTCATGATCTTGCGGTTCTGGCCGACAGGCTGATTACCGACTTTCCCGAATACTACCCCCTGTTTTCAGAAGAGGTATTCGAATTCGATGGCCGTGCGCCATCGAATGCCCGTAACCGCAATCCATTGCTGAAACTGAGCATTGGCGCGGATGGCCTGAAAACCGGCCACACGCAGGAGGCCGGATACGGCCTGGTCGGGTCTGCCAAACAAGGCGATCGCCGTGTCATCTTTGTCCTCAGCGGGCTGGACAGCACCGGTCAACGGGCAGAGGAGGCTGAGGCCGTGGTTAACTGGTCGTTTCGAAATTTTGTCGAGAGGACAGTTGCCAACGCGGAAACGCCGATAGCCGAAGCCAAGCTGTGGATGGGCGAGAAAAAGACTGTTGGTCTTGTACCTGACGGCGATCTGACGGTTCTGTTTCCGGTTCTGGGCACACAAAACGTCAAGGCCGAAGTTGTGTATCAGGGTCCCGTCAATGCACCGGTCAAGAAAGGCCAGCAACTGGCCGAACTTGTCATCAAGCCTGAAGGATTGCCGGAAATTCGACGTCCACTGGTGGCAGCGGAAGACGTTGCAATTGGTGGATTTGTCGTCCGTATGCTGACCGTTGGCGGCATAGTTCTGAAAGACGTGATCAATAACCCACTGGAGTCGATGTGACCAAGGCGGGGTTATTTCTGACTTTCGAAGGCATTGACGGATCAGGCAAGTCAACTCAGGCGCGGATGCTGGCGGATCAACTGCGGGCGCAGGGTCATGAGGTCGTTTTGACGCGTGAACCGGGCGGCTCACCCGGCGCGGAGGAAATCCGCAGCCTGGTATTGGAAGGTGATCCCGACCGCTGGTCGGCCGAAACGGAAATCCTGCTTTTCACGGCCGCCCGCCGCGACCATCTGGAACGTACGATCGAACCCGCACTTGCCGCAGGGCAAGTGGTGATCTGCGACCGCTTTGCCGACAGCACACGTATGTATCAGGGCCTGTCGCGGGGCGATCTGCGCGGCCTTGTTGATCAGCTGCACAGCCTGATGATCAAGCGCGAGCCGGACTTGACGCTGCTGATCGACATGGACCCCGATACCGGTCTGTCCCGCGCCAAAGGGCGGCAAGGCGCGGAAGAGCGGTTCGAAGATTTCGGCCCGGACCTACAAAGGAAAATGCGGGCGGGCTTTCTGGCACTGGCCCATGAGTTTTCCGACCGTTTCCGCGTGGTGGACGGTAACCGGGACATGGACAGCGTTGCGCAGGATGTGACAGAAATCGTCCAGGCTGCTTTGCGATAGACGATGAATGACGAAATCCCCTCTCCGGATCAGGTGCCCGGTGCGCCGCATCCCCGCGAGACTGTCCGGCTTTTTGGTCAGGATGCGGCGGAACAGGCGTTTCTGACCGCCTACAACTCGGACCGGCTGCACCACGGCTGGTTGCTGACCGGGCCGCGTGGCGTCGGCAAGGCAACGTTGGCCTGGCGGATTGCGCGGTTCTTGCTGGCTACACCTTTGGCAAACGACGGTGGGCTGTTTGGCGCGCCGCCACCGCCAGAGACGCTCGACATTGATCGCGACCACCCGGTGTCACGTCGCATTCTGGCCGGGGCCGAGCCGGGATTGGCCGCGATAGCCCGGTCGCTGAATGATCAGGGGCGGCTGCGCAACGAAATCGTTGTGGACGACATCCGAAAGCTGGGAAAGTTCTTTGGCCTGTCCTCTGCCGATGGTGGGCGCCGGGTCGTAATCGTGGATTCGGCGGATGAGATGAATGTCAGCGCCGCCAATGCTTTGCTGAAGATGCTGGAAGAGCCTCCGGCGCGTACAACTCTTTTGCTGGTATCGCACCAACCCTCGCGCTTGTTGCCGACCATCCGCTCTCGGTGCCGGACCTTGCGTCTTGGGCCCCTGAGTGCCGGGGATATGCAGGACGCGCTGTCGCAAACCGGGACGTCCTTACCGACGCATCCCGAATATCTCGCCGCATTGGCCGCTGGCTCGGTCGGGGACGCCGTTCGCCTGATCAATCTGGGCGGGCTTGAAATCTATGCCGAACTGATTGCCATTCTGGGCACCCTGCCCCGCCTGGACCGGCAGCGCGCGCTGGCCCTGGCCGAGGCTGCGGCACAACGTGGCGCGGCCGAGCGCTTTGATCTGCTGCTGACACTGATCGATATCGCCTTGTCTCGGCTGGCCCTGACTGGGGCAACCGGAGCACCGCCGACCTCTGAGGCCGCCCCGAACGAAGCTGAAACGCTGGCCAGACTGTCAGATTCTTCGGATCAGGCCCGTCGCTGGGCCGAAGTCGCAGCGACAATCACAGCCCGCACGCGACATGGTCAGGCGGTGAACCTTGACCCTGCCGCTCTGGTCCTAGATACGGTGTTCAAGATACAGGAAACCGCCGGCCAGGTCAGATGAGCGACACCCCCCAGATCACCGACAGTCACTGCCATCTGGACTTCCCGGATTTTGACGGTCAGTTGGACGACATCATCTCGCGCGCGGCCGAGGCTGGCGTGACCCGGATGGTGACGATTTGCACCAAACTGCGCAATGAACCCGCAGTCCGTGCAATTGCCGAAGCCCATGCACCGGTATTCTACGCCGCAGGCACCCACCCGATGAGCGCCGCTGACGAGCCTATGGTCTCGGTCGATGAATTGGTTGCGCTGGCACAACATCCCAAATTTGTGGGCATCGGCGAATCCGGTCTGGATTACCACTATACCGCCGACAGCGCTGAGCTTCAGAAGCAATCTCTGCGCTTTCATATCGAAGCCGCCCAGCGCACAGGGTTGCCTTTGATCATTCATGCCCGCGCGGCAGACGACGATATGGCCCAAATTCTGGCCGAAGAGTATCGCAACGCGCCCTATTCCTGCGTGATGCACTGTTTCTCGTCCTCGGCCGAGTTGGCCAAAGCCGCGCTGGATCTTGGGTTTTATCTGTCCATGTCCGGCATTGCGGCCTTTCCCAAAAGCCAGGAGTTGCGCGACATTTTCGCAAGCGCACCGGTGGATCGCATTCTGGTGGAAACCGATGCGCCCTATCTTGCGCCGCCCCCTTATCGTGGCAAGCGAAACGAACCGGCCTATACCGCACATACAGCCCGAAAAGGGGCTAAAGTGTTCGGTCTGGAGTATCCGGCTTTTGCCGCCCAAACTCAGGCAAACTTTGACCGGCTGTTCAGCAAGGCGGCAACGAACAGGGCCGCTGCATGACCGAATTGCGATTTACCATTCTGGGCTGCGGATCGTCAGGCGGCGTACCCCGGTTAGGTGGCCACTGGGGTGCTTGCGATCCTGCTAACCCCAAGAACATTCGCCGGCGCTGTTCCCTGCTTGTCGAGCGTAACGGCCCCGGCGGCACAACCTCAGTGTTGATTGATACGACCCCGGACATGCGCAGCCAGTTGCTGGACACGGGCACCGGGCGGCTTGATGGTGTAGTCTATACACACTCTCACGCGGATCATGTCCATGGAATCGACGACCTGCGCATGATCGTGTTCAACATGAAAACCCGTGTACCGGTCTGGGCTGATGGTGATACCCAGAACGCCCTGCTGGGGCGGTTTGGATACGCCTTCATTCAACCCGAAGGGTCACCTTATCCTCCGATCCTCGACCTCAAGTCCATCGACGGACCGTTCGAAATTGATGGACCCGGCGGGCCCATTCCGTTTCGTCCATTCAAGGTCAATCACGGCTCGATAGATTCTCTAGGTTTTCGCATGGGACGGCTCGCCTATTTGCCGGATGTTGCCGAAATATACGACGACGCATGGCCTGAAATGGAAGGGTTGGAATATCTTATAATCGACGCCCTGCGCCGAAGCCCTCATCCCACACATGCACATCTGGAAAAAACGCTTGAGTGGATTGAGAAGCTGCAACCAAAACAGGCGATTCTAACCAACATGCATATCGATCTGGATTATATGACCCTCGATGCAGAAACTCCGGACAATATCACCCCCGCCTATGACGGGATGGAGATACATCACGCGTTTCAGGCCCCTGTTCCTTTTGCATAAGATATCGCAACCTGGCCGTTGCACGGGGGCCAAATGCTGCAAAGTCTGATTGACGTCATTCTTCCTGTCTTTCTTGTGATCGGTGCCGGCTACACGGCAACACGAACAGGATATTTCAAAGAAGACCATGTCGACGGGCTGATGAGATTTACGCAAGGGTTCGCGATCCCATGCCTGTTGTTTCTTGCCATCGCGCATCTGGACCTTAGCGCCAGTTTCGATCCCCGGCTTTTGGCCAGTTTCTATTCCGCCGCCGCCTTGTGTTTCATCGCTGGTCTTTTTGGTGCGCGCATCATTTTCGGCCGCGAATGGGAAGACTGCGTGGCAATCGGGTTTTGTTGCCTGTTCTCTAACTCGGTTCTGCTGGGATTGCCGATTACCGAACGCGCTTATGGTCCCGAGAACCTGACAGGCAACTATGCGATTATCGCCTTCCATTCCCCGTTTTGTTACGGCGTAGGGATCACGGTGATGGAGGTTGTCCGCAATCGCGGAAACGGTGGCGTACGCATGGCGCGTTCTGTTCTGTCGGCAATGTTCAAGAACGCGCTGATCCTTGGTATTGCACTGGGATTCGTGGTTAATCTATCCGGTTTGGACATCCCGGCTGTGGTGGACGAAGCCCTTGGTCTGATCACGCGGGCCGCCCTGCCTGGCGCCCTGTTTGCACTGGGCGGGGTACTGGTCAAATACAAACCCGAAGGCGATCTGCGCACCATCGCTTTTGTTTGCTGTATCTCGCTGATGCTGCATCCCAGCCTTGTGTGGATATTCGGCAAATCCACAGGGCTGCCTCAGGACCTGTTCCGCTCGGGCGTGTTGAACGCAGCCATGGCGCCGGGGTTCAACGCCTATATCTTTGCTAACATGTATGGCCGCGCCAAGCGGGTGGCAGCTTCGGCTGTTCTCATTGGGACAGCCACATCTATCCTGACTGTCTGGCTTTGGCTAACGGTTCTGGGCTAACAGTAGTGTTGACTTCGGTTCGCACAGAGGCACCTAACGCATTTCGTGTCAGGAGATCCAAATGCCACATGCCATCATCGTCGCACATGGTCAGCCGTCCGATCCAGAACCGGCCGAGGCTGCTTTGGCTGCGTTCGCGGCTACGGTCGACGCCCTGACCGAGCATGTAACGGTGCATGCCGCAACTCTGGCCGCGCCCGGCGCGTTCGAGGCTAAGCTGAGCAGCCTGCCGGAAAACACGGTCATTTATCCGCTTTTCATGGCAAATGGATGGTTTGTCACCAGCGCTTTGCCCAAACGATTAGGGGATCACAAAGCGCGCATTCTAGACCCGTTGGGTGTTGACCCAGAGCTACCGGAATTGACCGCACGCGCCCTGCAATCCGAATTGTCCGAAAGGAATTGGGCAGCTGCGTCGACCGACCTGGTCATTGCAGCACATGGGTCAGGGCGTAGCCGAAACCCCTCGGTCGTGGCTCTGAACTTCGCATCGCAACTTCAAGAAATGCTGGCTTTCAAATCTGTCCGCGTTGGGTTTGTTGAAGAACCGCCATACATTTCCGAAGCCGCAACCGGCACGGGGGCTCAGGCGCTGTGCCTTCCGTTCTTTGCCTGCACCGGGGGGCACGCAGTGGACGACGTGCCCGCCGGATTGAGCCAAGCAGGGTTCAAAGGCGTTCTGCTGCCAGTGGTAGGGGAACTGCCACCCATCCGGCACCAGATTGCCAAGCAGTTAACAAAGGCCGTTCAGCTCGCTTGAAAATTCGCCTGAAATCTCCGACCCGGAAACAGGAAAAACTCAGGTTTGCGCTTTGATCAGCGTGGAATACAGGCGGTGACAGGACCGGCCGTCTCGCTTGGCCTGATAAAGGGCGACGTCGGCGGCGTGAAGGATGTCGGCGGCTTTGGGAACCTTGAACTGGGTGGACAAGGCCGTTCCGATACTTGCAGAGATACAGCACGGTTGGTCCTGAAACATCATGGGTTCATTCAACCTTGCGATCAGACGGCCGGCGATGGACTCCAGAGTTTCTTCCCGCGTCAGGCCCTTGAAAATTATGACAAACTCATCCCCTCCAACCCGCGCAACCGTATCGTCTCCACGCGTCTCTTCAAGCATGATGCGGGCCGCCTGTTGCAGAACGTAATCCCCAGCGGCATGGCCCAGCCGATCATTCACGGATTTAAAGAAGTCTAAATCCAGATGCATAAGGGCAAATGTAGAATTTGCCAGGATCAGATGCCCCAACAAATGATCCATCGCGCGGCGGTTCTTCAATCCTGTCAATGTATCGGTATATGCCTGCTCTTCCGCGGCTAGCATTGCCCCCTGAAGCCTGAGATTAAGTGAACGAGACGCTTCCATCGCGGCGGATTTGGCTTCGACCAGATACAACAGCTCGATCGCCAGGTCAGTGCCGGAAAAATCAGCGCTTGTCAGGGCGTAATCCCGAACCGCATCCAAAATCGAAATACCGAATGACAGATTGATGACTGCACCGCCCGAGTCGGGCAAGGGCGCGACCAGGCCTTTCAGGGTCGTACGCGGTTCATCGCGAAATCTCAGATGCAGTTTGGCACCGGCCATCGACATCAACGCGGGAAGGGTGGTGACTGTTCTGGGGCGGATCAGCTCGAACACGTCCAGAACACCCAGCCCAACCAAAGGCAATTCGGGCCGCAGCTTTTGCAGTGTCGGACCCGCTTGTTGAATGCATCCGCTTCGGTCCACCAACAGGAACATCGGGCAAAGCGTTTCCAGAAGATCTGCCAGTTCCTGAGTATGTGTCATCTGTTCCGAGCCCCCAGATCAAAATGGCGCCCCTCGGCAAAGGCGCTTTCGACCAAAATGATTGAAATGATTTCACAACACTCCTGACGACCCTCATGCGACAGCATTACCAGCGCACCATAATCATCGGCCATCGCGCGCAGGACCCCGACCATAACACTGGAAAATCCTGGTAAGTCCGGAAGGCAGCACAACTGGTATTCCGTGGCTGAAAGCTCTCTCAACTCAAGCGCAGGCAAATTCAGATCAGAGACAGCCAGTCTTACACGATCCGCAAGATCATCAAGGGAATGAAGGAACTCAACATAGGTGACACCCCCAAACCTGAGCAGTCGGCGCAGCCCTTCCATGTTCGGATGGGACACCAGATATGTTCCCAGATCTTCGAGGATTTCCGCCTGTGGTCGATTGAGGTCAATACTCAGGGCCTCAAGCAACCGCGTCGTCATGTCATCATCATAGATGAGCATGGCTTCAAATTCGACAAACCCTAGCCGCGCACCTTCGGTCACGCGAACCCAGCAGGATTGCCCGTAGGTCGCGCCGACAAAGGACTGTATCGCCCGATTGATCAGACCATGCATCGGATGCCTCAGTTTGGTGTCCTTGGCACTGTGGTCTGAGAAACCTTAACAAATAGCCAAAATTCGCCCCGAGTTGCTGTGAAAGCAACGGAGTATCAAGTCGACACTACCCGCCCAGTCAGAAGTCCGTCGGCGCGCCGCCTTCAGCCTTGCGGCGTTCAACGAACTCGGCCAGTTCCTCGCGGATACCATCGTCCATCGGAGGTGCCTCAAAGCTCGAGATGATCTCTTTGAACATGTGATGCGCACGCTCAGCCGTCCAGATGCCTCCGGCGGCCTCCCAGCCCTCATAGTTCTTCCAGTCGCTCAGGAAGGGCTGGTAGAAGGCCGTGGTGTAGCGATCCTGTGTGTGTTGGATTCCAAAAAAGTGACCGTCATTGCCAACCGCGCGGATGGCATCCAAAGCAATCTCATCCGGTCCGGTCGCGGTTAGATCAGGGTTCATATAACGCTGAATTTGCTGCAAAACCTCGCAATCCACAATGAATTTTTCCGGGCTTGCGATCAGGCCGCCTTCCAACCAACCGGCGGCGTGGTACACCATGTTGGTGCCCGACTGCACGGCCGCCCAGAGCGAATTCGAGGTTTCCCACACGGATTGCCCGTCTGGCACATTGGCCGCACACACACCGGATGAACGCAGCGGCAGCCCATAATATCGCGCCATCTGCCCGGTCATCTGGGTCGAGCGCATGTATTCCGGCGTCCCGAAAGCGGGCGCGCCTGATTTCATGTCCACGTTCGACGTGAACGTTCCGATTACGCAGGGAATACCGGGGCGCACATATTGGAACAAAGCGATAGCGCATAAGGCTTCGGCCAGGGACTGGGCGACCGCCCCCGCCATTGTTACGGGCGCCATGGCTCCCGCCAGCGTAAAGGGGGTTACGACAATCGCCTGCCCGCGCCGCGCCAATCTCAGGCAGCCATCAATCATCGGATGGTCATGCTTCAGCGGCGAGGTCGAGTTGATGTTGGTGTACATCCGCGGCGAGGCTTCGAATTCCTCATGGCTGAGACCGCCCGCGATGCGCACCATTTCCATCACATCTTCGACACGTTCCTTACCCAACGAATAAGCGTGCATCGCCTTGTCGGTCAGGGTCAGCTTGTCATACAGCACATCCAGATGCCGGACGCTGGCATGAATATCGACGGGTTCTACAGGATATCCGCCTGCGAAGTGAATACAGTTGAAGTACTGCGTCAGTTTCAGAAGATTCTGGCACATCTCGCGATTGCCGGGCACTTTCTTTCCAATCTCCATGTCCCAGTAATTAGGCGGCGACGAAACGTTGCCGAACAAGATGTTCTTTCCACCGATCTCGATCCTGTGGTCAACATTGCGGGGCGTGATGGAAAACTGGCTGGGCGCCTTGGCGATCATCTCCATGACGAAATCGCGCCCCATGCGGACGTTGTCACCATCGATCGTGCACCCCGCCTCGCGCAGGATGCCGATTGCCTCTTCGTTGTAGAATTCGATCCCGATCTCTTCCAGAATACGCATGGCCCCTTCATGGATCGCTTCGATCCCGGCCTGATCCAGCGGTTCAGTCGGGCGATCTATATTGATGGGTGGGTCCCACGGCATCTGGTCAATCACCGCGCTGCCCCTGCGTGCTGCCGCACCTGCGCGTCCTCCGCCGCGGCGTTTGCGTGTGTTGGTCTCGGCCATGGTTGCCTCCGTTCTGGCTTGATACAAGCAAGACCCGAAGACGCATTTCTGGCCGCTCCATCTGCGACAGAGCTTGTCGGTTTTCTATAATTGTGCGTCGATTTTCCGGATCAACGCATCATTTTTCGGCCAGCCATGCAGGAATGTGACCGATATCCGGCAGGACCACATCCGCCATCGGTGCCAGCACATCTGCTTCTGCCAATCCGGTCAAAACGCCAATGGTGATCATCCCGGCTGCGCGCCCCGCTTGCAGGTCATGAACACTGTCACCCACCATTGCAATGCGCGACGGCTCGACCCCGACCTGTGCGGCAAAGGCCAGCAACTGACCGGGCCCCGGTTTGAACCCATGACCACTGTCATACCCAGCGATAAAATCAAAGTGTTCGCGTATTCCAGCAGATTCCAGATGCTGCAATGCCGGGTGCTCACTGTCATTTGTCGCAACGCCCAGTTTGATCCCGGATTGCTGCAACCCTTTCAGGAATGGGCCCAACGGCACGGCAGGGGATTGAGGAGCGGCTGCGGCCTCGGCATTCATCATGTCCACAACTTCCTGCAATGTCACATCGTCAACATGCGCAATAAGCACCTCGGCGATTTCTTCGACCGTTGCGGCGATCACAATGCTATCTGTGGCATACCGCTCTTGCTCGTAGTCAAACCCGATGACGCTCCCGAGTTCCACCGCCCGGTCTACATCCCCCTTTGTCAGACGCATCAGCAACGAGCGCCCGAAGGTTCCCCAGGTTTTGGCAAAATCGAACAAAGTGCCATCCTTGTCGAAGACGATTGCTTCTATTGGCATCGCGTGCTCCTGCGGAAAAGGTGTTCAGGTCCAGTGTACATCGCCACCGCCTGACAGGACCGCCCGCGCTTGGGCAGGGTGGTCATAGGCGATCGAGTTGGCGTCACAAAACGCCATGACCCACGAATCGTCAAGCACCAGAAAATCGAGAACCGAAGCCAGAAAGTCCCGGTCACCGGCCCGATTGCGAACATCCCCGATCGAAGCGCCTGTCGAGCCAAGAAAGACAGGCAAAAGCTCGTCATTGCTGACCAGCCAACCCAAGGCCGTCAGAGCAAGAGTCTCGGCTGAATCGGGCGAAATGGACATAAACAGTGCTCGGATCAGGTGATGGAAAGAGTTTGTTAACCAGACTCATAAACAATTTGTTCGCGCATGCAATCAACGGTGAACGACTATGTCTGTGCAAGGCACCATCCTTGTCCTCGACGGGGTATCAACCAACCGCATAATGCTGAAGGTTCAGCTGACCGCTGCCTGGTACCACGTGGTACAGGGTGGAAAACTTGAAGGGCTACAAGCCCTTGCACGTCGCGTGCAGCCGGACCTTGTACTGACGGCACAGACATTGCCCGACGGAACAGCCGCTGATGTCAAGAAAGCGCTTACCGAAGTCTCTGGCCTTGATGACGTGCCCGTTGTCGTACTGGCGGCACAGAATGACAAAAACGCGCGCCTGCGTGCCCTGAAAGACGGGCTGGACGATGTGTTGACGCATCCTTTCAAAGATACGTTGCTGCTGGCACGCATTCGCAGCCTTTTGCGCGCGCGTGCAGCTACTCAAGATTTGCAGGTCAGCAACGGATCGCAACCTATTGGGTTTGGGGAACCCGCCCCTGTCATGATCAGCCCACCGAACGCGGCCCGGGTTGATATCTTGACCGATACTGTCCGAACTGGTGCCCTTTGGCACAAGGCCTTGCAAGGCCACCACCATTTCGATCTGTCCTGGCATCTTCAATCGAACCTGCAAGGCGTTTTGTCCGGGCCGATACCGGACGCGATTGTGGTCGAACTGGGCTCGCCCCCGTCCGCGCTGAATATCCTTGCGGATCTCAGGTCACGCGCAGCAACCCGGAACACTGTCCTGATTGGCATCCTGCAGGACAACGACGCCGTGCAGGCCTCGGAAGCGCTGGACAGAGGAGCGGACGCCGTGTGCCTGGGGGGGTTCTGCGCGCAAGAGATCCTGTTGCGGCTGAACAATCAGATTGCGCGCAAGGCACGGCTTGATCATTTGCGCGTATCACTGAGAAAAGGGATCGCCGAGTCCTGGATTGACCCGCTGACCGGGCTGCACAATCGTCGTTACGCCATGCGGGCATTGGATCAGATCGCGAGCCAGTCTGCCCGTACCGGACGTGGCTTTGCCGTCATGCTGGCGGATCTGGACCACTTCAAGACCATCAATGACTGCCATGGCCATGGCGCCGGTGATTGTGTTCTGACGCAGGCCGCAAAACGCATGCAAAGCGCACTTGGATCCAAAGGTTTTGTCGCCCGTATCGGCGGTGAAGAGTTCATGTTTGCAGTACCTGATGTGTCACAAAAGCAAGCCAGAAAACTGGCTGAGACCATCTGTGACAGCATTTGTCGCGCCCCGTTCCGACTATCGGACCAAGGTTTGCGGGTTAACGTCACGATCAGCATTGGGCTGGAGATGCCGCAATCGGGTACGCCGGGAAAAGAACGCACACCCGTTCCTGTAGAAGATATCCTGAAAGCCGCCGACAAAGCCCTTTACGCGGCAAAAAAAGCGGGGCGCAATCAGGTGAGTATCAGGCAAAGCGCAGCCTGAACCCGTCAATCCTTTTTCTTGTGCCCATGCGGCCCGCGTTCGACGATCTTTTGCAACCTGTCCGCATAAGACTGCCGCTCTGCGTCACTCATCGCGGTGACGCGAGCCAGCCATTGTGTCTGCAATGCTAGTTGCAGTTCTGCCGTCGCCTGCGACTGTTGCTGCAACAACACTTCAACGGCGACCGGATCGAAGGGCACCCTGCGCAGCGCCAGGCTCAGGGCTTGAAAGTCCTGTCTGCGCCCCCTTAAGTCTTTTTCGCGCAGCGCAGACAGTTCACCTCGCATCGCTTTGCGGTCATCTTTCGGCAAAGCGCGATACAGCGCAGGACCGAATCCCGGCGGTGCCTCGGTGTGATCTCCATCCTTCAGGCGCAGCACGGTTCCAACTGCAACACCGACAACCAACAGGTTCAGTGCCAATGACGAAACCAGCAAAACCGTCATCCACCGGCGTTTCGGTTTAGGGGCAGCATTCATTCAGTGCTCTCCAGAAAACTCGTGTCATATCCAAGGTCCGCCACAAAAAGGATCGTCTCCTGCGATGCCAGCAGATTGGCGGGATCAGGCAGGAACCCCGGCGCGGAAACGCCGATCCAGAGCCCCGCCGCACTGGCGGCGATCAAGCCGCCCAACCCCTGCCAGCCACCTACGTTGTCCATCATTCGATGCCAGATCGAAGATTGAGGACGCGGTTCAGGCCTTAGGCGACTGAGGCGGAGTTTTTCAGCATCTGTCTGAATGCGCACGGCCAGATCGTCGGGCAGCGCCGGTCGGTTTTGCCGAGCCTGCGCAAACAAATGATCCAGTTCCAGGTTTTCATCCGTCATCGTCATACCCCAGTTCTTCACGTCGCCCGGCCAGTATCGCGGTCAGACTTCGTTTGCCCCGCGCGGTCAAGCTTTCGACCGCTTCTACTGAAATTCCCATGATCCCGGCAATTTCAGGGTTGGGCAACTCTTCGATGTGGCGCAGAATCACTGCCTGCCTCTGCCTTTCGGGCAGCTGAGACAGGGCAAGCTGCAACGCATCCACGCGGGCCTCATTCTGCAGTCGGTCGGCTACGCTGGCTTTGCCATCTTCTGGCTCAGGAATATCCGACAACCTGCCGGGGGACTTCCTGCGCCGAATGTCCACACACAGGTTCAACGTCACGCGATACAGCCATGTCGACACTTTGGCCTGACCCGGCACCCATTCCGGCGCCATCTGCCACATCCGCATCATCGCCTCCTGCGTTACGTCTTCTGCCTCGGCCCGATTGCCCAACATACGCAACGCGACGGAATAACAAAGCGGCCCAAGGCGATCTGTTAAGATCCGCGCAGCCTGTGCGTCACCCTCAGCAAATTGGCTCAGCAACACATCGTCGCTGAGAGAGCTCGCGGTGCAACCCGCACCGCGAACATCGTGTAGGTGGGAGGTCAGGTCCTCCACCCTGCATCAGTTGTCGATTGCACCCGACTTGTGGTGCTTTTTCTTATGGTGCCGTCCCATCCGGTCATTGGCATCGGCAAATTCCTGTTCCGATATTCCACCACTGTTATCTGTATCCATCCGGTCAAACATCTTGTCACCCCGGCGCGGTTTCGGCAACTCGTCCTGGCTTAGGAACCCGTCTTTGTTCGCATCGTTGTTTTCGAACATTTTGGTGACGCGGTCGTTTGCTTTTTTCTGAGCGGCGGCCTGCATCTCCTCAAGGCTGAGCTGGCCGTCCCCATCAGTATCCGCGGCCGAGAAACGCTCGGTGCGATGTGCTTCCATTTCCTGCTGAGTCACTTGACCGTCGCCATTGGCATCCAATTCCTGAAAGGACACTGGCTCACGACCACCCGGGCCAGCCGCCAGAACAGACGTGCCGGTGATTGCAACACCCGACAGGACAATCGCCGTGATGAACTTTGCGTTTTTCATTTCGGTTTTCCCTTGTTGACGCGGCCTGAGTGCCGCTGCTCATATCCATTCAAACGCGCGAGGCAGGGAATTCCGTCGCAATGCCGGCAACTTTTTTTGAACCATCTCGGTATTTCACGACGTGGTTCACCTTAGGTGCGTTGCAAAGCGACGCACCCCCCTTTAAAAACCACCCGTTCAGGCGCATTATCCGCCAAAGATTACTGCGCGAGTTATATTATGACGGATCAGACGATCGACACCACAACCCAGAGCGAGCGTGAAACCTGGCCCGCTTTGGTCAAAGGGTTTCGGTGCAAGTGCCCTAGTTGCGGCGAAGGCAAGCTGTTGCACAGCTACCTAAAAGTGAATGACACCTGCTCGAACTGTGGACAGGAACTGTTTCATCATCGCGCCGATGATGGGCCCGCCTATCTGACGATCCTGCTGGTCGGGCATTTGTTGGCCCCGGCCCTGCACGTCTCGTATGTGAACTGGCGCCCGGACCCATGGGTGATGGCCATCGGGTTTTCCATTGCTTGCGTTGCACTGTCGCTGTTTTTGCTCCCCCGTTTGAAAGGCGCTGTGGTCGCCTATCAGTGGGCGCGTCGTATGCACGGTTTTGGCAACGATTCATGAGCCGGAAGAAGCGATTGTTCTGGGCATGATGACCGACAAGACCGCCATCCGCGACGCCGCAACCGTCATCGTTTTGCGGAACAGGTGGACCAATCCGTCGATCCTGATGGGTCAACGTGGGTCCAAGGCTGTGTTCATGCCCAACAAATTCGTGTTCCCCGGTGGAGCGGTCGATCCGGCGGATGCGGATGTACCGCTTGCGACCGCACTGCCTGACCTGTGTTCTGAGAGGTTGGCGGAACAGGCGGAATCCGGAAAACAACACGCCCTTGCCGCCGCAGCAATTCGCGAGCTTTGGGAAGAGACAGGACTTGTCCTTGGCCAGACAGGACACTGGCCGGGCAGCATTCCCGACGACTGGCAGAGCTTTTCCGCCATGGGTTACGTGCCGTCGGCAGCTGCGCTACAATTTGTTTTTCGCGCAGTCACACCGCCCGGTCGCCCCCGCCGGTTCGATGCGCGGTTTTTTCTGGTCGATGCCGATGCGCTGCAGGGCGATCTGGATGATTTCAGCCATGCCTCGGACGAGCTGTCGCATCTGCAATGGGTGGAACTGGATCGGGCGCGCGACCTGGATCTGCCGTTTATCACCGAGGTTGTTCTGGCCGAGGTCGCGGCCCGGGTGACCTCACCCGAGCCGCCAGTATCGGTTCCGTTCTATCAGAACAACGAAGAAGCCAATCTGTTCCTGCGGCTCAGAGGCTATCCGATGCCCGAGCACGACTGACCGATCAGTTTCACCGCATCCGGCTGACAACCACCGTCACTTCGGGTTTTTTGCCGATTTCCGTTTTTGCCGTCTGACGCACAATCCGGCGCATTTCGTCTTCCAGCTTGTCGTCATCCCGTAGGGTCTTGGCTGCCGCCCGCATCAGGAACTGGTTCAGGTCTTCTTCCAACACCTCGACCAATCCGGCCCGGGACGTTCCAACCTCGGGCAGACCCATCGTATCGCACCACGGTTCGCCCAGCGGCTCGTCTTCTTCGTCCAGAACGACTGTCACAGTTACGTGGCCGTTCAGCGCCATGCGAATACGGTCCCGTACCACACCGTCCATCGCACCGATTTTCACTGTACCGTCCAGATAGGTACGCCCGGTTTCGACATAGTCGATCACCACGGGTGCATTGCCGCTGAGATCCAGCATGGTGCCGTTCACGGCCAGCACACCCGTTCTGCCACCCTGCTCAGCCAGTTTGACATGTTCGCGCAGGTGCCGGTGCTCTCCATGCATTGGGATCACAACTTGCGGATCGATCAGCGCGTGCACCTTCTCAAGATCGGGCCGGTTCGCATGGCCAGAGACATGATAGAGGCCCGAGCTGTCATCCACCACATCCACGCCCTTTTCACTGAGCTGGTTCATGATGAAAATCACGCCACGTTCATTTCCGGGAATGGTTTTCGACGAAAACAGGAACAGATCGCCTTCGGACAGTTCCAGACCTCGGTACTTGCCACGGGCCAGTTGCGCACTTGCCGCACGGCGTTCGCCCTGGCTGCCGGTCACGATCAGCATCAGGTTCTGGCGCGGCAGGTCCAACGCCTCTTCTGCGCTGATCACCTTGGGGAAGTCCGACAGGATACCCGTTTCGGTCGCGGCCTCGATCATCCGCCGCATTGCGCGCCCCAGCAACACAACTGAACGCCCCGCGCGTGCGCCCGCCTCGGCCAATGTTTTGACCCGTGCCACGTTCGACGCAAAGGTGGTAGCCACAACCATGCCCTCGGCGCTTTCGACTAGCTTTGTAATCTCTGGCCCGACCTCGGATTCCGAACGGCCCGGATGCGCCGAGAAAACATTCGTGCTGTCGCAAACCAACGCCTTGACACCCGGCTTGGCAATCTCGGCCCACAGGTCGGGATCGAAGGGTTCGCCCACGACCGGGTTTGCATCCAGCTTGAAATCACCCGAGTGCACCACGCGTCCTGCGGGCGTGTCGATGACCAACGCAGCACTTTCCGGGATCGAGTGTGAAACCGGAAGGAAACCGACGGTAAACGGTCCGACTGAAACCGTTTCAGGCCAAGCGGACACGGTTGTCACCGCATCGGTCGGGTGCGCGTATTCTTCCATCTTGCGACGCGCGATATTGGCCGTGAAAGCCCGGGCATAGATCGGAGCTCCCAGAGCCTCATAGCAATGAGCCACCGCGCCGACATGATCTTCATGCGCATGGGTGATGAAAACGCCATCCAGCCGGTCGGCCCGTTCTTTCAACCATGAAATATCCGCATAGATCAGGTCGACGCCCGGAGTTGTGTCCATATCGGGAAAGGTGACGCCCAGATCCACCAGGATCAGGCGTTCCTGCCCGGGCTGACCATATCCGTACACATAGGCATTCATGCCAATTTCGCCCGCGCCACCCAGCGGCAGGTAGATCAATCTTTCACTGCTCATATCGAGCCATTTTCCTTGTTGTAGCGATGAATCACGGTCAAGCCGTGCATCGTCAAATCATCTTCGATTACGTCGAACCCCACGTCGGCCTGATCGAACAAGGGGGCCAACCCTCCGGTTCCCACGACTTTCATCGGCATTCCATATTCGGCCTTGATCCGCGCGATCAGCCCTTCGATCAGGCCGGAATATCCCCAATACACGCCCGACTGGATACAACCAACCGTATTTGTACCGATCACCTTCTCGGGACGCGTGATGTCGATATGCGGCAGTGCGGCTGCGCCCTGATGCAAAGCCTCAAGGCTGAGGTTCACACCCGGAGCGATGACGCCCCCCACATAGGCACCGTCCGCGGCGACAACGTCGAAATTTGTTGCGGTACCAAAGTCCACCACGACGACATTGCCGCCATGACGGTCAAATGCGCCAACTGCGTTGGCCAGTCGATCCGGGCCCGGCACAGTTCCTTGATCCACACGCGGCGGCACGGGCAGCAGGCAATCCGGCCTTCCCACCACCAGCGGCCTGCACCCAAAAAAGCGATCAGCAAAGATGCGCAGGTTGAACACGACGCGCGGCACGGTCGAGGCAATGATGACATCCGAGATATTCGCCTCGATCCCGTAATGTTTCACCAGCGTCGAATACCAGGTGAAATAGGCGTCCGCCGTGCGTGCGTGATGGGTCGAGGTGCGCAGGGTGCACAGAAATTCCTGACCATCCCAGATCGAGAAGACTGTGTTGGTATTGCCGCAATCAATGGCCAGAAGCATCTGTGCCCCTTTCAGAAATAGACATCCGCCGCAGGAATGCTCACGCGACCTTTGGCGGTGTTTAAGACAAGGTTACCGGCTGCGTCCACCGTTTCGAAGGTCCCAACCGTCTCAGACGTGCCGGTACGGGCCGTGATAACCTCGCCCAGCCGGGCAGCACGGGACAGCCACGCAGTGCGAATGGGTTCGAACCCGTAGGTAACAAACTGAGTTTCATATTTGGCATAGGCCGAGGCAAGCTCGGTCAGAAAATCCTCGGGCGTGACGTTTGCACCGGTTTCCGACAACAGCGAGACGGGACGGATCGCGCCCGGTTCTACCACGTCGGCGTCTGGGGCGTTGGCCAAATTCACGCCAATACCGATCGACAGATGCGCTACACCGCGCCCCTGACCGGCGCTTTCCAGCAAAATACCAGCAAGCTTACCTCCGTTCAGTAGTACGTCATTGGGCCATTTCAACGACAACCCCGCGGCACGCCCCGTCACAGAGACACAAGCGTCAAACAGGGCTAATGCCGCAACAAAACTGCGCAGTGCCGCCTGTTCTGGTGCACCTTCGGGGCGCATCAAAAGTGTCGCGGCAAGGTTGCCCATGGGGTTGGCCCATGGCCGTCCGCGTCGCCCACGCGCAGCCGTCTGATGATGCGCCATGATCCAGACAGGACCACGGGCATTGGGGGCAATCCGCGCCGCTTCGTTGAGTGTGCTATCGACTTCCTGCACCTCGTGCAGGCCATAGCCTTGTGGCCACTTGGTCATATCAAAAAGGCCCGGTCACGCGACCGAGCCCCTCTCTCAGATTGTGCAAAACGTTCAGTTGACAAGAGTCGCCGCCGCGGCAGCGGCCGCGCCCTCGATCCCGAACTGATAGAAGACCCCGATCAGCATCAGCGCCGCGGACCCCATCAGGGCGACCCATAGAACGGGTGTCGACCGCGTTTCGATCGGGTCCTCGTTCTCGGCCCCGAAATACATGTAGAACACGATCCGCAGGTAATAGAAGGCGCCAATTACCGATGCGATGGCTGAGACCACAACAAGGCCTGTCAAATCGGCACTTACACCAGCCCGCCAAACACCAAACTTCGCAAAGAAACCCAGCATCGGTGGGACACCGGCAAGCGAGAACATCAGGATCAGAACAGCAAGGGCCTTGCCCGGATCACGTTTGGAATACTGGCGCAGCGCATCAATGTCAGTGACGGGTTTGCCGTCGCGTTCCATCATCAGGATAAACGCAAACGTGCCAATGTTCATGGTCACGTAAATCGCCAGATACATCAGCATCGCCTGAATACCCAACTCGGTGCCAGCCGCCAAACCGATCAGCGCATAGCCCATATGGGCAATCGACGAGAACGCCATCAGTCGCTTGATGTCGCGCTGACCAATTGCGGCAACCGCCCCCAGCAGCATTGACAGCACCGACAGCAGAACAATCACTTGCTGCCAGTCTTTGACCACGCCTCCGAAAGCGTCATGCAGAAGACGTGCAAACAAGGCCATTGCCGCGACTTTCGGCGCGGTGGCAAAGAAGGCCGTAATTGGCGTCGGCGACCCTTCATAGACATCCGGTGTCCACATATGGAACGGAACCGCCGAGACCTTGAATGCCAGACCCGAGATCAGGAAGATCAGACCAAACAACAGACCAACCGAGACGTCCCCATGATGGACCGTCTGAATAATGCCCGAGAACAGTGTCGTGCCGGTGAACCCATAGACCAGCGACGCACCATACAGCAGCAGACCTGAACTGAGAGCGCCCAGAACAAAGTATTTCAGCCCTGCTTCGGTTGATTTCGCACTGTCACGACGCAGCGCGGCAACAACATACAGCGCAAGGGATTGCAGCTCGAGCCCCATGTAAAGAGACATCAGATCGCCCGCGCTGACCATCATCATCATACCAACGGCAGCAAGCGCCACCAGCAGCGGATATTCAAAGCGCAGCAGACCCCGGCGTGCCATGTATTCCTGGCTCATCACCAGAACGGCACCTGCCGACAAAAGGATGGCAACTTTGGCAAAACGCGCGAACCCGTCATCTACGAACATGCCGTTGAAGGCCACGTTGGTGCCACTGCCCTGGGTGGCGATCCAGATCGCCAGGAACGCCATCAGGCCCGCCGTGGTCCAGACCAGAACCGAAGCCAGCCCGTCTTTCGACGTGTAGACTGCCCCCAACAGAGCCACCATCGCATAGATCGCCAGAACGATTTCCGGCAGGATAATTGTCAGATCAGCCTGGATCATGTCTCCAAAGCTCCCTTAATGCGAAGCGGCAGTCTGGGTCGCAGCCTCAGCCGCGGCCAGAGCCGTGTCATAGTTCGAAATGAGTGCCGTCGTCGATTGCCCGATCACATCGGTCACCAGCGACGGGTAGACCCCCAACAGGATCGTCATCACGATCAGCGGGGCAAAAATCAGCCGCTCGCGAGAGCTCATGTCGGTCATCGCCTTCAGGCTTTCCTTGATCAGGTCCCCAAAGACAACGCGGCGGTAGAGCCACAACGCGTAGGCTGCCGAGAAGATCACACCGGTCGCCGCAACGGCGGTCACCCAGGTGTTAACCTGGAATGTACCCATGAGTGTCAGGAACTCACCAATAAACCCGCTGGTGCCCGGCAGTCCGACATTGGCCATGGTGAACAGCATGAAGACCAGCGCATAGGCGGGCATCCGAATGACCAGACCGCCATAAGCCTCGATATCGCGGGTGTGCATCCGGTCATAGATCACGCCGACACAGAGGAAGAGCGCAGCAGAGATGAACCCGTGGCTCAGCATCTGGAAAATTGCGCCGTCAATGCCTTGCTGGTTCGCAGCAAAGATGCCCATCGTGACAAAGCCCATATGCGCCACCGAGGAATACGCGATCAGCTTTTTCATGTCCTCCTGCACCAGTGCCACCAGCGAGGTGTAGACAACCGCTATGGCTGACATCCAAAGCACAAGATCAGTCATCACCGCCGTGCCAACCGGGAACATCGGCAGGCTGAACCGCAGGAAGCCGTAGCCGCCCATCTTCAACAGGATCGCCGCCAGCACGACCGAGCCCGCCGTCGGCGCTTGAACGTGCGCATCGGGCAACCAGGTGTGCACCGGCCACATCGGCATTTTCACCGCAAAAGATGCGAAGAAGGCCAGGAACATCAGCGTCTGCATACCGCCGGTGATATAGATGCCCAACACGCTGAAACTCTCGGATGCGAACTGATGGGCCATCAGCGCTTCAATATCCGTAGTGCCTGCGTCAGCATACATTGCAACCATGGCTACCAGCATCAGCACCGAGCCGAGGAAGGTGTAAAGGAAGAACTTGAAGCTGGCATAGATACGGTCCTTGCCGCCCCAGATCCCGATGATCAGGAACATCGGGATCAGACCCGCCTCAAAGAACAGGTAGAACAGCACCAGGTCCAGCGCCATGAACACGCCCAGCATCAGCGTTTCCAGCAGCAAGAAGGCAATCATGTATTCCTTGACGCGGTCTGTCACATTCCAGCTGGCCAGAATAGTCAGCGGCATGATGAAGGTGGTCAGCAACACGAACAGAACGCTGATGCCATCCACACCCATCTTGTATCTCAGACCCATCAGCCATGCGCCCTCTTCCACCATCTGGAAGCCGGTGTTCGAAGGATCAAAGCCTGTGTAGATGCCAATAGACACCAGAAACGTCACAGTTGTCGCCAGCAATGCAATCCACTTGGCGTTGCGCTGCGCTGCGACGTCGCTCCCGTGCAGGAACAGCGCCAGAATGCCTGCTGCGATGGCGGGGATAAAGGTGACAATAGATAGGATATTGTCCATTAGTGTGCGCCTCCGCCGATCGACATCCAGGTGACAAGGGCCGCAATGCCCAATACCATCCAGAAGGCGTAAGTAAAGATGTACCCGGTCTGCGCCTTGCCTGCGAGGCGGGTGAAGAAGGGAACAACGCCCATTGCAACCCCATTCAGGAAGCCGTCGATTGTATTGCCGTCACCGCGTTTCCACAGGAACCGGCCAAGGGCGACAGTGGGTTTGACAAAGATCGCGTCGTAGATTTCGTCGAAATACCATTTGTTCAGCAGGAACAGGTACAGCGGGCGCTGATTTGCGGCCAGACGCGCGGGTAGCGACGTGTTCACGATGTAGAACCAATAGGCCACGATAAAGCCAAGCACCATCGCAACAAATGGCGAAACCTTGACCCATTTCGGAGCCGCATGCGCATCGTCCAGAATGTGGTTGTCCGGCGCCATGTAAAGCGCACCTTCACCCGGCTCACCCGCAAACATATAATGGTGGTCCCCGCCCACTGCGGCATTCTCACCACTCGCGGCCTCGTCAGCATGGCTGTCAGCCGCATGGCTTTCATCGGCATGGCTGTCTTGGCCGTGCGACGCATCCGCTGCCGCGTGATCACCGGCCTCGGCATGCTCTGAAGCTTCTGCAACCGGAATACCGTAGAATTTGCCGACCTTGTCGGCATGGCCAAAGAAGTTTCCGTACCAGATCATGCCCGCGAATACCGCACCCAGCGACAAAACTCCCAGCGGCACCAGCATGACCATCGGGCTTTCATGTGCGTGATCATGCGTATGCTTGTCCCCACGCGGCTCTCCATAGAAGGTCAGGAAGATCAGACGCCAGCTGTAGAACGAGGTGAACGCCGCAGCGACAACCAGCAACCAGAAGCCATAGCTTGATCCGCCCGCATAGGCGCTTTCGATAATTGCGTCCTTTGACAGGAAACCGGCAAACCCAAAGGTGGTCAGCGGGATGCCAACACCGGTAATCGCCAGGGTACCGATCATCATCGCCCAGAAGGTATAGGGAATCTTTTTGCGCAGACCGCCATACTCGGTCATCTCCTGCTCGTGATGCATCGCGTGGATCACCGAACCGGCCCCAAGGAACAACAGCGCCTTGAAGAAGGCATGCGTGAACAGGTGGAACATCGCCGCCGAATACATGCCGACGCCCGCCGCCACAAACATGTAGCCCAGCTGCGAACAGGTCGAATACGCGATGACACGTTTGATATCGGTCTGAACCAGACCAACAGTAGCAGCGAAGAACGCAGTCGAGGCCCCAAGAACAGTGATGAACCCTGTTGAGCCCGGTGCGAACTCCATCAGCGGGGACATGCGGCAGACCAAAAAGACACCTGCGGTCACCATGGTCGCAGCGTGGATCAGCGCTGACACAGGCGTCGGGCCCTCCATCGCGTCCGGCAACCATGTGTGCAGGATCAACTGCGCCGATTTACCCATCGCGCCGATGAAGAGCAGAACGCAGATCACTTCGATCGCGGTCCATTCCCCCCACAGGAAATGCAGCTTTTCTTCGGCCAAGGCAGGGGCAGAGGCGAAGATGTCCGAGAAGTTGATACTGTCGGTCAGGAAGAACAGCGCGAAGATGCCCAGAGCAAACCCAAAATCGCCAACCCGGTTGACCACGAAAGCCTTGATTGCCGCCGCATTGGCCGAAGGCTTGCGATAATAGAACCCGATCAGCAGGTATGACGCGACACCCACGCCTTCCCAGCCAAAGAACATCTGCACCAGATTGTCCGCAGTCACCAGCATCAGCATGGCGAAAGTGAAGAAGGACAGATAGGCAAAGAAGCGCGGCTTATAGCTTTCGCCTTCGCGCCATTGCGGATCGTGGTCCATGTAGCCGAAGCTGTACAGGTGCACGAGCGCCGAGACGGTCGTCACCACGATCAGCATGATTGCCGTCAGTCGGTCCAGACGGATGGCCCAGCTTGTCGAAAGCGAGCCGCTTTCGATCCAGCGCATGATCTCGATCTGCTGCGTGTGGCCGTCGAAGGTGAAGAATACGAGCCAAGACAGCAGACAGGCCAGAAACAGTAGGCCCGTGGCCGTCCACATGGCGGCTTTCTCGCCAATGAACTTCCAGCCGAACCCGCAGAGCAGCGCGCCCACCAACGGGGCAAAGAGGATGGTGGTTTCCATGTTCCCTTACCCCTTCATCATATTGACGTCTTCAACCGCGATGGTGCCACGGTTGCGGAAGAAACAGACCAGAATGGCCAGACCAATCGCCGCTTCGGCCGCTGCAACGGTCAGCACGAACAGCGTGAAGACCTGCCCGACCAGATCGCCGAGGAAACTGGAGAACGCCACGAGGTTGATATTCACCGCCAGCAGCATCAGTTCGATGCTCATCAGCAGGATGATGACGTTCTTGCGGTTCAGGAAGAGACCGAAGATGCCGATGACGAACAGCGTCGCCGCGACCGTAAGATAGTGTTCAAGTCCGATCATCGTCTTAGAGTCCCTCGAATTTCTCTTTCCCGTTGCGAAGCTCGGGAAACGCCATTGCACAGGCGCAGTTTTCTTTCGATTCAATGTAGTCGTCGATCTGGAATGCCTTTCGCTCAAAGGCTTTTGTTGCCGAAGTCCACGAATAACTTGTTTCAGCAGATGCTAGTACTTGGACAACTTCATTTGCTTCATCGACGCGATCCAAATGAGTACCGTCGAAGTCCCGTTCAAGTTTCGCTACGACGCGCATCGTTTGACCGCTTTCACAAGCCGCAAACAAAACAAACTCAGTATGTGTGCATCCCAATTCGTCGGTGCAGATAGAGCCAATCTCAGAGTAAGAGACAACGCCGTTGCCAACGATTCTGTGGTTCGTCTCGAACACGTGATGCGACATAATCGGAAGAGCTTCGCAAGCTTCGATACCCGCTGCGAAAACAGTCGCGGGGAAAAAAGCGAAACTTAGCCCAGGTATCACGGCTTTGAACCTCACAACCCCTGCCCCGGTTTCACGTCCTTCAATTCCATCGCCTTGGCCGGGTCGCGCATCATCTGGCCGATGATGTCCTGACGCTTGATGTCCTTGCGGTGGCGCAGCGTCAGAACGATGGCTCCGATCATGGCCACCAGCAGGATCAGGCCCGCCAGTTGGAACAGAAGGAAATATTGATCATAAAGAATGACGCCGAGCGCCTCGGTGTTGTGGCGGTCCGCTGGAACGGGTTGCGCCAGATTGGCCGCCGCGCCCTGCGCGCTGTCCCATGCCCCGAAGGCCATGACAAACTGCATCAGGATGATCAGACCAATCAGCAGGGCCAGCGGCATATAGCGCGCCATTTCGGCCTTGAGCTCGGCAAAATCCACGTCCAGCATCATCACCACGAAGAGGAACAGAACCGCGACCGCGCCGACATAGACGATGACCAGCAGCATCGCCACGAACTCGGCCCCCAGCAGCACGAACAGCCCTGCCGAGGACAGAAACGCCAGGATCAGCCACAGGACCGAGTGCACCGGCTGGCGGCTGATCACCGTGAACAGCCCGCCGGTGATGGCGCTGATGGCAAACAGGTAGAAGGCAAAGACGGTCATTGATCCTCATCCTCGTTGTCGCCCATGACCTCTTGCGCCAGATCCAGCGCGCGGGTCATGGCCGGGATGCCGGCAAAAACCGACATCTGACCGATCGTTTCCACGATCTCTTGTTTCTTTGCGCCCGCTTCCAGCGCATGACGTACGGTCTGGCGCACGGCCGAATCCGCCTGAGCGCCCTGACAGGTCAGCCCGGCCAGCGTCAGCAGCAGGCGTGTTTTGGCATCCAGCCCGTCCTTGTTGACGGTGTTGCCGAACATCATCTCCATGACCTCTTTCGGCATGGTCGGCCACAGCGCCTCGAACCCTTTGGGCGAGAAGCTTTCCATCGCCGGGTTCATCGCCTTGGCCATGTCCTGAGCCTGCTTCATCATCAGCTCGAACGGATTTGTCGGGCTGTCAGTCATCGGTACGGTGCGTCCAGTTCCAGATTGCGCGCGATCTCGGCTTCCCAGCGTTCGCCATTCGACAGGAGTTTTTCCTTGTCGTAGAACAGCTCTTCCCGGGTTTCCGTGGCGAACTCAAAGTTCGGGCCTTCGACGATGGCATCAACCGGGCAGGCCTCTTGGCAGAAGCCGCAATAGATGCACTTGGTCATGTCGATGTCATAGCGCGTGGTGCGGCGGCTGCCGTCTTCTCGCGGTTCGGCGTCGATGGTGATGGCCTGCGCCGGGCAGACCGCCTCGCACAGTTTACAGGCGATGCAGCGCTCTTCGCCATTCGGATAGCGGCGAAGTGCGTGTTCACCGCGGAAACGCGGGGACAGAGGGCCCTTTTCGTGCGGGTAGTTCACGGTGGCTTTGGGAGCGAAGAAATACTTCAGACCCAGTTTCATTCCGACCCAGAAATCCTGCAGTAGGAAGTATTTGGCAGCGCGGGTGTAATTGATGTTTGCCATATCAGCCTCCTACGCTCCAACGGGCAAATGCGCCCCAGAACCAGTCGAATTTCGCCGCAAAGGCCACGAACACCACCCAGACCAGCGAGAATGGCAGGAACACTTTCCAGCCCAGCCGCATCAGCTGGTCATAGCGGTAGCGGGGCGTGATGGCCTTGACCATCGCGAAGATGAAGAAGAAGAACGCCATCTTGGCGACCATCCACAAAACACCATCGGGCAGGCCCGGGATCGGCGACAGCCAGCCGCCGAAGAACAGCAGCGAGGTCAGCGCGCACATCAGGAAAATTGCAATGTATTCACCCGCCATGAACAGCAGGAAGGGCGTGGCCGAGTATTCGACCTGATAACCCGCCACAAGTTCCGATTCCGCTTCGGGCAAGTCAAACGGTGGCCGGTTTGTCTCAGCCAGCGCCGAGATGAAGAACAGAAAGACCATCGGGAAGTGCGGCAGCCAGTACCAGCTGAAGAACCCGAACGACCCATCCTGCGCCCGCACAATGTCACCAAAGTTCATCGACCCGGTCGAGATGATCACACCGATGATGATCAGGCCGATGGAGACCTCGTATGAAATCATCTGCGCGGCAGAGCGCAACGAGCCGAGGAACGGGTACTTTGAGTTCGACGCCCAACCGCCCATGATCACGCCATAAACCTCAAGCGAGGATACGGCGAAGACATAGAGGATTGCGACGTTGATATCCGACAGGACCCAGCCATCGTTGAATGGGATCACCGCCCAGGCGATCATCGCCAGCACGAAAGAGGTGAGCGGCGCGAGTATGAAAACCGTGCGGTCGGCTCCTGCGGGGATAACGACCTCTTTGACGACGTATTTCAACGCATCCGCCACCGATTGCAGCAGACCGTAGACGCCGACCACGTTAGGGCCGCGGCGCATCTGGACAGCGGCCCAGATTTTGCGGTCGCCATAAACAAGGAACAACAGCGAGATCATCACAAAGGCAACAACAGCAAGCACTTGCGCCAGAATGATGATGGCTATTCCGCCGGGGGTGTTAAAGAATTCAGCCATTGGTCCTCACACCGTGGGTATTCCGTTTTTCGCGCGCGATGCAAAGGCCAGATGCCTGCGCAAACTGCGGCTGGGTCGGCGCGTTGGTGTAAACAGCATCTGCCGCCATAGCGCCACCCTTTTTCTTTCGTTTCCCGCACATTTCCGGCGCAGTCAGGTGCGACCCAACCGCAGCACTGGCTTGCGATATGAAACTGCTATGGTTCATTCCGCCGCAATCTTCTCGGCTTTGCGGACCTGCGCCTGCGCCGACAACTCGGCCATCAGTTGCGAGGCCCGTGCGATCGGGTTGGTCAGATAGAAATCCTTGATCGCGTTGCGGAAGGTCGCTTGGCCCAAAGATCCGGCCTCAAGCGCTTGAACCTCGTTCTCGATCACCTCGTCGATGCGGGCCAGATGGGGGACCGCCTCGATCAAGGCTGTGCGCAACTGCGCCAGCGAGTCATAGGGGAGCGTCGCCCCCAGTTCAGCCGACAGCGCACGAAGGATGGCCCAGTTTTCCTTGGCCTCACCCGGCGCAAACCCGGCGCGCATCGCCAGTTGCGGACGGCCTTCCGTATTCACGAACAGACCGTTTTCCTCAGTATAGGCCGCACCCGGCAGGATCACATCTGCGCGGTGTGCGCCCCGATCTCCGTGGCTGCCCTGGTAGATCACAAACGCGCCTTCGCCGATTTCGACCTCATCCGCACCAAGGTTATAGATCACATCCGCAGCATTGATCGCTTCCATGCCGCCTGCGTTTGTGGCGTCCACATCCATCGCGCCCACGCGCGACGCCGCAGTGTGCAGAATGATCAGGCCGTTTTCCGTATTTGCGGCAATTGTTTGCGCGGCAGCCAGAACAGCGGCTCCATCCGCCTCCTGCAGCGCTCCCTGCCCGATGATGACCAGCGAGCGTTTGCCCCTGATTTCATCGTCGCCCCCCATGTCGACAACCTTTTGCAGCGCCGCGCGGTCATCGCCCACATGATGGTACGCATAAGTCAGATCGACCGCTGGACCTACCAAAGCGACTTCGGCCCCGTGCGCCCACGCCTTGCGGATACGCGCGTTCAAAACCGGTGCTTCATCGCGCGGGTTGGTGCCAATCAGAAGAATACGCTCGGCCGTATCGATGTCTTCAATCGCGGCGGTCCCGGCATATGCGCCACGGTTCCCGACCGGAAGCTTGGCTCCATCGGTGCGGCATTCGACAACACCGCCCTGTCCTTCGATCATCTGTTTCAATGCGAACGCAGCCTCGACCGGTGCCAGATCACCGACGATACCGGCTGGCTTCTCAGCGCTTTTCAGCGCCTCTGCGGCCTTGGTCAGTGCTTCGGACCATGAGGCCGGGCGCAGCTTGCCGTTTTCACGGATGTAAGGCTTGTCCAGACGCTGACGCCGCAACCCGTCCCAGACAAAGCGGGTTTTGTCGCTGATCCACTCCTCGTTCACTCCGTCATGATTGCGAGGAAGGAATCGCATCACCTCGCGCCCTTTGGTATCGACACGAATGTTCGATCCCAGCGCGTCCATGACGTCGATGCTTTCGGTCTTGGTCAATTCCCACGGGCGCGCGGTAAACGCATAAGGTTTCGAGGTCAGTGCCCCAACCGGGCACAGGTCGATAATGTTGCCTTGCAGGTTCGAATCCAGCGTCTGGTTCAGATACGAGGTAATCTCGGCATCCTCACCGCGCCCTGTCTGACCCATCTGAGTGATCCCGGCGACTTCGGTGGTGAAGCGCACGCAGCGGGTGCAACTGATGCAGCGGGTCATTGCGGTGCCCACAAGCGGTCCCAGATCCAGATCATCAACCGCGCGTTTGGCTTCCTTGAACCGCGAACCGGACAGGCCATAAGCCATCGCCTGGTCCTGAAGATCGCATTCGCCGCCCTGATCGCAGATCGGGCAATCCAGTGGATGGTTGATCAGCAGGAACTCCATCACACCCTCGCGGGCCTTCTTGACCATGGGAGAGTTCGTCTTGACTACCGGTGGCTGCCCTTCCGGCCCCGGGCGCAAATCGCGCACCTGCATCGCGCAGGAGGCAGCCGGTTTCGGCGGACCGCCCACTACCTCAACCAGACACATCCGGCAGTTTCCCGCAATCGACAGACGCTCGTGATAGCAGAAACGCGGTACCTCGACCCCGGCTTGTTCACAAGCCTGTATCAGGGTCATCGCACCATCGACTTCGATTTCCTGCCCGTCGATATTGATCTTGCGGAGGTCAGACATGGCTCTCAATTCGCTCTCAAATAAACGCCAATGGCGCTGTTTCTTTGGATTTCCTTCTGCCCCAGAGAGCAGAACGTTTTGGGGTTGTCGTAGGACACGCCGTTTTTCGCCAGATAAGCCTCGCCCTTGGCCCGCATCCGACCCTTTTCAGCATCCGACTCGACATAGGAGCGGATTTCCGTGTCCGAGTACCCCAGATTATTCGCTTTGGACCGCAGTCCCCACATCACACTGATCGCTTTCAATCGCCGCCCGCTGATCGACGGGCAGAACTCGGAAATCTCATTTGCAATGGCGATGTAGTAGAGTTCGTTGTCGATCTCTTTGACATCCCTCAAGGGCGGCTTTGCTTCTGTCACCGTCGGCAAGGCCATCAGCGATGCGAGGGCAACTAGTTTTACAACAGACATGGGTTTTCCTTTCGTCTTGGACTGTCCAAGACGAAGCGGTTTGCGGCTGCTAGGCAATAACACCCTGCCCGCCCACCGAAGATATGGAAAAACACCGGTCATGGCCGCTGGCAGGTTCCTGCAAATGTCAGTTGATCATTGCTGACGCTGAGGTTCTGCGGGTCAGTATCCGGACCCACCTTCCAAGCAATCCGAGACGATCCGAAGTTCTGGATGCAGAATTTGGTACCTTCATGACGTCCGGCCTCGCGCGCACCATCGAGTGAAGCAGAGACGCCTTTGACGACAACCGTAAAGTCCGCGGGCGAGGTTTTCTTGTTGACCACCTTCGCCTTGGCCCTGAACGACTTGCCGTCGAACAAAAGCCGGTCTGCCGACGGCTTCACCAGACCGCATGCAGAAACACCAGCCAGCGCCAACACAACAATAAGGGCTTTGGGGGCCTTCATACTTTCCCTCTTTGTTTTCTGTTCCGCTGCGTCGCCATCAAAACGCCGCCACCAATGCCATAAGCCCGATCACGACCATGCACGCCCAGCCGATCACATACAGAATTGTCCGCGGACCGCTGCTTGGCTTGCCAATCCCTTTCAGGTGCACAACCAGCATCGCCAAGCGCGCAACCAACGCCACTGAGGCCAGCAGGTTTACCCAGAACGGGCTGACGCCCAGCAAAATCGCCGCTGTTATGACAGTCACAAACGCAGGAAGTGTTTCCGTTCCATTCAGATAGGCCCGGTTCAGACGATACGCCTTGTCGGCATAGTCCTGCTCGGGTGTCGCACCGGGTGCCAGCCCTTTGGCTTGTTTGGCCAGTGCCGAAAACGGCGCCAGAAACAATACAACCAGCGTGAATAGCACAACCGACGCAATCGCGTGGCTATATTCAGCAAACACTTCCATCTTCGTTCACTCCGCTGCCATCGCACCCATACGGCCCGATTTCTGAGCCTTGATGCGGTCTTCGATCTCTTCCCGGAAATTGCGGATCAGGCCTTGGATCGGCCAGGCGGCCGCATCGCCCAAGGCGCAGATCGTGTGTCCTTCGACCTGTTTGGTCACGTCAAACAACATGTCGATCTCTTCCAGTTCAGCCTCGCCGCGCACCAGACGATCCATCACACGCATCATCCAGCCGGTGCCTTCGCGACACGGCGTACACTGGCCACAGCTTTCATGCTTGTAAAACTTCGACAGGCGCCAGATCGCCTTGATGATGTCGGTGGATTTGTCCATCACAATCACCGCTGCCGTACCCAGACCCGACCCCAGGTCGTTGCGCAGGTAATCGAAATCCATGATCGCGTCGCGCATGTTTTCACCGCGCACGCAAGGAACCGAGGATCCACCAGGGATAACCGCCAGAAGATTATCCCACCCGCCGCGAATGCCGCCGCAATGGGTTTCGATCAGCTGTTCGAACGGGATCGACATCGCCTCTTCGACGACACATGGGTTGTTCACGTGGCCCGAGATCGCAAACAGCTTGGTACCGGCGTTGTTCTGGCGACCAAATCCAGCGAACCAGTCCGCACCCCGACGCAGAATGGTCGGCACCACCGCGATGGATTCCACGTTGTTCACAGTGGTCGGACATCCGTACAGCCCCGCACCCGCCGGGAACGGAGGCTTCATCCGCGGCATGCCCTTTTTGCCCTCAAGGCTTTCAATCAGGGCGGTTTCCTCGCCACAAATATAGGCCCCTGCCCCGTGATGAAGGAAAAGATCGAAATCCCAGCCCGAACCAGCGGCATTTTTGCCAAGAAGCCCCGCGTCATAGGCCTCATCAATCGCAGCCTGCAATGCCTCACGCTCGCGGATGTATTCGCCGCGCAGGTAGATATAGCAGGTATGTGCGTTCATCGCGAAAGAGGCGATCAGACACCCTTCAATCAACGTGTGGGGATCATGGCGCATGATCTCACGGTCTTTGCAGGTGCCGGGCTCGGATTCATCGGCATTCACAACCAGATAGGAAGGGCGACCGTCGCTTTCCTTTGGCATGAACGACCATTTCAGGCCAGTTGGGAAGCCCGCACCGCCACGTCCGCGCAGCCCGGAATCCTTCATCGTCTGAATGATCCAGTCCCGGCCCTTTTCAATCAGGCCAGCTGTGCCGTCCCAATGCCCGCGGGCTTGCGCGCCTTTCAGCGTGCGTTCGTGCATCCCGTAGATGTTGGTAAAGATCCGGTCCTGATCCTTCAGCATCATTCGTTACCTTCAGCTGTCCTGACGCATGCGCCAGAGTTGAAAAATGTTCACACCAGCATAAATGAATGCCGCCAGAGCGGCAAAATCAAACAGCAGCGCGTGCCGGGCCGTTAAACCCAGCGCAGGGCCAATGAACAGGTTCATGGCAAGCCAGATCACCATCGTCACCGCAATGACGATGCCGATATGTCGGCCCTTTCGGGCTATAGCCTGATCCTTGTCCTTGTCCATCATCCCCCGATGCCCGGATAGGGCACCCGTTTAGTCTTTGTAGGTGCCATCTTCCTTGGCACGTTTGGCAAATTCGGTTTCCTCACCCGCCGCAAGCATGGCTGCCTGTTCAATCCAGCCATCGCGCTCGATCCGGCCCTTGAACTTCAACCGTGCATCGACCCAGGCGACCTGTTCCGGTGTCCAGGCAGCGATCTGATCATAGTGGAAGAAGCCCAGCTCGTTCAGCGTCTGCTCCAGCTTGGGGCCTACGCCTTTCAACAGTTTCAGGTTATCTGCCTTGCCGTCGCGCGCGCCTGCCAGTGTTTCGGGCTGGTCCTCTTTCGCTGCCTTCGCCTCAGCGGCCTGTTTCGCAGCAGGTTTCGCCGGGGCTGGCGCTTTGGGCGGCTTCGGTGCCGCTTTGGTCGCAGCCGCTTTGCCATCCTTGCCCAACCAAGGGGTCAGGATCGGAACCTCGGTCCCGTCGATGCGTTTGACCGTATCGCCAATACCGGTGGCCAGTTCGACGCTGGCGTTATACCGGGCCTTTCCAGCCTCATGATCGGTCAGACTGGTCAGCCCTCTGAGCGGTTCAGCCGCATAACGTCCGTTTTGTGGGCCCGGCGTCGGAACTTTCCCCGCCACCAGATCATCGAGGATCTTGCCAAAGCTCTCGGCGGTCAGGTCTTCGTAGTAATCCTTGCCGATCTGCGCCATCGGCGCATTGGTGCAGGAGCCAAGGCATTCGACCTCTTCCCAACTCAGCTTGCCATCAGCCGACAGTTCGTGCGGTTTCGCCGAGATCTTTTCCTTACAGACCGCAATCAGGTCCTCTGCTCCGCAGATCATGCAGGAGGTCGTACCACAAACCTGAATATGCGCAGCCGACCCAACGGGTTGCAGTTGGAACATGAAGTAAAACGAAGCAACCTCAAGCACACGGATATAGGCCATACCCAGCATGTCGGCGACGGATTCAATCGCCGGACGGCTCAGCCATCCCTCTTGTTCCTGTGCGCGCCACAGAAGCGGAATGACCGCGCTGGCCTGACGGCCTTCGGGGTATTTGGTGATCTGCGCTTCGGCCCATTGCTGGTTGGCAGCGGTGAAGGCAAAGCTTTCGGGTTGTTCGGGATGAAGACGGCGGAGCATTAGCGGTCAATCTCTCCAAATACGACGTCCATGGTGCCGATGATAGCGGCGACGTCGGCCAGTTGGTGGCCTTTGGCAACGTGGTCCATGGCTTGCAGGTGCAGGAAGCCCGGTGCGCGCAGTTTGGCGCGGTAGGGTTTGTTGGTGCCGTCGGCGACCAGATAGACGCCGAACTCGCCCTTGGGGGCTTCGACGGCAGCATAGACCTCACCGGCAGGCACGTGGAAGCCTTCGGTATACAGCTTGAAGTGATGGATCAGGCTCTCCATCGAGGTCTTCATGTCCGAGCGTTTCGGTGGAGTGATCTTGCCGCGCGCCAGAACGTCACCGGGACACTCGCGGATTTTGGCGATGGCCTGACGAATGATCAGCAGCGACTGGCGCATCTCTTCCATGCGGACAAGGTAGCGGTCATAGCAATCGCCGTTCTTGCCGACGGGAATCTGGAATTCAAACTCATCATAGCACTCGTAGGGCTGCGCGCGACGCAGGTCCCAGGCCAGACCCGATCCACGCACCATCACGCCCGAGAAGCCGTATTTCTGGATGTCATCCTCGGACACCACGCCGATATCGGCGTTGCGCTGCTTGAAGATGCGGTTTTCGGTCAGCAGCCCGTCAATGTCATCAAGAACGCTTGGGAATTCGTGACTCCAGGCCTCGATATCGTCCAGCAGTTCGGGCGGCAGGTCCTGATGGACACCACCGGGGCGGAAATAAGCGGCGTGCAGGCGGGCGCCACAGGCACGCTCATAAAACACCATCAGCTTTTCGCGTTCTTCAAAACCCCACAGCGGCGGGGTCAGAGCGCCCACATCCATCGCCTGCGTGGTCACGTTCAACAGGTGATTCAGGATGCGTCCGATTTCGGAATACAGCACCCGGATCAGCGAGCCCCGGCGCGGCACCTCGACCCCGGTCAGCTTTTCGATGGCCAGACACCAGGCATGTTCCTGGTTCATCGGTGCCACATAGTCCAGACGGTCGAAATACGGCAGGTTTTGCAGATACGTCCGGCTTTCCATCAGCTTTTCGGTGCCACGATGCAGCAGGCCGATATGCGGGTCGCAACGTTCGACAATCTCGCCGTCCAACTCGAGCACCAGACGCAAAACTCCGTGCGCCGCGGGGTGTTGCGGGCCGAAGTTGATGTTGAAGTTGCGGATCTTCTGCTCGCCGCTCAGCGCGTCCGTGCTGCCGTCATCATATCTTGAGCCGTCCATCAACGCCCTCGTTTCTTCTTTGCTTCGGCCCGAACCCGGACCTTTTCGGCCTCGACCGCCTTGACCGCAGACCCGGCCAGTAGAACCCCAAACGCGCCCAGAATGATCAACTCACCTATCATCTCAGCGGCGCTCCAACTCTTGCAGTTTCAGCCCGACCCACCACAGCAATGCGATCGTGCCAAAGGGAACCAGACACAGCAGGCACCAGTATTTGTTGATCCCGAAGAACGGCAAAATCTTCACCATCGGAATGATGGTCAGCGCAGACAGGATCAGCCACCAGATGCCACCCATTATTCGGTCTCCTGTTTCTCATCCCCTGGCAGAATGTAATTCGCACCTTCCCATGGGGACATGAAATCAAACTGACGGTACTCCTGCACCAGACTGACCGGCTCGTAGACGACGCGTTTCTGCGCCTCGTCATAACGCACCTCGGTGTAGCCCGTGGTCGGGAAATCTTTGCGCAGCGGATGGCCACGGAAGCCATAATCCGTCAGGATGCGCCGCAAGTCTGGATGGCCCGAGAACAGGATGCCGAACATGTCGAACACCTCACGCTCGAACCAGTTGGCCGAGGGGTGGATATCGACTATCGAAGGCACCATGTCATCTTCGCGGATCGAAACCCGCAGACGGATGCGCTGGTTCTGGTACATCGACAGGAAGTGATACACCACGTCGAACCGCTTGGCGCGTTCGGGGTAATCGACGCCGGTGATATCCACCAGTGTCGAGAACTTGCAATTTTGGTCCGACCGCAGGAATTCTACGAATTCCACGAGGTTCGACGGCGCCACATCGACGTTCAGCTCACCATGGGTCACATCCCAGGACAGAACACAATCGGCTCGTTTCAGTTCAAGCTGGGTGCCGAGTTCTTTGAGTGCTTCGCTCATCTACCCTTCCCCTCAGCGTACAATTGTGCCGGTGCGGCGGATTTTGCGTTGTAGCTGTAGCAGACCGTAAAGCAGCGCCTCGGCGGTCGGAGGGCAGCCGGGCACATAGATATCCACCGGAACTACCCGGTCACAGCCACGCACGACAGAATAGGAATAGTGGTAGTAACCACCGCCATTCGCGCAGGACCCCATCGAGATCACATAGCGCGGCTCGGGCATCTGGTCGTAAACCTTGCGCAACGCAGGGGCCATCTTGTTGGTCAGCGTGCCGGCCACGATCATCACGTCAGATTGGCGCGGAGAGGCGCGCGGGGCGATGCCGAAACGTTCCGCATCATAGCGCGGCATCGAGGTGTGCATCATTTCAACCGCGCAGCAGGCCAGACCAAAAGTCATCCAGTGCAGCGAACCGGTACGAGCCCAGTTGATGATATCCTCGCTCGAGGTCAGCAGAAAACCTTTGTCCTGCAACTCGGCATTCAGGGCCTGGGTGGCGACTTCCTTGTCGACGCCAGCGGTGTTTGCACCGGTCATCACTCCCATTCCAGGGCCCCTTTCTTCCACTCATAGGCAAAGCCGATGGTCAGCACGGCCAGAAACACCATCATCGACCAGAAGCCGACATCGCTGATATCGCGGAACCCGACGGCCCAGGGAAACAGGAATGCGATCTCAAGATCGAAGATGATGAAGAGAATCGAGACCAGATAGAATCGGACGTCAAATTTCATTCGCGCATCGTCGAAGGCGTTGAAGCCACATTCATATGCGCTGACCTTTTCGGGGTCGGGATTGCGGACAGCCAGTACAACGGCGGCAAGAATCAGGACGATTCCAAGGCCTACGGCAACGGCCAGAAACACCAGAATCGGGAGGTACTCCCGCAGCAGGTCTTCCACGAATAGCTCCTTTCTTGCGCACGCATCTTGTCGGGTGCGCCGTCAATTGGCGTGTTGACTGGACATTCTCTATCCCCGCCGGGTCAGAGGGTCAACCGAACACAGCCCCGTTCACCATCAAACATACGCTTGACAGCGCGGCATAGAATCGCATTTCGTGCGTTTTGCATTGGCTTGCGGAAACTCGGTAAACTTACTTATTCCATGCAGGTTTACGTTTTTCGAAGAACGCCGCGATCCCTTCACGCGCCTCTTCCGTTTCCCAGCGTTCGACCAGTTCGTTGATGGTCTGGTCGATTGTGGCATCATCAATACGAGGTCCCAGAGTTCGAACCAGCGCCTTGGCAGATGCAACCGCCCCCGGCGCGCACGAAAGATAGGGCCGAACTTCCTCTTCTATCGCGGCCGCAAGCTGCTCGGAGGGCACAGCCTTTGCCAGCAATCCCAGATCAACCGCTTCGGGCGCATCGAACAACCGGGCCGACATGAACACACGCCGTGCCCGCGCCTCACCCATACGAGCGATAACATAAGGGCCGATTGTCGCCGGAATCAGCCCCAGCCGGGTCTCGGTCAGTCCCATCTTCAGACTATCTACACCGATGGCAACATCGCACACGGCGGCCATCCCAACGCCTCCGCCAAAGGCGTTGCCTTGTAGTGCCCCGATCAGGGGTTTGGGCATTGTGTTCAACGCCTGCAACATCTCGGCCAGCTTGCGCGCCTCGACAAATCGCGTCGCCTTGTCGGCCGCCATCTGGTCCTGCATCCACCCCAGATCACCACCGGCGCAAAACGTCTTTCCCGCAGCGGCCAGAACGACCACCCTGACAGAGCCATCCTGACCCAGTTGCGACGCGGCCTGTGTCAGCTCGGTGATCATTTGACCCGACAGCGCGTTGTGCTTTTCCGCCCGGTCCAGAGTTAACGTGGCAACACCGCGTTCGTCTGCTGAAATCGAGATTGTTTCGAACATGTTAGCCTCTCAACGCCTTGGCCATCTGCGCGGCCTCTTCGACCACATCGATATCCAGACCGGTTTGGTAGCCCAACCGGTGCAAATGCGCTGCAACGGTTTCAGTCGCGACATTGCCCGCGGCCCCCGGAGCATACGGGCAACCGCCAAGCCCACCCACGGCCGCATCGAACACGCGCACCCCCAGCGAAAGTGCCGCATCGATATTGTCGATTGCACGCCCATTGGTGTCATGAAAATGCCCGGCAAGCCGCGTCACAGGAACCCTTTCCCGCACCGCCAGAAGCATATGAGCGATCTTGTCTGGCGTGCCTTGCCCGATCGTGTCCCCCAATGACACCTCGTAACAGCCCAACGCAAACAGCCGGTCGGCAACTTCGGCCACTTTCTCGGGCGGGGTCGGGCCGTCATAAGGGCAATCCGTCACGCAAGAGACATAGCCGCGAACCGGAAGGTCGATATGGCGCGCCGCTTCGAGAATCGGCGTGAACCGTTCGATTGACTCGGCGATCGAGGCATTGATGTTTGCCTTGGAAAACCACTCGGAAGCAGACGCAAAAATGGCAATCTCCTCCGCTTTGGCGGCCAGCGCATCCTCGTATCCGCGCATATTCGGCGTCAACGCCGCGTACCGCACTCCGTCCGCGCGGGTAATACCGGCCAGAACTTGCGCCGACCCCGCCATTTGAGGAACCCATTTAGGAGAGACAAAGCTTGCAACTTCGATCCGTCGAAATCCGGCGCGGCTGAGGCAATTGATCAGCGCCACCTTGTCGGCAACCGGTATCTCACGTGTTTCGTTTTGCAGCCCGTCGCGCGGTCCAACTTCGTAGATTTCGACCAGATCACCCATGTCAGAACCCCTTATGGCTTGTTCTCATTCCAAATACGGATCGCGCGACCGTGCCACGTCAAACCGCGCGGGTACAGATCACTCTTCTTCCAAACGCACCAAAGCCGCCCCAGCCTCGACCTGCGCGCCATCTTTGACGAGCACCTCGGCCACCACACCATCTCGCGCGGCCAGCAACGAATGCTCCATTTTCATCGCTTCGAGAATAGCCAAACGGTCGCCTTCTTGAACGGTTTGCCCCGCGGTGGCAAAGACTGCCTTGACCAGACCCGGCATCGGCGCCTCGATCACGTTGGTGTCACCCGTCGCGCTGGCATCCCGGTCAAGCGGATCGATAACGTCGAAACTGCGACCGTAGTCAGTAAATACGGTCAAAGTAGTTCCGCTGACAGCCACCCGGGGCATCGACATACCGTTCAGCGCCCACCGCCCCGAGATCCGCTCGGCCACGACACGGTGTTCGCCCAGCTGCCAAAGCTGGCGATCCGAACCATCGACCTGCACGTCAAGATCAAGAACCTCTCCCTGATCGGACAATTGCACTGCCCGATGCAACGGAGCCCAGAGCGAAAACCCGGTGTCAGGCGCGACATCCACCAGATTCAGTGCGGTCATCGCAGCCGCAACAGCGGTTGTGGCCGAAGTCGGCGATTCCTGCACCAACCCGTCAAGATCGCGCCCGATCAGGCCCGTATCTACATCGCCCGAGGCAAATCCGTTATGGCGGGTCAGCGCGCCCAGAAAGGCGAGATTCGTAACGGTGCCCGCCACTTCGGTCTCCCGCAGCACTCGGTTCAACGTCTCAAGCGCAACCGCGCGGGTCGGACCATGCACCACCACTTTGGCAATCATCGGGTCATACCAGGGGCTGATCGTGTCACCTGTGCGAACACCACTATCAGCTCGGCAGTTGGCCGGGAAAACCAGATGGGTCAATGTACCTGTCGCCGGCAAGAACCCCTTTGGTACATCCTCGGCATAAAGCCGGGCTTCGAAGGCGTGACCCGAGATCGACAGATCATCCTGTTGCCTGGGAAGGCTCTCTCCTGCTGCAACGCGCAACTGCCATTCCACCAGATCGATGCCGGTGATGGCCTCTGTAACTGGGTGTTCCACCTGCAGGCGGGTGTTCATCTCCATGAACCAGAATCTGTCGGGGCGCAGCCCGTCCGAGGCATCGACGATGAACTCCACCGTGCCTGCACCCTTGTACCCGATCGCCTCGGCGGCACGCACACCGGCCTGCCCCATCGCCTCCCGCATCTCAGAAGTCATGCCCGGGGCTGGTGCCTCTTCGATCACTTTCTGATGGCGGCGTTGCAACGAGCAGTCGCGTTCGAACAGATGCACGGCATGTTTACCATCGCCAAACACCTGCACTTCGATATGGCGGGGTTTGGCCACGAATTTCTCGACCAGCACGGCGTCGTTGCCAAAAGCGGTTCTGGCTTCGCCCCGTGCGCTGTCCAATGCGGAACGAAAATCCTCGGGGCGTTCGACCAGACGCATACCTTTACCGCCACCGCCTGCAACCGCCTTGATCAACACCGGATACCCAATCGCATCAGCCGCACCCGCCAGGTGTTCGGGATCCTGATTGTCGCCGTGATAGCCGGGCACCACGGGCACGCCAGCCTGTTCCATCAACACCTTGGCCGCATCCTTGAGGCCCATTTTGCGGATCGCATCCGCTGATGGGCCGATAAAGGTCAAACCCGCGGCCTCGACCGCGTCGACAAAATCGGGGTTCTCTGACAGGAATCCATAGCCGGGATGAATCGCCTGCGCGCCTGTGTCCAACGCCGCCTGAATGATCACATCGCCCTTCAGATAGCTTTCCGCCGGGGCGGGGCCGCCGATATGAATGGCCTCATCCGCCATCTGCACATGCTTGGCCGCCGCGTCCGCATCGGAATAAACAGCAACGCAAGATACGCCCATCCTCTGAGCGGTTTCCATAACCCGGCAAGCAATCTCGCCCCGGTTGGCAATCAGGATTTTGTTGAACATAGCTTACCCCTCAACCGCCAGATCTTCGACAAGTCGAAATCGCTCGCATAGCAGCTCCATCTCCGGATCAAATCCGCCATTGCGTTCGAAATACTGGCGATGACCCTCTCTCCATCCCTCAAGCGTTTCATTTTCGCCCTCTGCCAACGCGAAATCCTCGGTTACGTCGCAGTATCGGCAGGTCGAGACCTCGACCGTTTCGATCACCAAGGCCGGACGATCATCCCATTCCATCGCAATATCCCTCCGACCGACCACAGGAGTGTCAGGGCTGCCTTCGGGATAGTCGCGCAACGCACCACAGGTTGCCGTTTTCCGCCCTGATCGTACCAATGCCAGCAGCTCAGCACTCAGCCGGGCATTGTCACCAAACTTGAAAGTCTGGGCACCCGGATAGCGTGCCATGACGTCATTCAATGAAACGTTCATCTTACATCCTGAACACGCCGAAACGTGTCTCCTCTATCGGGGCGTTCAGTGCGGCGCTCAGAGACAAGGCGAGCACATCGCGACTTTTGCGCGGGTCGATGATGCCGTCATCCCAGAGACGGGCCGAGGCATAAAGCGGGTGCGATTGCTCTTCGAACATCTCCAGCGTCGGACGTTTGAATTCGGCCTCTTCCTCGGCCGACCAGGTGCCGCCCTGTCGTTCGATCCCATCGCGCCTGACGGTGGCCAGAACACCGGCTGCCTGCTCACCCCCCATCACAGAGATCCGCGAGTTCGGCCAGGTCCACAGAAACCGCGGCTGATATGCGCGACCGGCCATGCCGTAGTTGCCAGCCCCGAAGGACCCGCCGACCAGCATGGTGATCTTGGGCACGTTGGTGGTGGCCACGGCGGTCACCATCTTGGCCCCATGCCGCGCGATGCCTTCGTTTTCGTATTTGCGACCAACCATGAAGCCGGTGATGTTCTGCAAAAACACCAGCGGGGTTTTGCGCTGCGAACACAGCTCCACGAAATGCGCGCCTTTTTGCGCGGCCTCCGAGAACAGCACGCCATTGTTGGCAATGATCCCGACTGGGCACCCTTTGACATGGGCAAAGCCGGTGACCAGTGTCTCGCCAAATCGGGGTTTGAACTCATCAAACCGCGACCCATCGACCAGCCGTGCAATCACTTCACGGATGTCATAGGGCGTGCGCAGGTCGGCGGGAACGACCCCCAGAATTTCCTCGGGATCATAAGCTGGCTCCTCGGGTGCTTCGAACCGTAGGCCGGGCTTCAGCCCGGCACCCCCCAATGACCCGACAGCCCGCCGCGCCAATGCCAGCGCATGTGCGTCATCTTCGGCCAGATAATCTGCCACACCCGACAGGCGCGTATGCACATCGCCGCCACCCAGATCCTCGGCGCTGACAACCTCACCCGTCGCAGCTTTGACCAATGGTGGCCCTGCCAGAAAGATCGTGCCCTGTTCCTTTACGATGATCGTCACATCGGACATTGCAGGAACATAGGCCCCACCCGCCGTGCATGATCCCATCACCACGGCAATCTGAGGGATACCCTTCGCGCTCATCCGCGCCTGATTGTAGAAGATACGCCCAAAGTGGTCGCGGTCTGGGAACACCTCATCCTGATTGGGCAGGTTCGCGCCGCCGCTGTCGACCAGATAGATGCAGGGCAGATGGTTTTCCTCGGCAATCTCCTGCGCGCGCAGGTGCTTCTTGACGGTCATCGGATAATAGGTGCCGCCCTTCACGGTGGCATCGTTACACACCACCATGACTTCGCGCCCCTGCACCCGGCCAATCCCCGCGATGACCCCGGCACAAGGTGCTGCATCGCCATACATCCCATGCGCCGCTGTCGCGCCGATTTCCAAAAACGGAGACCCCGGATCAAGCAGGTTCGCCACCCGCCTGCGCGGCAACATCTTGCCTCGGGATTCATGCCGCGCTCGGGATTTCTCACCGCCCCCCATACGGGCGGTTTCGGCAGCAGCAGAGATTTGCGCCAGCGCATCGAGATGAGCGGTGCGGTTTGTCTTGAAGCCCTCGGAGCCGGGCATGGCTTTGGATGTGAGTTTCATTTTCGTTCACCCTCCAGCAGCCGGTCTGCATGCCGCAAATCCAGCCACCTCAAAGTTGCATTCTTTAATTGGCACTGTTTTTCAGACAAATCGGCACCGCAAATTGCTTGAGTAACTTCCGACGCACGCTGCAAAGCATTGGCATACGAAAAACGCCTGACTTCCGTTAGGTTCGGGTTCACAGGCAATGATTTCGAAATTTCTTCACTTCGAAATAGAATATGCTCAACCAAAATGTCGTGACATATCTCGCCATAAGAGTTCGACTGCTCCCGTGTACAATATTCCAACGCTAACAAGACACAGTCGGTTTCCAGTTCGGTTTTCGAAACCGTCATCACCGTTTCTTCGCTGAGTCGCGCGCACCCATCTAACCAATCTTCAACGCCGAGGACGGGCTCATGGAACTGACTCGGATCATCGTCAGTACTCAGTGCTGCTGACGGAAAGATCAGAGCGACCGAGGCCGACCATAGTAACCTGCTTATGACGCGAGTCGCTCTCACGAACCAATCTCCCCCGCCGCCCGCGCTTTCAATTCCTTCCGGATTACCTTCCCGGTCACCGTCATCGGCAGTTCCTCCAGAAACGCCACCTCGCGCGGATACGAATAATGCGCCAGACGTTCTTTGACCCAGTCCTGCAACTCCTGTTCCGCCGCCTCGGCCCCCGTCTTCAACACCACATAAGCCTTGACGATCTCGGTCCGCAGCGGGTCAGGTTTTCCGACCACGCCAACCGTCGCCACTGCCGGGTGGGTCAGCAGGCAATCCTCGATCTCAGCTGGGCCAATGCGATACCCGGCGGAGGTAATCACGTCATCATCCCGACCGACAAAGCACAGATAGTCGCCCTCCCACACGCCGCGGTCGCCGGTGATCAGCCAGTCATCCCGGAACTTCTCAGCCGTCGCCTCAGGACGGTTCCAGTATTCCAGCAGCATCGAGGCCGAGCCGCGCCGGATGGCCACGTCGCCCTCTTCGCCGGTCGGGTTGCCGTCCTCATCAATCACCGCAACCTCATGCCCCGGCACCGGTTGACCGATACAACCCGGGCGCACAGGGAAATCGTCGGCGCAGGAGGATACGACCATGTTGCATTCAGTCTGGCCGTAAAACTCGTTGATCGTCAGACCAAAGGCCTTCTGGCCCCATGCCAGCATTTCGGCACCCAGCGGTTCTCCCCCGGATGCGACCGAGCGCAGACCGGGGATCACCTGTTCCGCTGCCTTGAGCATTCGCAGCGCCGTTGGTGGGAAAAAGACGTTCCGCACCCCGCCACGCGCGATGATGTCAGCGCAGGCCTCGGGGGTGAATTTCTCAAGCCGCGCGGCAACGACCGGAATGCCCAGCGCAAGACCCGGCATCAGCACATCGAACAGCCCGCCGATCCACGCCCAATCCGCCGGAGTCCAAAGACAGTCACCTTCGCGCAAGTGATTATGGCTGATCGAAACTCCAGGCAAATGCCCGGTCAGAACCCGGTGTCCATGCAGCGCGCCCTTCGGGCTGCCGGTGGTGCCCGAGGTATAGATCAACACAGCCGGATCATCTGGGCTGGTCTCGGCAAATGGTACAGCGGGGCCATCTTCACCAATCTCCGATGCAATCAAGGGCGTGGCCAGATCACCCAACAGATCAGCCCCTTCGGCGTCGGTCAGTACAATCCGGGCACCAGCGTCACTGACCCGCGACCGCAGCGCGTCCTGCTTGAACAGTTTGAACAAAGGGACCGACACAGCCCCGATCTTCCAGATCGCCAGATGAGCCGCCGCGCACCATGGCGACTGGCTCAGCAACACTCCGACGCGATCACCGGGTTGCACATGGCGCAATAATGCGCGGGCTATTCCGTCTGTCATTTGCGACAGCTGCGCAAAGCTGATGTGCTGCGGGTCCGGTCCGGTCAAATCGATCAGCGCGACCCGGTCCCCCGCATGCCGCAGGCACTGCTGCGCCATGTTCAGCCTGTCCGGCAGATTCCAGCCTCCATCCGGGCGCAAACCCGGTATGCGCTCAGCGGTTAGCACGGCGAATTTTCCCTATATTTCCTGCACTTATCGATTCATCTGCAGCCAGTTCTTTCACGTTTACTTGATGCAGATCAGAGTGGGCAATTTCAGTCGCTGCAACACCAAGGTCATCAACGAAACCAAAGGCAAGACAATGACCAAGAAACTCGCCGCTTTGACTCTTTCCACCGCGTTGGTGGCTCTGGCCGCCCCTGCGTTTGCCCAATCTCAGGGGGATTGGGCTCTCGGTATCGGTGTGGGGTACCTGGACCCGAAATCCAACAACGGAACTCTGGCCGGCCTTAGCGCCGATATCGACTCGGATACGCGCCCGATCTTCACCGCCGAGTATTTCATCCAGGACAATTTGGGGATCGAGCTGCTGGCCGCGACCCCGTTCAAACATAACGTCACCTTGGGCGGAAGCGTGGACGCTGGCAGCGTCAAGCATCTGCCGCCCACCTTGTCGCTGAACTATCACTTCCCGACCAATAGCGCCTGGAAGCCCTATGTCGGCGCCGGTCTGAACTATACCATCTTCTTTGACGAGCAATCTGCCCTTGGCAACCTCAAGGTCGATGATTCCTTCGGCGTTTCGCTGCAAGCCGGTCTCGACTACATGATCACCGACAAAGGTGCGGTCCGTCTGAATGTACGCTGGTTCGACATCGACTCGGACGTCACTCTGAACGGAGCCGATATTGGCACTGCGAACATCGACCCTTGGCTGGTCGGTATTTCCTACGTTCATCGCTTCTGATCCTTTGATCGAAACGCCCCGCTGTAACCTCGTCTGCGGGGCGTCTTCATTCAGCGCATTTCGTTCATCATTTCCCGGCCGATCAGCATCCGTCGAATCTCGCTGGTACCTGCGCCGATCTCCATCAGCTTGGCGTCCCGGAAGATCCGGCTGACCGGTGCGTCAGACAGAAACCCTGCCCCGCCCAGCGCCTGAACCGCCTGATGCGCCTGAACCATCGCCTGTTCGGATGCGTAAAGACAGCACGCCGCTGCATCCTGCCGGGTGACGTCTCCACGATCACAGGCCTTAGCCACCTCATAGACATAGGCCCGCGCCGAGTTCATCGCGGTATACATGTCGGCAATCTTGCCCTGCATCAGTTGGAAACTGCCAATCGGTTTGCCGAATTGCTTGCGCTCGGCCAGATACGGCATCACCTCATCCAGACAGGCGGCCATGATGCCGGTGCCGATCCCGGCCAGAACCACGCGCTCATAGTCCAGACCTGACATGAGCACGGCTACGCCCTTGCCCTCTTCTCCCAACACATTCTCGAACGGCACTTCAACATCTTCAAAGATCAGTTCAGCTGTGTTCGACCCGCGCATCCCCAACTTGTCGAAATGGGGCGAGGTCGAAAAACCCTTCATCTCTTTTTCAATCAGAAATGCCGTAATGCCTTTTGATCCGGCATCGGGGTCCGTCTTAGCATAAACCACCAGTGTATCCGCGTCCGGCCCGTTTGTGATCCAGTACTTGTTGCCGTTCAGGCGGTAATGGTCGTTGCGTTTTTCCGCCCGCAGCTTCATCGACACCACGTCCGAACCTGCGGAAGGTTCCGACATTGCCAGCGCGCCTACGTGTTCGCCCGAGACCAAGCGCGGCAGGTATTTCTGTTTCTGCTCTTCCGAACCGTTCAGCTTGATCTGGTTCACACACAGGTTGGAATGCGCCCCATAAGACAACGAAACCGAGGCCGAGGCGCGCGCGACCTCTTCGACAGCAATTGTATGCGCCAAATAGGACATGCCCGCACCGCCGTATTCTTCTGGCACGGTGACACCCAAAAGACCAAGCTCTCCCATTTCTTTCCACAGTTCATTCGGAAAGCTGTTCTTGGCATCAATCTCAGCCGCCATCGGCTTGACGCGCTCCTGCGCCCACCGATGTACCATCTCGCGCAGGGCGTTCACATCCTCACCCAGATCAAACTTCATCGTGGCCATGAACATCTGTGTCCTCCCTCCGCATTAATGAACAAGTGTTCAATAAATCTCTAGCAGCGAATCTATCTTCGGTCAATCTTTGTGAAAGCCTGGACCAAAACACAAAACGCCGCCTGGACCGGGCGGCGCTCTCAAGGGTCGAGCGTGCGCTGAAAGCGCACTCTGTTTGGCTAGGATTGATAAACTGCGCCCACTTCGGCTCGGATGATGCGCGCGATCACTCGGCAATCCTCCAGCGAAAAGGTCAGCGGCACACGCATATCCATGATGCCTGCCAGAACACGGTCACTTTCCGGCATCTGTTCACTTTCGAAATATCTCCAGCTGTCATAGCGCGACGTGAACCCTGTTGGTTCAGCCCCGCCAAACCATTTGATCTCGACCCCACGCGCGGCGCAGCGGCTGATAACGTCAGCAATCTGCTCAGGCGACCAATCCAACAGCAGAAACTGGATCGAAGACCCGACATAGGTTTCCTCTTCGGGGCGCTCGACAATCGTCAGGCCCGGAGTGCCACGCAGTCCGGTTTCGATCTCGCTATAGCGCTCGTTCCACCGTTCCACCTGCCGGTCCAGATCCCGCAACTGAGGGCGCAGGATAGCGGCGCGCAAATTGTCCATGCGACCGGACACATTGGGTGTGGTGTACTTTATCCGCTCGAACACTTCAGGTCCCGGCGCTGCCAGATGGCGTTCATACAGCATGTATGACCCCGACAGCATTGTAGCCTTGGCCGCCAGTTCCGCGTCATCTGTAACCAGCAAACCACCCTCGCCCGAGTTTACGTGCTTATAGGTCTGGCAGGAATAACACCCGATTGCCCCCTGCCGTCCCGATAACTGACCGCGCCAAGCCGCGCCCATCGTGTGTGCGCAATCCTCGATCACGATAACGCCCGCCGCGTCACACATCTGCATCAGACGATCCATATCACACAGATGCCCGCGCATATGGCTAAGCATCAGGACACGGGCCTGATCCAGTTTACCCTCAAGATCCTCCAGATCGATGGTCAGGTTTTCGGTGACGCCGACAAAGATCGCCCGCGCCCCGACCGAGGCAATTGATCCCGGCACCGGGGCCAGAGTGAACGCGTTGGTCAGAACCGGGTCGCCCGGCTGCACACCGACGGCCCGCAACGCGGTGGCAAGCGCATAACCGCCAGAGGAAACCGCCAAGCAATACTTGGCCCCCATCTGTGCCGCAAACTCCTGCTCCAACAGGGCCGTTTCCCCCAACTCACCGGGGACCACGTTATAACGATGCAGCCGCCCGTGACGCAGAACAGCCAGCGCTGCCTCGATTGCATCGTCTGGAAGGGGTTCCTGCTGCGTGAAATTACCAGTGAATGTTTCCGTCATGGTCTTTTTCTGGCTCTCCGACAGGGTCCGGTCAAGGTTTCAGGCTGCCGCACCAATCAGATCAGGCACAAGATCGGGCAAGTCATCAAAATGATGCAGCAGCGCTTCGGGCTCCAGCGCTGCCATGTCCTCCCCTGACGGTCCGAAAGTCACCAAAACCGATGGGACCCCTGCCGCCCGGGCGGTATTGCGGTCAGTATCCGAGTCGCCGATCAGCACGCAACAGGCCGGGTCGCCACCGGCACGGCGCGCAGCCTCGCGCAGAGGGGCCGGGTCCGGTTTGCGCACCGGCAGCGTATCCGCACCGACCAACGAGGCAAAACGATCCCGCACTCCCATGCGCGTTAGTAACAATTCGGCCAGATGTTCCGGCTTGTTGGTGCAAATGCCGACACCGTAGCCCGCGTTACTCAGCATCTCGACGGCTTGTAACGCTCCCGGATAGAAGCTTGTGTGGGTGTCGATATCCTGCGCGTAAGCCTCAAGCAGAACAGGATAATAGGTCTGAACGGTGTCCTCGTCGTAAGCTCCAACGCGTTTCAGCCCTTGGGTTAACATCATGCGCCCGCCGCGCAACGCAATGCCTGCATCCTGCCCATGGACCAGCACATCACCATGCCCCATTTCGCGAAAACAATGGTTCGCCGCAGCCAGCAAATCGCCCGATGTATCCGCCAATGTGCCGTCCAGATCGAAGATGACGGTCCGCATGTAGCCTCCTGTTTCGGCAGGTTTTCGCCGTGCCCTGTTTCAATCGGCAATCTTGTTTGATGGCCGAACAGCTTGCGCCTTTGCCCTCAGCGGATAAAACGGTCGGCAACAAAACACAAAGAGAAAACGATTTCATGACCATTGCCCTTGTCATCCTTGCCGCCGGAAAAGGCACCAGGATGAATTCGGATCTTCCCAAAGTCCTGCATCCCATCGCTCAGGCTCCGATGCTTGTTCACGCGATGCGCGCCGGGTCTGTCCTGTCGCCCGAACGTACGGTGATCGTTACCGGCCACGGGTCCGATGCTGTAGCAAAGGTTGCTCAGGACGAAGACGAAGATGCCCGGATAACCGTTCAGGAAGAACAGTTGGGTACGGCCCACGCGGTCGGTCAGGCCAGGACGGCACTGGACGGGTTCGACGGTGATATCGTGGTTCTTTACGGCGACACCCCGTTTTTACAACACGACACGCTGGAACGGATGGTCGAGGCTCGATCTGGGAACGACCTGGTCATCCTTGGGTTCGAAGCGGCTGATCCGGCCCGCTATGGCCGGTTGGTCATGAATGGCGACACGTTGGAACGCATTGTCGAATTCAAAGACGCATCAGATGAAGAGCGCACCATAACATTTTGCAACTCGGGCCTTTTAGCTTGTAATGCCCAGTTGCTTTTTTCGCTGATTGACGCCGTTGAAAACAACAATGCCTCAGGCGAATACTACCTGACAGACGTAGTTGAGATCGCCCGCAAACGCGGTCTGAACGTAACCGCCGTCGCCTGTGACGAGGCCCAGACGCTGGGCGTGAACTCACGCGCTGATCTGGCTGCCGCCGACGCGGTGTTTCAGGCGCGCGCGCGGGCAGAACTGCTGGATATGGGTGTCACATTGATGGCACCGGATACGGTATACTTGTCCGCAGACACTGTGATTGGGCGTGACACAGTAATCGAACCCAACGTGGTCTTCGGCCCCGGAGTGACCGTCGAAAGCGGTGCAACCATCCGGGCCTTTTCCCATCTGGAAGGGTGCCATGTCAGTCGCGGCGCCATTGTCGGCCCCTACGCGCGGCTGCGCCCCGGCGCGGAACTGGCCGAAAACACGCGGGTTGGCAATTTCGTCGAGATCAAGAATGCAGAAATTGCCGAAGGCGCGAAGGTCAACCACCTCAGCTATATCGGGGACGCATCAGTGGGTGCTGCGACGAATATCGGCGCGGGAACAATCACCTGCAACTATGATGGCGTGATGAAGCACAAGACCACCATTGGTGCGAATGTCTTTATCGGCTCCAATACCATGCTCGTGGCCCCGGTCACTGTGGGCGATGGCGCAATGACAGCGACAGGCACCGTGGTGACCAAAGACGTGGCGCCCGAGGCGTTGGCCGTGGCGCGTGCCAAGCAGGAAAACAAACCCGGCTACGCGAGAAAACTGTTTGATATGTTGAAGGCGAAGAAGGCTCGCCGCGATAACGAGGCCTGAGATATGTGTGGAATTGTAGGTGTCTTGGGGCAGCATGAAGCGGCTCCTATACTGGTAGAAGCCCTGAAACGGCTGGAATATCGCGGCTATGACAGCGCCGGGATTGCAACCGTTAATGACGGTGTCCTGGGTCGTCGCCGTGCGGTCGGCAAACTGGTCAACCTCAGCGATCTGTTGGTGCATGATCCGCTGCCCGGTAAATCCGGCATTGGTCACACCCGATGGGCCACACATGGTGCGCCTTCCGTCAACAACGCGCATCCCCACAAGGCGGGCCCGGTGGCCGTGGTTCACAACGGAATTGTCGAAAACTACCGCGACCTGAGGGCGGAACTGGCCAAACACGGCGTGGCCTTCAAGACCGAAACCGACACTGAAACCGTCGCGCTGATGACGGAACATCACCTCAACACAGGCATGTCCCCGGTCGAGGCCGCTTTCAAGACCATCGACAAGTTGGAAGGTGCCTTCGCCCTTGCATTCCTTTTCGATGGTGAGGATGACCTGATTGTAGCGGCCCGCAAAGGATCACCCCTGGCCATCGGCCACGGCGATGGTGAAATGTATGTGGGCTCGGACGCCATTGCCCTTGCGCCGCTGACCAACCAGATCACTTATCTTGAGGAAGGCGACCGCGCGGTTCTGACCCGAACATCGCTGGAAATCCGCAACGAAGCCGGTGAACTGGCCAACCGGGAAAAGCGCAAGATCAAGCTGGATCATGCGCGCGCCGACAAGGGCGAGCATAAGCATTTCATGGCCAAGGAAATCGCTGAGCAGCCTATCGTCGTGGCCGAGGCCATCCGATCCTACCTGCCCACGGGCGGTGATCAAGTGGTGTTCCCCGACGCCGAGCTGGATTTCAGCAAGCTGGACCGTCTGACCATGGTCGCCTGCGGCACCGCGTTTTACGCCTGCCTGACCGCGAAATACTGGTTCGAACAACTGGCCAAGATGCCGGTTGAGGTCGATATCGCCAGCGAGTTTCGCTACCGCGAACCTCCGATCACGGCTCGCACACTGGCGCTGTTTGTCAGCCAGTCAGGAGAAACCGCCGACACCCTGGCCGCGCTGCGCTATTGCGAGGGCAAGGCGGACAAGATCGTTTCTGTCGTCAATGTCCCTGAAAGCTCGATTGCTCGGGAAAGCGATATCGCCCTGCCGATCTATGCTGGCGTTGAAATCGGTGTGGCTTCGACCAAGGCCTTCACCTGTCAACTAAGCGTTTTGCTGATGCTCGCGCTCAAGGCGGCGACAGATCGCGGCACCCTGACGGATGAGGAAATCGCCGATCATGCCGCTGCGCTGCGCGGATTGCCGACCGTGCTGAACACAGCACTGGATCAGAACCGGGCGATCCGCAAAGCAGCCCAACGCCTGTCCGAGGCGCGCGATGTTCTGTTCCTGGGCCGTGGCCTGATGTATCCGCTGGCAATGGAAGGGGCGCTGAAGCTCAAGGAAATCAGCTACATCCACGCCGAAGGTTATGCATCGGGCGAGTTGAAACATGGCCCCATCGCCTTGATCGACAAGCATATGCCCGTGGTTGTCATGGCCCCCCGTGACACTGTGTTCGACAAGACCGTGTCAAACATGCAGGAAGTGATGGCGCGCAAGGGCAAAGTGATCCTTGTGTCTGATGATGATGGAATTGACGAGGCCGGAGACGGAGTCTGGTGCACGATCCGGATGCCGCATGTTCACACCAGTCTTGCGCCGATCCTTTATTCGGTTCCCGCACAGTTGCTGGCCTATCACACAGCTGTAGCCAAAGGGACGGATGTAGACCAGCCGCGCAATCTGGCAAAATCAGTGACGGTAGAGTGACCCATGTCCAAACAGTTTCCCCGGCTTGATGACGCGCATCAAAAGTTCATCGAAGATCAGCATATGTTCTTCGTCGGCACCGCCGGGACCGAGGGAAAGGTCAATATCTCGCCCAAAGGTATGGACTCGCTGCGGGTGCTGGGGCCAAACCGCATCGTCTGGATGAACCTGACTGGCAGCGGCAACGAGACGGCGGGGCATCTGATGCAGGTCAACAGGATGACACTGATGTGGTGCTCCTTCACCACGCGCCCACTGATCCTGCGCACATATGGCACAGCCCGCACTCTGCACGTCGGAGATGACGGCTGGGATGAACTGGCCAATCTTTTCCCCAACCACCGCAGCGCGCGACAGATCTATGACCAGTCGATCGAAATGGTTCAGACCTCTTGCGGGTATGCAGTGCCGTTCATGGAATTCCAGTCCGACCGCGACACGATGCAGAAATGGGTCGATGGCAAGACGGACGGCGACATCCGGTCTTATTGGGCCGAAAAGAACAGCCAGACGATTGACGGCGAACCGACAGGCGCTCCGGTCTGCCCCCAATGCTGACCCCTTTTCTTGATCAGATCAAAGCCCATGCCGACCCCGAACGTGCGGGTCAGATGGCCAGTTATCACAAGGCGGATCGCGTCTATCTGGGTGTCGCCAATCCGGTTCTCAACGATCTGACCAAAACATGGCGGCAAGAGCTGGATGTGAACAAACGCGTCACGCTGGCCAAGGCGCTGTGGCAAACCGATATCCACGAAGGGCGCCTTGCCGCGGCCAAGCTTCTGACCCAAGCCCGCATCCGGCCCGACGATCAGGTTTGGGACCTGCTTCAAAGCTGGCTACCGGTCTTTGACGCCTGGGCCGTCGCCGATCATGCCTGCATGGCGATACAAAAACGACTGATGGCCGATCCCGAGAGGCTGGATGCCGTCGAACAGTGGACACAGTCCGATCACATGTGGACCCGGCGCGCCGCCCTTGTCGCAACGCTGCCCTGGACCAAACAGAACCACCCCAAGCCCGAAGACCTGCAACGCCGCGACCGTATCCTCGGCTGGGCCGCCGGATATGTCCCGGATCGCGACTGGTTCATTCAGAAATCAATCGCCTGGTGGCTGCGGGAACTGTCCAAACACGACCCCGAACGCGTGATCGCTTTTTTGGACAAACACGGTGATGGAATGAAACCGTTTGCCCGCCGCGAAGCAGCCAAATACCTGAAAAGTCAGTCGGCATAAACCGCGACTTCGACCAGTTCGTCTAATGGCACCAGAAGGGTCCGCATGGCATCCAGCGACAAGCGACTGCCGCTACTTTCCGGGCCTGCGGCAGGAACCAGAGTGATATAGGCCTGCGCGCCGGTTCTGGGCACAACAACCCGCGCCGTTACCTCGCTATCGACCAGCGGCGTCTGCATCCAGCGTCCTGGCGTGGTCGGATCACCAAGCCCGGCAATGGTTGTTTTGGCCCCGACCCAACTGGGGCGTGCCGCAACAGGCTCGGGCTGAAGAACTTCCTCAGCGACAACTGGCGCAGTTTCGACATCCGATGCGGCCACAGCCGCCTCGTCCCCCGACCCGAACACACGTTCCTTCGTTGCCCGGACAGTGTCGCACCCGGTCAAAACAACGCATAGAAAAACAAATGCCTTTTTCATGCCCGGAAACTACAACCCCATGCGGGTGTGATCCAGTGCAAAGCGCAGTTCGCACTTGTCGCAGGCAGGTTACAGCTTTACCTATGTCGCATGTCAGCTCCGCTCATCGACCCGTTTGCCCGCGCTATCACGTATCTCCGCGTCTCCGTCACGGACCGCTGTGATTTTCGTTGCGTCTACTGCATGTCCGAAAACATGACCTTTCTGCCCAAGAAAGACCTTCTGACGCTGGAAGAGCTGGATCGCATGTGCTCGACCTTTGTAAGAATGGGCGTCGAGAAACTGCGCATTACCGGCGGTGAGCCATTGGTTCGTCGCAATATCATGACTTTCTTCAACGCCATGACTCGCCACTTGGACAGCGGCGCGTTGAAAGAGCTGACGCTGACGACAAACGGTTCGCAATTGCATCGCTTTTCCGAAGATCTTTATGCCGCCGGTGTGCGCCGTGTGAATGTATCCCTGGACACTCTGGATGACGACAAATTTGCCAAGGTCACACGCTGGGGCCGCCTCAAACAGGTACTGAACGGCATCGACGCGGCGCAAAAGGCTGGGCTGCGGATCAAGATCAATGCTGTTGCGCTCAAGGGGTTCAACGAACCCGAATTGCCCAAGATCACTGAATGGTGCGCCGAGCGCGACATGGACCTGACCTGGATCGAGGTCATGCCGATGGGCGATATCGGCAACGAGGATCGCCTGGACCAGTACTGGTCGCTCAAGGATGTGCGCAAAGAGTACGAAAAACATTACTCAATCACGGATCTAGCCGAACGCACTGGCGGCCCGGCCCGCTATATCAGGCTGGAAGAAACCGGTCAGAAGATCGGCTTCATCACGCCCCTGTCTCACAATTTCTGCGAAAGCTGCAACCGCGTGCGCCTGACCTGCACCGGTGAACTCTATATGTGTCTGGGGCAGGAGGACATGGCGGATCTGCGCTGCGCATTGCGGGATTACCCCGACACCGAACAGCCGCTTGAAGATGCCATCCGCGCGGCGATCAACCTGAAACCAAAAGGCCATGACTTCGACTATTCCCGCCAGTCAGTCGATGGCCGAATGAGCCGCCACATGAGCCATACAGGCGGCTGATACATGCCGGATCACAAAGACCGCCCCACAGCGCTGTACCATCTGTACTGCGCCCTGATCTCTCTGGCCGCACCTTTGGTCTGGAGAACCGTCCGAACGAAACTTGAGGCCGCGGGCGTAGCAGCCAACCGCCAGCACGAGCGTCTTGGCCATGCCAGTCAGCCCCGCCCCGCAGGGCAGTTGATCTGGTTCCACGCCGCCAGCGTCGGCGAAAGCTTGTCGGTCCTCACTCTGATCAATCGGCTGAGCGCCCGCCTTCCCGGGGTCGAGTTTCTGATCACCTCGGGCACGCCAACCTCAGCGGCCCTGATCGAAAAGCGCCTGCCGCCCCGCACCCGGCACCAGTACCCACCGCTTGACACAGCCGGCCCGGTCCGGCGCTTTCTGGACCATTGGCAACCCGATGCCGGGATCTTCGTCGAAAGCGAGATCTGGCCGCGGCTGATTGTCGAAAGCGCGGCGCGCGACATTCCGCTGGCTCTGCTGAATGCACGATTGTCGGACAAATCTGTCGCCGGATGGAAAAAGCGCCCTAAAACGGCAAGGTTTATCCTGGATAAGTTTCGCCTGTTCCTGACGCAAAACGACAAAACAGCTTCCAACCTGATTGCCATGGGCGCCCCTGCTCAACGCGTGCAGCCGGGTACCAACCTCAAGGCCATGTCCGATCCTCTGCCTGTGGACCAGAACACGCTGGACGACATTCGCGCGCAATTAGCTGCCAGACCGGTCTGGATCGCCAGTTCCACCCATGCCGGAGAAGAAGACAGCGTTCTGACAGCCCACAAGGCATTATTGCAGCATTGGCCCGACCTTCTGCTGCTCCTGATCCCGCGCCACCCCGAACGGCGCGGCGAGGTCGCAGAACTTCTGAACAACGCCGGGCTCAACGCGTCCTTCCGGTCAAAAAATGAACCCATCACAAATACGACGCGCGTGTATGTTGCCGACACACTGGGCGAAACCGGAACCTGGTACGCGCTTTGCCCGATCGTTTTCCTTGGGGGGTCACTGAAAGAGATTGGCGGACACAACCCATTTGAACCGGCACAGGCCGGGGCCGCAGTGATCACCGGCCCGGGGTATTTCAACTTTGCAGAAACCTTTGCCCCGCTGATCGACGCCAAGGGCGCTGTCGAGGTCCAAACATCCGCTGACCTCTCTGAGGCCGTTTCACATTGGCTGTCAGATCAGAATGCCCTTCAAGCGGCCCGAAGGGCTGCACAATCCTGCGTCAATACGCAGTCGACCGCCTTGGATGCCGTCGTCGAAACCCTCTGCACGGTGCTTGATCTGCAAGCAGAGGATCCCGCTTCATCTGGCTAGAAATATCCCGGGGGTGTGGGGGCAGAGCCCCCACGCTCTCCATCAGGCGGCTGGCATCCGCTGTTCGACAATCTCCGCCCACCAGCTGCATCCGGCCGGAATGGCTTCGTCGTTGAAATTGTATTCCGGGTGATGAACCATTGCGGTGTCACCGTTGCCCACAAGAATGTAGGCGCCTGGACGTTCCTCCAGCATGAAGGCAAAATCTTCGCCCCCCATGACCAAAGGTGCCTCGTCGCAATCACCGGACACCGACCGGGCCACATCCGCCGCAAACTCTGTTTGCTCTTCGCTGTTCACCATCACCGGATATCCACGAATATAGGTCACGTCAGCGGTACCGCCAAACGTGCCCGCAACACCGTTGCAAATCTCGTTGATCCGCTTTTCAGCCAGATCCCGCATGCCCTTGCTCATGGTGCGCACCGTGCCTTTGATCTGCACGGTCTGAGGGATCACATTGAACGCCTTGGATGACGTCTCGAACGATGTCACTGACACCACAACCTGATCAATCGGGTCGGCATTGCGCGAAGAAATCGTTTGCAGCGTTAGGACAGCCTGCGCTGCCAGAACTGTGGTATCCACGGTCTCATGCGGTTTGGCCGCATGTCCGCCGCGACCCTCAAAGGTGATGTCGAACTGATCGGTCGCCGCAAAGAACGACCCCGGTCGGATTGCGAACTTGCCGACAGGCTGTCCCGGCCAGTTATGCATTCCGTAAACTTCCTGAATGTTCCAGCGGTCCATCATGCCGTCTTCGCACATTTCGCGCCCCCCGCCGCCCCCTTCTTCAGCAGGTTGGAAGATCACGACAACGGTGCCGTCAAAGTTGCGGGTTTCCGACAGGTACTTTGCCGCCCCCAGCAACATCGCTGTGTGCCCGTCATGACCACAGGCATGCATCGCACCCGGCATTTTCGAGGCATAGTCCAACCCCGTCGCCTCATGTATCGGCAATGCATCCATATCTGCGCGCAGGCCGATCACCTTTCCCTTACTGTCCGACTTGCCTTTGATCACCCCCACAACGCCGGTACGTCCGATACCGGTTACAACCTCATCGCATCCGAACTCCTTCAGCTTCTCGGCCACCTTCGCGCTGGTGCGGTGGGTCTCAAACAGGATCTCTGGATTTTCGTGAAGATCCCTTCGCCATTCCGTGATTTCATTCTGCAATTCGGCAAAGCGGTTCTTGACTGGCATGTCTTTTCTCTCTCCTGATTCAGGTCACGCCGCCGGCATCCGGCGCTCGACCATTTCCGCAAACCACGAGCACCCAATGGGGATGATCTCGTCATTGAAATTGTATTCGGGGTGGTGCAGCCCGGCACTGTCACCGTTGCCCAAGACGATGAATGCCCCGGGCCTCTCTTCCAGCATGAACGAGAAATCCTCGCCCCCCATCACCATCGGCGCTTCAATGCAACTGCCCCCAACCGACACCGCAGCCTCTGCTGCATATCCCGTCTGGGCTTCGGCATTGATCGTCACCGGAACACCGCGCGTATAGGTGAGGTTCACGGACCCGCCAAATGTTGCAGCGGTCCCTTCCGAGACTTCCTTCAGCCGTTGTTCGATCAGGTCGCGCAACTCGTTGGAATGGGTCCGAACGGTGCCGCGTATCCGCGCCGATTGCGGGATCACGTTGAACGCTTTCGAAGATGTCTCGACCGAGGTCACAGACAGCACGGCCTGCAAAATCGGATCCGCGTTGCGCGACACGATCGTCTGCAACGCCACGATCAGCTGCGACAGCATCACCGTTGTATCAATCGTCTGATGAGGTTTTGCCGCGTGGCCGCCGCGCCCTTCAAGTTGGATGTCAAACTCGTCCGCCGCTGCCAGCAACGGGCCTGAGCGAATGGCAAACTGCCCGGTGGGAACACCCGGCACATTGTGCATCGCATAGATTTCCTGAATGCCGAACCGATCCATCAGACCGTCCTTGCACATGGCCTCGGCGCCATTCCCACCCTCTTCGGCAGGCTGAAAGATCACAATTGCCGTGCCATCAAAGTTGCGGGTTTCCGCCAGATACTTGGCGGCCCCCAAAACCATCGCAGTATGCCCGTCATGACCGCAGGCATGCATCGCATTCGGTATTTCTGAGGCATAGTCCAACCCGGTCTGTTCCTGCATCGGCAGGGCATCCATATCGGCGCGCAAGCCAATCACACGGCCCCGCGTGTCGCTTTTGCCGCGAATGACCCCGACGACTCCGGTGCGACCGATGCCGGTCACGACCTCGTCGCAACCAAACTCGTTCAGCTTTTCCGCAACCAGCGCACTGGTGCGGTGGGTGTCGTACAGAATTTCCGGGTGTTGGTGAATGTCACGCCGCCAACCGGTGATCTCATCATGCATCTCTGCGAGACGGTTCTTGATCGGCATGTCATTCTCCCTGTTTCATGCGACAGGCAATCGTCGTTCCACAAGCTCGGCAAACCAGCTGCAACCGGCGGGGATCGCGTCGTCGTCAAAGTTGTATTGCGGGTGGTGGCACATGGCCGTATCCCCGTTCCCGATAAAGATGTACGCGCCGGGGCGTTCTTCAAGCATATAGGCAAAATCTTCGGACGGCATGATCGGGTCCGTGCTGTCATTGACCTTGCCCGCAACCGCAGCTGCCGCCTCGGCGGCATAGCCTGTTTCGGCCTCGGAATTCACTGTCACCGGGTATCCCGGTGTCCAGATAACCTCCGCCTTCGCGCCAAAGGCCGAGGCCGTATCCTCGGCGATCCGGCGCACGCGTTCTTCGGCGATTGTGCGATACTCGGGGTCAAGTGTCCGCACGGTTCCCTGCAAACGAACCGAATGAGCGATCACGTTCGACGCTACGCTGTCCGTCACAAACGTACCAACGGTGAGGACAACTCGCTTGATCGGGTCAACGGTCCGGGACACCACCGATTGCAAGGCAACAACGATGTGCGAGGCCACCAGCGTTGTATCCACTGCCTCGTGCGGTGCAGCGGCGTGTCCGCCCTTGCCAGTGACGGTGATTTCAAACTCATCGGACGAGGCCAGCAACGCGCCAGGGCGAATTGCGAACTCTCCCACCGGAAGACCGGGCATATTGTGCATGCCATAGACCTCGTGAATGCCCCAGCGGTCCATCAACCCGTCCTGACACATGGCCAGACCGCCGGCCCCGCCTTCCTCGGCAGGCTGGAAGATCAGAACTACGGTGCCATCGAAATTGCGCGTTTCGGTAAGGTACTGCGCGGCCCCAAGCAGCATCGAAGTATGCCCGTCATGACCGCAGGCGTGCATCTTGCCCGACACGGTCGAGGCATAGTCCAGCCCTGTCGCCTCTTCAATCGGAAGCGCGTCCATGTCTGCACGCAGGCCGATGACGCGCCCCTGCGTGTCCGTGCGCCCTTTGATCACCCCGACAACGCCCGTTTTGCCAACGCCCGGAGTGATCTCGTCCACTCCAAATTCTTTCAGACGGGCAGCGACAAACGCCGCAGTTTCATGGACGTCATACATCAGCTCCGGATGGGCGTGCAGGTGGCGACGCCATTCGGTGATCTCGCCATGCATTTTTGCAAGTCTGTTTTTTACGGGCATCTCAAGACCTCCCTCTCAACCGCTGACACCATTTTAGACCGGGCTAGGCGCATAGTTTTTCAACCAATCGCTGCATGAATTTATGACCGGCTTCGAATTGTTCAATCGTAATGAACTCATTCGGCTGATGGGCCTGCGCTATGTCTCCGGGTCCGCATATCACGGCAGAATACCCGGCCTCCTGAAATTGGCCTGCCTCGGTCCCATAACTGACCACATGGCTTGCGTTGTCTCCGGTCAGGGCGCGTACCAGAGCTTCGGCTTCACCATCCTCTTCCGGGATCAACCCCGGAATCGCGAAGTTTTCAGTCAGTTCGATGCGGGTATCCGGGTGAACGGCCTGCATCTGAGCCTCAACTTGCCGAACCTGTTCGAAATAGGCATCGCGCCATTGGGCCTGCGTTTCATCGGGCACAGTCCGGAAATCCATCATGAACCGGCAGTCTTTGGCGGTAATGTTATGGGCTGTTCCGCCTTCAATCATACCGACGTGGCAGGTTGTCCAGGGTGGATCGAACACGGCAGCAACGGTACTGGGTTGCGCCGCCATGTTTCGCGCGTTCTGTTGGTTGGCCCAGTCGATCAACGGGGCCGCCGCCATGATGGCGTTGACGCCTGTGTGCATGATCGAGCTGTGAACTTCGAACCCGACCATATGGGTGTCAAAGCCGAACCCACCCTTGTGACCCGTCACCGCCTGCATCATCGATGGTTCGCCCACAACCACCGCCGAGCCTTTGGGAAGAACGCCCTGCATCGCCTCGATCATCGGCGGCGCCCCGGTACACCCGACTTCCTCATCAAAACTCAGCGCAAGTTGGAGCGGTCGTTTCACACGTGCGTAATGCGCCTCGACCAGCGCCCAGATGGCAAGCGCATCAAATCCCTTCATGTCACAGGTGCCGCGCCCGAAATATTTGCCGTCCTCCTCGGTCACGGTGAAGGGGTCGGTGTCCCAGGGTTGCCCGTCAACCGGTACGACATCCGTGTGCCCAGACAGCACAACTGCGCCTTCTTCCAAAGGGCCAACATGCGCAAAGATCGCCGCCTTATGCGGCTGATCCGGATCAGGCCAGCGGTGCGACGTGATCCCATGGCTTTGCAGGTATTCTTCCACCCAGTCGACCAACGGCAGGTTGGTGTCACGACTCACGGTTGGGAATGAGATCAGCTTGGTCATGATCTCAAGCGGCGTCAGGCGCTTGGCCATCGTGTCAGTACCCACTGTCTGTGGTCAGGATAAAGTGACCCGGTTCAACCTCTTGATATTGCGAGGGTTCCGGTTTGTAGTCGACAGGGTGGATCGGTGACGGGATCGGTTTGAAGTTCAGGTCTTTTTCAGTCTTTCGCTTGTTTGGGTCAGCAATTGGAACTGCCTTCATCAACGCCTGCGTATAGGGGTGTTGCGGGTTTTCAAACACACGTGCACGCGGGCCCAGTTCCACAATGCGGCCCAGATACATAACGCCGACATAGTGGCTGACACGTTCAACCACGGCCATGTCATGGCTGATGAACAGATAGGACAGCCCCAGATCGGACTGCAGCTCCATCATCAGGTTCAGAACCTGTGCCTGAACCGACACGTCGAGGGCCGAGACCGCCTCATCCGCGATGATCAGCTTGGGGTTCAGGGCCAGTGCGCGGGCAATCGCGATCCGCTGACGCTGTCCCCCGGACATTTCATGAGGGAAACGACGCATGAAGCTGCGCGGCAGCTGCACCTTGTCGAACAACTGCGCCACGCGGTCCTGCAATTCGGATCCCGACGCCACGCCATAGTTGCGCATCGGCTCGGCAACCTGATCGACCAGCTGCATCTGTGGGTTCAGCGAGGCGAACGGGTCCTGAAAGATCATCTGCATGTCCAGCCGCGCCTTGCGCAGGCCGGACGGGTCCAGCTTCATGATATCGACACCGTCCAGATTGACCTCGCCCGCCATCGGCTCGACCAGCCGCAGGATCGAACGCCCGGCCGAGGACTTTCCGCACCCGGATTCGCCCACAAGGCTGAGTGTCTGACCTTTGTTCAGTGTGAATGACACATCCTCGACCGCATGAACGTTCGAGATCGTGCGCCGCAGAAGACCACCTTTGACAGGAAACCGCGTAGTCAGGTTCTTTACGGTCAACAAAACTTCTTCGGTTCCGGGGATGGGCGCAATTTTCTGCCCCTCGACACCCAGCAACTTCATCGGTTCAGGTGCCAACTTGCCCTGCATTTCACCCAGCTTCGGTACTGCGGCCAAAAGGGCCTTGGTGTAATCATGTTGCGGGTTTTCAAAGATTTCCTTGACGGTCCCCTCTTCGACCTTGTTGCCGCGATACATAACGACAACACGGTCAGCCATCTGGGCAACCACAGCCATGTCGTGGGTGATGAACATCACCGCAGTTCCGGTTTCGCGCTTGAGGCGATCCATCAGGGCCAGGATCTCGGCCTGAATGGTCACGTCCAGCGCTGTGGTGGGTTCATCGGCGATCAGCAGGCGGGGCTCGCAGGCCATGGCCATCGCGATGACGACACGCTGGCGCATCCCGCCCGACAGCTCGTGCGGGTACTGTTTCAGACGACGCTCGGGCTCGGGGATGCGAACCTGGCGCAGCAACTCAAGCGCCCGGTCCTCGGCCTGTGCCTTTGACATCTGCTTGTGGATGCGCAGACCTTCGGTCAACTGGCGACCAACGGTAAAAACCGGATTAAGCGCCGTCATCGGCTCCTGAAAAATCATCCCGATCTCGTTGCCGCGAATCTGTTTCATCAGATCCGGATCGGCTTTGGACAGGTCCATCTCGCCCCCATCGCGGCGATCAAACAGAAGTTCACCACCCGCGATTTCACCCCCACCGAACTCGACCAACCGCATCAGCGACAGCGACGACACCGATTTTCCAGACCCCGATTCGCCAACGATACAAACGGTTTCACCCGGTTTGACCTCGAACGAGACATCCTCAACACCGACAATGGGGCCATCCTTCGTCTGAAACTCCACCCGCAGTTTTTTAATCTGTGCAATAGGCTGATCCAGCACGCGCGCGCTCCCTTGACGACGGTATTCTTTTTCTGAATTCCGAACGCTAAGGCGGGCCGCCGGGAAAAGTCAAACCCATTACACATTTTCGCGACGGCACTACTTGCATTTTTCTCAGGTTCTGTTTCGATACGCCATGTAACCGACCTGGGGAGGCGGCGCAGACCGAAATCGTTAGCGCTATTATCTTTGTTGATCAGAACCTTACCTTGGGGCGGCAACGCCAAACCCGCAGGCCTTGCGGAGATAATCGAGACACGAACGTGTCCAACTTGGGAGTAACTTATGAAAATCAAAACCCTTTTGCTTGGTGCGATTGCAAGCACGGCGATGGCCCCTGTGGCTATGGCCGAGCGTGGATCGGACGGCAATGTCAGCATCATTTACTGGCAGGCTCCGTCGATCCTGAACCCGTACCTGTCCTCGGGCACCAAAGATATCGAATCGGCTTCGTTGGTGATTGAGCCGCTCGGTCGCTATGACCAAGACGGGAACCTTGTAGCCTATCTCGCCGAGGATATCCCGACCGTGGAAAACGGTGGTGTTTCATCGGATTTGAAATCGATCACGTGGAAACTGAAATCCGGTTTGGTCTGGTCCGATGGATCGCCCGTGACGTCGGCCGACGTGAAATTCACCGCCGACTATTGCATGCATCCGGAAGGTGGTTGCGCCCAGCTTGCCAAGTTTGAAGGCGTCGAAAGCGTCGAGGCAATCGACGATCTGACCATCAAGGTCAACTTTGCCGAACCAAAGCCGAACCCCTATGGCCCATTCATGGGTGGCCAGTCGCCAATTATCCAGATGGCCCAGTTTCAGAACTGCATGGGCTCCAAGGCGCCCGAATGTACAGATCAGAACTTTGGCCCGATCGGAACCGGCCCGTTTGTGGTGGACGAATTCAAGCCAAACGACGTGATCACCATGTCGGCCAACCCGAACTATCGTGACCCGAACAAGCCCGCTTTTGCCACGCTGACCTTCAAAGGTGGCGGTGATGCGACAGCGGCTGGCCGTGCTGTGATGGAAACCGGCGAATTCGACTATGCGTGGAACCTGCAACTGGCGCCCGAAGTCATCGAGCAAATGAAAGAAGGCGGCAAGGGTACTCCGATCGCGGCGTTCGGGACCTTGGTTGAACGGATCGAAATGAACATGACGGATCCGTCCCCCAGCCTGCCTGAAGGTGAACGTTCAACCGCAAAACATCCGCACCCGGCCTTGTCGGAACTGGCGGTTCGCAAGGCACTGTCGATGGCAATCGACCGTGATCTGCTGGTTGAGATTGGCTACGGCCAAGCCGGTCGCCCGACCTGCAACCTGGTACCGGCCCCGGCATTGTACGCAAGCGACAACACCGAATGTCTGACACAGGACATCGACGGCGCGAACCAGATGCTGGAAGAAGCCGGTTGGGTGAAAGGTGCTGACGGTGTCCGCGCCAAGGATGGTGTAAGACTGTCGCTGGTCTATCAAACCTCGACCAACGCCGTTCGTCAGGACTTCCAGGCGCTGATCAAGGAATGGTGGAGCCAGATCGGTGTCGAAACCGAGCTGCGCAACATCAACGCGTCGGTCTTCTTTGGTGGTGACCCGGGCAGCCCGGACACGTTCCAGCGTTTCTATGCAGACGTTGAAATGTACGCCAACAACTTCGATGGCACCGATCCGGAAAGCTATCTTGCGCAGCACACCTGCGACAAAGCACCCAAACCGGAAAGCCAGTGGCAGGGCGAGAACATCAACCGCTATTGTGATGCCGAGTACGACAAGTTGGTGGCCGAACTGGGCCGCACTGGCGAGCTTGAAAAGCGTGGCGAAATTGCCCGTAAACTCAACGATATGCTGACCAAGGACAGCTATGTCGTGGTTCCGCTGGTTGATCGTGGACGGGTCTCTGCACATTCCAACACATTGGGTGGCGTGATCCTGAACACTTGGGACAGCGAGCTTTGGAACGTTGCGGACTGGTACCGCAAGACCGGGTCCTAAGCGTTAAACCTGCCAAGCCGCGCCCCGATCTTCGGGGCGCGGTCATTTGCAGGCCGCTCCAACAAGAAGACGCATCAACAAAGGCGCCTTTGAATGCTCAACTTTACAATCAGACGACTGGTGTTGGCCGTGCCCACACTGCTGTTCATCAGCCTCGTCATCTTCCTGCTGCTCGAGCTTGCCCCTGGCGACCCGATGGCACAGGTTCCACTCACCGTTCCCCCGGAAGTCAAAGAGAAGATGCGCGAGGCGCTTGGCCTCGGCCAGCCGATGCATATCCGGTTCTGGAAATGGATCGTGCAGTTCTTCTGGATAGAACCACAGGTATTGGTCGACTCTGTATTCGGTACAACCTTCTCCGAAGGCGACCTGCGCGTGATTTCGTGGCAGACCCGCTCGCCGGTCATGGACATAGTTGTTCAGCGTATCCCGCAGACCTTGTGGGTTGTCGGCACCGCCTATGTGGTCGCCATCCTGATCGCGCTGCCCATCGGCATCTACTCGGCTTACCGCCAATATTCCTGGTTCGACCAGATGGGTACCTTCGTGTCAATGGTCGGCTTCTCGGTCCCGCCGTTTTTCTCGGGCGTGCTGGTAATCGTGATCTTTTCGGTTCAGTTGGGCTGGTTCCCGTCGATCTATGACACCACGCTGGTGGTCAACAGCTGGGACAGTTTTGTTGTGCAGCTCAAACAGATGATCATGCCGGTCATGGTTCTGGCCTTGCAGATCACCGCGCAGCTCAGCCGGTTCATGCGCGCGTCCATGCTGGATAACCTCAATCAGGATTACGTTCGCACCGCCCGCGCCAAGGGTCTCAGCGAATATACCGTGGTCATGGTTCACGTCCTGCGAAACTCGATGATCCCGGTGGTCACCGTGATCGCGCTGGGTATTCCGTCCATCTTTGGTGGCGCCATCATCACCGAGCAGGTGTTCAAGGTGAACGGAATCGGGCAGTTGCTGATCGGCGCGATTCAGGCCAATGATCTGCCGATGGTGCAAACCCTGACCTTTATTTTCGCCGTACTGATCGTGTTGTTCAACCTGATCGCTGACGTACTTTATGGCATTCTGGACCCGAGGATTCGATATGACTGATCATGATCGTACCGATACGCTGGTCCCGGACGAAGGACTTGCACCAGCTTCAACCGCCTTGCCGACAGCCGACGTGATGGAAGAACTGGCCACCCCTCCCCGCAGCCAATGGCGCGATGTTTGGGATCAGTTCAAGACCCACAAAGGCGCAATGGTCGGGGCGATCCTGTTTATCATCATCGTTGCCGGTGTCTATCTGGGCCCGTATCTGTGGAGCATTGATCCAACCCAGATCGATATCCGGTCGCGCAATCAGGGGCCCAGTTGGGCGCATCCCTTTGGCACCGACCAATTGGGTCGCGACATTCTTGCGCGCATGATGTCGGGTGGTCAAACCTCAGTCTCGGTTGGCATAACCGCAATGTTGCTGGCGCTGTTTCTGGGTTCGTTCATCGGCGTTCTGGCGGGATTCTTCAGGCGGCTCGATGGGCCGCTGATGCGCCTGACCGACCTGTTTCTGGCCCTGCCCCTGCTGCCTTTGCTGCTGGTCATGATGCTTCTGTTCCGCGAGCCCCTGTCAGCGGCTTTCGGGCTGGAGCGCGGGATCTTCATCCTGATCGTCTGCGCCATCGGCATCACCTCATGGATGCCGACTGCACGGATCGTGCGCGGTGACGTCCTGGCCATCAAGGAACGTGAATTCGTTCTGGCCGCACGCTCCATCGGCACCAGCAACAGCCAGATCATCACGCGGCATATCCTGCCGAACGTTCTTTCGCCGATCATGGTGTCGGCAACACTGGGGATTGCCACAGCGATCATCACCGAAAGCGCGCTGTCCTTCCTTGGGCTGGGCTTCCCGCCCGACTTCCCGACATGGGGCCGCCTGTTGTTTGATGGTGTCGACTATCTTCAGCAATACCCCGAGCGTGTATTCTGGCCCGGTCTGGCAATCTCGCTGACTGTTCTGAGCGTCAACTATCTGGGTGATGGTCTGCGCGACGCGCTGGATCCCCGCATTCGCGGACGCTGAAACAAGTTAGTCGGCGCGCTTCAGCGCGCCGGCCAACAGCACGATCAGAACGGCCAATGGCAACAGCACGGCGAACGCCAGACGCAGGCCGAACAGTTCCGCCAAAAATCCGATCAGCGGCGGCCCAATCAACAGCCCGCCATATCCCAGCGTAGCTACACTCGCGATGGCTTGCCCCGGCGGCACATGCGGATCGCTGGCTGCACGGCTGAACGCCAGCGGCATGATCACCGCATACCCTATACCCATCAGCGCAAACCCCGCCAATGCGGGCAAGGGCACGACCGAAGAAACCACAACGAAAACGCCCAGTGCCGCGCAGATCCCGCCAAACCGAGCCGTGGCGGCAGGACCAAACCAAGTGATGACAACAGCACCTGCAAGTCGAAACGCAACCATCGCCACGGAAAACACGGCATAGCCCAATGCGGCAACACTTTCGGGCGCACCGGACACGTCTCGCAGGAAAATCGCGCTCCAGTCCGCGACGGCGCCTTCACCCAATGCACCACACATGGCGGCGAATCCGACCAGTATCAGCGCGCCCGAGGGCAAAGCAAAAACCGAGCTTTGCGGCCGATCGGACCGTTTCGACGTCCAGCGCACCCACGACAAGGCCAGCGCGAAGGCGACAACCGCGCCACCCGCCACTAGGAAGTGCACCAGAACCGTCAGCCCCATCTGAACAGCCACATATCCGCTGAGCGCGCCAAGACCGGCCCCAAGGCTCCACATGGCGTGGAATGATGACATTACGGGTTTGTCATAAGCCTGCTCGACTTCGGCGGCCCAGGCATTCATTGCCACATCCATCGATCCGTGGAACGCGCCGAAAACAAACAAACAAAACGCCAGCGCCCAAAACCCGCCAGCCACAGCAAGCAGAACCAGCGACAGCGTGTACAGAACGGCCACAATCCGGGTAATCGCAACAGCGCCATTCCGATCCGTCAACCGCCCTGTGACCGGAAAGGAACAGACGGCCCCGGCCGCCATGAACAACAACCCGTACCCCAACGCGTCATGAGACAAGTCCAACCGGTCGCGCACGGCCGGAATGCGCGAGGCCCAGATGCCAAACAAGGCCCCGTTCAGGATGAACATGGCCGCAACTGCCCGCCATGCCGAGAAAACGCCAATCAACAGAGAACCTCGTGCTGTCTGCCCGCCCCACCCGTTCTACAGGTTGGGCGCAAATTGGCAATTGCAGCTTAACCCAGGCGTTTGCGGATACGCCGAACGGCGAACCATACGCCCGCTACAATCGGGATCGTCGCCGCCGCCGTCAGCATTCCCTTGCTTATCCCTGTGGCCGTCAACGGATACAGAAGATAGCCAACAAGTGAGACCGCGTAATAACTGATGGCCACTACAGAAAGCCCCTCGACCGTGTGTTGTAAGCGCAAGGCAAGATCAGCCCGACGATCCATGCTTTCCAACAGGGCCTGATTTTGTGCACTCCGCTCGACGTCCACCCTTGTGCGCAGCAACTCACCCGCACGGATCGCCCGGTCAGACAGCGCCTGCAGGCGGCGTTCGGTTGATTTCACGGTACGGATCGCAGGGTCATAACGGCGCATCATGAAATCGGCAAAGCTTTGGCCGCCTTCGAACCTTTCCTCGCGCAGGACGTCGATCCGTTGATTCACCAGCGCCTCGTAAGCGCCGGTTGCCCCAAATCGGAACGAACTGCGGGCCGAAATGGTCTCGAGCTCAGTCGATGTGGCCAGCAATTGAGGTAACAGCGCTTCTGGTGGTGTGGTGTCATCCGTCATTTCAACCATCAGCTTCGCCAACTGGGCGTCCAGTTCCTCGATCCGGGGGGCCAATTGTTTGACGCGGGCAAAGCCAAGCATCGACATCGCCTTGTATGTCTCGATCTCGCACAGCCGCTGGATAATACGCCCTGTGCGGCGCGTGCCCGTGCCTTCGGTCACGAACAGGGCAAAACGCATGTGACCAGCCGGGTCGATGCGGAAATCACTGGCGCAAATCGCCGAAGCATCCAACACCCGCGACACCGCCAGACTTTCAGGTTCGAACCAATCAGCCAGAGCGACCTTTACAGCTGCATCTTCCGGGCGCGGTACCACCCGCATTAGCAGCGAAGTGATCCTCTGGCCCGGGCTGGCCATCAGCCAATCTGGGGGAAACACTTCGAAATCAGCCGGGTTGAAGGGGCGGCCGCTGACGTTCGGCACAATCGCCGTATAGGTGACAAACTCTGTGTGCTGCTCCCATTTCAGCCAATGGCGTCCTATCTGCCCGGCATAATGCGTGGCCCCCGGCTGCGGATGTTGCGCCCCATGCCGGTCAAGCAGATCGATCAGATGCGCAATATCCTGATTGCGGTCCCGAGCGACGGCTGCTTCAGGCTTCTTGATCGCAATAAATGCGACCGTGCACGGCGTATCGGCGGCCGGAAACGGGCGGGCATGAAGTTCATTGGCCAGCGCATAGCGCAGCGGGTGATCATCGATTGGCGTCATTCCGAGGCTCCGATAGCGGTGTCCGCACTATACGTCACAACTCGGAGACATCAATTCTTATTTTATTTCATATACTTACACGAATACAAAGGTATACAAACCGACTATCTCATTGATTTGGCTGCCACAGCTCGATCGGATTTCCTTCCGGATCGTGAAGTCGCGCGAACTTTCCGATTTCACTGTCCCAGTCGGGGCGGGTCTCAACAGCGATTCCGGCAGCTTCAAGCTGCTGTATCATCGCGCCCAGATCGTCGACCCGAAAATTGATCATCCATTGCTGATCCGGGTTTCCGAAATACTCGGTGTCCTGCGCGAACGGCGCAAACACCGTATACCCTTCGCGCTGCTTCCAGGGCACCGGATCATAGTGGTTTACGCCCAGATGTTCTTCGTACCAACGGCTCAATTCCTCGGGATCACTGGCCCGAAAGAATACGCCCCCAATACCGTTCACTTTCTGCATGTTTCGCTCCTACCACACGTGCATCGAGTATATCACAACCCGCCCGCTTCATCTGGCCATAAATATCCTGGGGGTTTGGGGGCAAAGCCCCCAACAGCACAAAAAAAGAAAAGGGCGCCCAAAGGCGCCCTTTGCAATTGGATCAAACCGGTTAATCACTCGATCATCGGCAGCAGCTTGTCCAGCGACGCTTTGGCGTCGCCATAGAACATGCGGGTATTTTCCTTGAAGAACAGCGGGTTTTCGATACCCGAATACCCTGTACCCTGACCACGTTTTGACACGAAGACCTGCTTGGCCTTCCAGCATTCCAGAACCGGCATACCGGCGATGGGGCTGTTGGGATCTTCCTGCGCCGCAGGGTTCACGATGTCGTTCGAGCCGATAACGATGGCCACATCCGTATCCGGGAAGTCGTCATTGATCTCGTCCATTTCCAGAACGATGTCATAGGGCACCTTCGCCTCGGCCAGCAGCACGTTCATATGGCCCGGCAAACGACCCGCGACCGGGTGGATCGCAAAACGAACCTCTTTACCCTTGGCGCGCAGCTTACGGACCAGTTCGGAAACCGATTGCTGTGCCTGCGCAACCGCCATCCCATAGCCGGGGATGATGATCACGCTGTCGGCATCGTTCAGGGCAGCAGCAACGCCATCCGCCTCGATGGCCACCTGCTCGCCCTCAACTTCCATCTGCGGACCGGAAGTGCCGCCAAAGCCGCCCAGGATCACGCTGACAAAGTGACGGTTCATCGCCTTGCACATAATGTAGGACAGGATTGCACCGCTTGAGCCCACCAGCGCACCGACCACGATCAGCAAGTCATTGCCCAGCGAGAAACCAATAGCCGCCGCGGCCCAGCCCGAATAGCTGTTCAGCATCGACACAACCACCGGCATATCCGCGCCACCGATGCCCATGATCAGGTGATAACCAATGAACAGCGCGGCCAGGGTCATCAGGATCAGCGGCAGCAGCCCACCGGACGAGGTATACCAGATCAAGCAGATCAGCGAGAGACCCGCAGCCGCTGCGTTCAGCGCATGACCACCGGGCAGCTTTGTCGCCGCCGAGGTCACTTTGCCCGCCAGCTTGCCATAGGCCACGACCGAACCGGTAAAGGTGATCGCACCGATAAAGATGCCCAGGAACAGCTCTACATGAAGGATTGCCAGCTCGGCCGGCGTCTTCTTGGCGATAAGTTTGGCAAAGGTGCCCAGATCATGCAGATCCGCCTCTTTCGCCGTATCCACAATTGCCATGACTTGTGCCACGTTGCCGATTTCAAAATGCGCGTTGAAGCCGACGAACACAGCCGCCAGACCGACCAGTGAATGCATCGCGGCGACCAGCTGCGGCATCTCGGTCATCTGGACGCGCTGCGCCACGTACTGACCGATCAGACCGCCGCCAATGATCAGCAGGATGGACAGCAGCCACAGCCCAGAACCGGGACCAACCAGCGTGGCAAAGACCGCCAGCGCCATACCGACAATACCGTACCAGACCGCGCGCTTGGCGCTTTCCTGGTTCGACAACCCGCCAAGGGAAAGGATGAACAGAACAGCCGCAACAACGTAGGCGGCAGTGGTGAAGCCAAATTCCATGTGCCCGGCCTCCTTAAGATTTCTGGAACATGGCGAGCATGCGCCGGGTTACGAGGAAGCCGCCGAAAATGTTGATCCCGGCCATGAAGACGGACAGCGCCGCCAGCAGAATGACCAGGAACGACCCCGATCCGATCTGCATCAACGCCCCAACGATAATGATCGACGAGATCGCGTTGGTGATCGCCATCAGCGGCGTGTGCAGGCTGTGCGAGACATTCCAGATCACCTGGAAGCCTACGAAAATGGCCAGCACGAAGACGATGAAATGCTGCATGAAGCTGGCCGGGGCAACCAGCCCCACCAGCAGCATCAGCGCGCCACCAACACCCAAAAGGGTGAACTGCTGCTTGGTCTGCGCCTTGAAGGCCGCAATCTCCTGCGCCTTTTTCTCTTCCGGGGTCAGTTCCTTGACCTCGGGCTTCTTCTGCGCGGCGATCGCCTGAATCTTGGGCGGTGGCGGTGGGAAGGTGATTTCACCTTCATGCGTCACGGTCGCGCCGCGGATCACATCGTCTTCCATGTTGTGATTGATCTGACCGTCCTTTTCGGGCGTCAGGTCTGTCATCATGTGACGGATGTTGGTGGCATAAAGCGACGAGGATTGTGCCGCCATCCGGCTGGGGAAGTCGGTATAACCGATTATGGTCACGCCATTGTTGGTGACAACTTTCTCATCCGGCACGGTGCCTTCGACGTTACCGCCACGCTCGGCTGCAAGGTCGATGATGACCGAACCCGGCTTCATCGCCTTGACCATATCCTCTAGCCACAGCTTGGGCGCCGGACGGTTGGGGATCAGGGCGGTGGTGATAACGATGTCCATCTCGGGCGCAAGTTCGCGGAACTTGGCCAGCTGGGCGTTGCGGAATTCTTCCGACTGGACCGAGGCATACCCGCCTGTGGCCGCGCCGTCCTGCTGCTCTTCTTCGAAGTCCAGATAGACGAACTCAGCCCCCATCGATTCGACCTGTTCGGCCACTTCAGGGCGCACGTCGAACGCGTAGGTGATCGCGCCCAGCGACGTGGACGTCCCGATTGCGGCCAGACCGGCCACACCGGCCCCAACGATCAGCACCTTGGCAGGAGGAACTTTACCGGCGGCGGTCACCTGGCCGGTGAAGAAACGGCCAAAGTTGTTGCCTGCCTCGATCACGGCGCGATAGCCTGCGATATTTGCCATCGACGACAGCGCGTCCATCTTCTGCGCGCGCGAGATGCGTGGCACCATCTCCATGGCGATCACGTTGGCGCCCTTGGATTTGGCCAGCTCCATTCCTTCTTCGTTGCCCGCAGGATTGAAGAACGAAATCAGGGTCTTGCCCTTGGTCAACCGTTTCAGTTCGGCCTCAGTCGGGATCCGAACCTTGGCAATGATATCCGCAGTCTTCCACAGCGACGCTGCGGTCTTGACCACCTCAACGCCTACGGCCTCGTATGCGGCATCCGAAAAACCGGCAGCCGCGCCCGCGCCTTTCTCGATCAGGCACTCATAGCCCAGTTTCTGCAATTGCACGGCCGAGTCGGGCGTCATTGCAACCCGGTTCTCACCGTCCAGTATTTCCTTTGGCGTGCCTATCTTCACTGGCAGTCCCCCTAATTTTTACTCTGTCCGAGCGGGTGGTCGGTATTCTTTGTTAAGCAAAGATGTATCCTGCGCAACATTATTTCGCAAGCGCAGCATTTTTTACGTAACATCACAAAATCAGCCACCTTAGATCCAACGCCGCGTCTTGCGTTCATAGCGTGCGAAATCCGTGCGGAACTGCCGGCGCAGGCGGTCTTCTTCCGGCAGGATAAACCGGCGCTCCAGCACCCAGACGAAGACCGGAACCAAAACCAGTGACAACACGGCGTCAAACCGCAGAATCAAACCCGCAAGAATCAGTACGTCCCCGACGTAGATCGGGTTTCGACTGCGTTTGTAGATGCCCGTTTGCACCATCGCGGTCGGTGTCTCATGGGGAATGACGGTTGTTTTATGGCGGCGAAACTCGACAATGGCCAGAACGGCCATCAGAACGCCACCGCCGATCAGAACTCCACTGAGAAGGTCGGTCAGGCCGCTCTCTAGTGACAGGCCCAGCGCCATGTATCTGGCTTGTGCCCATGCCAGCACCGCAAAAGCGATCAACCAAACTGGCGGTACATCTATCCAGCGCATTCTAAGCCCTCATGAACGACGACGGTGTCGGGTGTGTGTCGCTTCTGACCGACGTCCTACCGTTTTTCGGCCAGATTAGCAAAAGACCAGTATGTCGCATCGATAGACAGACATGTCAGGATCGGCTACCCCAAATGCAACAAAAGACGACCACACAAGTGAGTGAGCCTTCATGACCGATTTTGCAGCAACCAAAGCCATGTTCGACCTGCCCGAGGGCGTGATTTATCTGGACGGCAACTCTTTGGGCCCGCTGCCTAAAACGGCTGCGTCTCGTGTGCAGAACATGCTGACCGAGGAATGGGGGCAAATGCTGATCACCGGCTGGAACAAAGCCGGTTGGATGGGCCTTCCCATGGGGCTTGGAGATCGAATTGGCCGCCTGATCGGAGCCGAGCCAGGCAGCGTCGTGACCGGCGACACCCTGTCGATCAAGGTTTATCAGGCCGTGTCCTCTGCCCTTGAACTGAACCCGACCCGCAAGGTTGTGCTTTCCGACAATGGGAACTTTCCGTCAGACCTGTACATGGTCGATGGCCTGCTGCGATCCCTTGGGAGCCCATACGAACTGCGCGTCGTCGACCCGCAGGACGTCGCAGATGCAATCACCGAAGAGGTCGCGGTCCTGATGCTGACCGAAGTGGATTACCGCACGGGCCGGATGCACGACATGAAGGCACTGACGGAACTGGCCCACGCCAACGGTGTCGTGACGGTTTGGGATCTGGCGCATTCCGCAGGGGCCATTCCCGTTGACCTTGCAGGGTGCAATGCGGATTTCGCAGTCGGGTGTACTTATAAATACCTCAATGGCGGCCCCGGTGCGCCCGCGTTCATTTATGTTGCGCCCCGACTGGCAGATAGTGTGCGCCCGGCCCTGTCCGGCTGGCTGGGGCACGAAGAGCCCTTTGCCTTTGACCTGGACTATCGCCCCGGAAGCGGGATTGAGCGTATGCGCGTGGGAACACCTCCGATCATCCAAATGACCGCGCTGTCGGCGGCCATGGATATCTGGGATATGGCCGACATGGCGGATGTGCGCGCCAAGTCCATTGAATTGACCGAGCTTTTCATTCGTCAGGTCGAGGCGACCTGCCCAGACTTGCAATTGGACAGTCCGCGCGCGCCCGAGCAGCGTGGCAGTCAGGTTTCATTCCGCTTCAAGGAAGGCTATGCCGCGATGCAAGCGCTGATCGCGCGTGGTGTCGTCGGAGATTTCCGCGCACCTGACACAATGCGGTTTGGTTTCACGCCGCTGTATATCGATGAAAGCGATGTCGAGCGTGCAGTCGGGATTCTGGCGGATGTCATGCAGAACAAGCTTTGGGACACGCCCGAGTACAAAACCCGGCAGCGCGTTACCTGATTTCCAGCCCGGCCCCGATCAGGGCCGCCAACTGGTTGGTGCGCCTTTCAAATTCCTCGGCGTCTGACGCAGTCAGCTTGACCCCCTTCAGCGTGACCGTAAGTGTTTTCGCCGTTTCTTCAGGCGTGTCGAACAGACGAACGCGGCCAGCACCCTGCTCTCGCCTCAGCCATTCGGCATAAAGCGCGGTTAGTTCACCTTCGCCCCGTTCGACAATGTCGATGGCCATGGATTTGGTCGTGTCCAGCATCTCAAGCCCATGCGGCGACGCCAAAATCGCAGCCATGCCCTCGGTCTGGGCGTGGATCGCCTTTCTGGCAAGTTCTGAAACCGAGCCTTCGCTGTTCAGCGCCGCGGCCACCACTGCGGACTTTTCCTCGTAATGCCGTTCAGTCAGCTTGCGAACGATCGCTTCCTTGTTCCTGTAATACAGATAAACCGCTGGCCGTGACATCCCCGCACCGCGCGCAATGTCATCCATCGAGGTCTTGCGGAACCCGTATGCGGAAAAGGCCTGAAAAGCAGATGCTAGGATCGCTTTCTGCCGGGATTCGTCACTCGTATCTTTCATGCGCAAATCTCTGACATTTTTTGTGTAATTTGTCAATTGACAGACTGACACTTTACAACCATTATGTCAGAACCTGCCACAGTTACAAAAGGTGCGCCATGGCGACGGCCCTGAAGATTAACGGAACTCCTCATCAGATCGACCTGCCGGATGATGTCCCCCTGCTTTGGGTTCTGAGGGATGAGGTTGGCCTGACCGGCACCAAGTTTGGCTGTGGCGTCGCCGCTTGCGGCGCCTGTACGGTTCATATCGATGGCGAGGCGGTACGTTCGTGCCAAGTGGCGCTGTCGGATGTCTGGGGTGACGTGACCACAATCGAAGGCGTCGGCACGCCAGAAGCACTGGCTACGATCCAGCAATCCTGGGCTGACCATCAGGTGGCGCAATGTGGCTATTGCCAGTCGGGCCAGATCATGCAGGCCGCTGCCCTGCTTGCGGAGAACCCTGCGCCCACGGACGCAGAGATCGATGAGGCGATGCAGGGAAACCTGTGCCGCTGTGGCACCTACCCCCGCATCCGGGCCGCGATCCACGACGCAGCCTCCAAGTTGAAGGAGGCGTAAGAGATGGCTTCTGTTGGCAAAATTATCCGCCGCACGTTCCTGATCGGCTCAGCCGCAATTGTCGGCGGCGTCGCCTTTGGCGCGTATTATGTCACCCGCCCTGCCCCCAACCCGCTGAAACCGAAAGAGGGTGAAGCGGCCCTGAACCCCTTCGTACTGATCGATCAGAATGGCATCACCCTGTTCGCGCCCCGTGCCGAGATGGGACAGGGCGTGAAAACCACGTGGGCCGCGCTGATCGCCGAAGAACTGGATGTCGATCTGGATCAGATCACCGTTCTGCATGGTCCGGCAGCCGCCGCCTATTACAACTCAGCCATGATGGGCGAGGGACTGCCAAACAAGGGCTACGACATCTCAGACTTCCAGCACAACTTAGGTGAAGCACTGGGTGTTCTTGGTAAGGCCCTTAGCCTGCAGGTCACAGGCGGCTCCACCTCGATGAAGGACGGGTTCGAGAGGATGCGGCAAGCCGGTGCTTCGGCCCGTGAAACGCTGAAACGCGCCGCCGCTGATCGGTTGGGTATCGACCCCTCGGATCTGAAAACAGCTTCAGGCCATGTCATCGCGCCGACCGGTGACAAGATCGCTTATACCGATCTTGCAGTGGAAGCGGCCGGACTGGAACCCGTCGAGGTACCTTTGCGAGACCCGTCCGAATGGCGTTATCTGGGACGGACACAACCGCGACTGGACATGGTGGGCAAAGTGACAGGCACTGCCGAGTTTGGCATCGATGTTCGCCTGCCCGGTATGAAATTTGCTGCCGTGCGCATGAACCCCAAACTTGGCGGCGCGATGAACAGCTTTGACGACAGTGCTGCAATATCCATGCCCGGGGTCGAGAAGGTTGTTGATCTGGGCACAGGTGTTGCCGTGATCGCGAACAACACATGGCTGGCCAATCAGGCGGTTGAGGCTGTTGAGATCGACTGGGGCGATGCGCCATATCCACCTGATACCGATGGCATTTTCTCAAAGATTGCCGAGGCGTTTGACGGCGCGCCGAACTCGACCATGCGCGATGATGGCGATGTCAGCGTGACGCCGGATGGCGCAACCGAGGTCACTGCCGAATACCAAGTGCCCTATCTGGCGCACGCCACGATGGAGCCGATGAATGCCACCGCGCTCTATACCGGAAACGCTCTGGAACTGTGGTGCGGTAATCAGGCCCCGACGCTGATCCGTTTTCGCGCTGCGAATACCGCAAATCTGGACACTGAGGCTGTTCAGATTCACACCACCTACCTTGGGGGAGGGTTTGGCCGCCGGGGCGAACTGGATTTCGGAGAAATCGCCACCAAGGTCGCCATGGCCATGCCTGGCACACCGGTCCAGACAACCTGGAGCCGCGAAGAAGACATGCGTCACGACTACTTCCGCCCCGGCGCCATCGCCCGGATGCGCGGCGCTGTTCAGGACGGCAAGGCCGTTCTTATTGACGGCAAGGTTGCAGCGCAGTCCTGCACGCAACAGGCGGTCGAGCGTTACACCGGCTTCCCCGGAGGCGGACCCGACAAAGTGCTGGTCGAAGGGTTCTTCAACCAGCCATATGCCGTGCCAAACTACCGGATGAGCGGCCACGTCGCTGATCTGGCTGTCCCGGTGGGCTTCTGGCGTTCAGTCGGCAACAGCCACAACGGCTTTTTCCACGAGACCTTCATGGACGAATTGGCCCATGCCGCAGGGCGCGACCCGCTGGACTTCCGGCTAGAAATGATGAGAACCGAACATGCCCCATCTGCCGGATGTCTGGAGGCGGTCAGGGAAATGTCCAACTGGACCGGAAAAACACCTGACGGTGTAGGCCGTGGCGTGGCCTTCACCTACAGCTTCGGCACTCCGGTGGCTCAGGTTATCGAAGTGGTCGACGATAACGGTGCCATCCGCATCCACAAGGCCTGGATCGCCTGTGACATGGGGCTGGCGCTGGACCCTGAAAACGTCAAGGCACAGATGTTTGGCGGCATGATGTATGGCCTGTCGGCCGCGTGTTTCGGCGAGATTACCTTCGCCGACGGGGAAGTCGAGCAGTTCAATTTCCCCGACTATGACGCCCTTCGTATGCATACTGCGCCACAAGTCGAGGTGCGCGTTCTGGAGACCAATCGCCATATGGGCGGCGCTGGTGAGCCCGGCACCCCCCCCTCGATGCCCGCACTGGGTAACGCTCTGTTTGATTTAACCGGAAAACGTGCGCGCAGCCTGCCGCTGGTCAATCAGTTCAACCTGCTGGTCTGATTGCCATTTACCTTCCCCTGCACCGGTCCGTCGCGCGCCCGCACGGTCCGGTGCCCTAGTCAGGCTGATTTCTGAACTGCCTGACAGGCAATCCCCGCCGCCCATCCCCGCACAGCCATGCCGAAGGCTTCGAACAAGGGGCGTGAAACCGGGTCGTTGATCGCATCCCATTCGGGATGCCATTGCACGGACAGCGTAAATCCGGGCGCGTCCTTGATGTAGATCGCCTCGGGCGTTCCGTCCGGCGCATGCCCATCGATCACCACACGCTGTCCGATGCACTTGATCCCCTGCCCGTGCAGCGTGTTTGTCATGACCTCCTGCGCACCAAACAAGTCGTGGAACACACCGTTTTCCGTCAGTTTCACCACGTGGCGCAGCGCAAATTTTTCCTCAAGTGTACCATCGGGCGGCATCCGGTGGTTCATCCGCCCCGGCAGATCACGAATTTCCGGATAGAGTGTTCCGCCCATGGCCACGTTGACCTCTTGAAATCCGCGGCAAATGCCCAGAAACGGCTGACCCCGTTCCACACAGGCCCGAACCAGCGGCAGGGTGATCGCGTCACGCGCGCGGTCAAACTCTCCATGCGCCTCGGTAGCCGGTTCACCATATTCTTCGGGATGCACATTGGGGCGACCGCCGGTCAGAAGAAAGCCGTCGCAAACCTCCAGCAACTCCTCAACCGACACATAACGGGGATCGGCGGGAATCAGCAGCGGCAAACATCCCGATACGTTCGCCACAGCGTCCGAATTCATCGTCCCCCCTGCATGGGTCGGGTATTGATCGTTCATGAGGTATGAGTTGCCGATAATACCAACAACGGGTCGAGACATTCCGCTTTCCTTGTTATTCATCCCCTTGAAAAGGAAGCTAACCGCAGCTTCACAGCCGTGCAAGAATACACCTCCTGCGTGACAGCGCAGGGACGTGTTCAGGGGTGCACAAATACCCCCCGCGATCAGTCAAGTCACGGCTCGTTTTCCCCGCCTAAAACTTCAAGTCGGAAACATGCGCCAAGTCATTGCTTTGACGGAGCTGCTCTCAATGGTCGGACTTAAATCTCGCCGTCCAACCCGGCGGCCTCAATTCCCGCCATCGCAACGGCAGCATCGTTTTCTGACGTGTCGCCGGTTACCCCAACGGCACCGATCACGTCCCCTTTTCGACCCCGCAGCAAGACCCCGCCCGGAACTGGTACGACCTGCCCGCCATACACTCCGTTTACCGCCGCCATAAAGTAGGCTTGCGCCTCGGCCCGTTGCATCTGTGCCGTGCCCGCCATTCCCAGCATGACAGAGCCATATGCCTTGCCATGCGCAATCGCAAAGCGGCCCGGTGCTGCATCATCCTCACGCTCGAACGCGATGACGTGGCCGCCTGCGTCCAGAACAACCACCGAAAGTGGCTTAAGCTCCATCTCGCGGCCTTTCTCAAGCGCTTTGCGGATAATGGTGCGGGCTTTGCGAAGGGAAACTTCCATGTGCATTCCTGTGTCTGCATGTCGAAAGAAGAAAGGGGGCGGATCGCCCCCTTCGTTTTACGCTGTGGCCGCCTTCAATTCCAGACGGCGCGCGTGCAGGACCGGCTCGGTGTAGCCCGAGGGCTGCACACGACCTTTGAACACAAGGTCACAAGCCGCCTGAAAAGCGATTCCGTTAAAGCCCGGCGCCATCGGGACATAACCCGGATCGCTTTCATTCTGGCGGTCCACGACAGCCGCCATTTTCTGCATCGCAGCCATCACCTGTGCTTCGTCGACAATGCCATGATGCAGCCAGTTGGCCAGTGCCTGAGACGAAATCCGGCAGGTCGCACGGTCTTCCATCAACCCGATGTCGTTGATGTCGGGGACTTTGGAACATCCCACGCCCTGATCGACCCAACGCACGACATAGCCCAGAATGCCTTGTGCATTATTCTCGACCTCGCGCGAGATTTCCGCCTCGCCAAGATTGCGGCCCCCCAGCAGGGGAATGGTCAGCAAATCGTCAAGCGTTCCTCGGGCACCCGCCGCTGCGATCTCGTCCTGACGGGCCAGTACGTTGACCTTGTGGTAATGCGTGGCGTGCAACGTCGCAGCAGTAGGCGACGGCACCCAGGCGCAGGTAGCACCGGCCAGCGGGTGACCGATTTTGGCCTCAAGCATATCGCCCATCCGGTCCGGCATCGCCCACATGCCTTTGCCGATCTGCGCCTTGCCCTTAAGGCCACAGGCCAAACCGATATCGACATTGCGGTCTTCATAAGACGCAATCCAGGGCGTATTCTTGATGTCGCCCTTGGGCAGCATCGGGCCAGCCTCCATTGAGGTATGAATCTCATCCCCCGTGCGATCCAGGAAACCGGTATTGATGAAGGCGACGCGCGATTTTGCGGCGCGGATACATTCTTTGAGGTTGACCGAGGTGCGGCGTTCCTCATCCATGATGCCCAGCTTCACGGTGTTGCGCGGCAGGTCAAGGATGTCTTCGACCATGTCGAAAATCTCAACCGCAAAGGCAACCTCTTCCGGCCCGTGCATCTTGGGTTTCACCACGTAGACCGACCCTTCGACCGAGTTACCCCCATCCCGTTGCAGGTCATGCATTGCGATCAGAGTGGTGCAGAGCGCGTCCATCAGCCCCTCGCCAATCTCGCGCCCTTCGGCGTCCAGAACGGCCGGGTTCGTCATCAAGTGGCCGACATTCCGCACCAGCATCAGCGAACGACCTTTCAGGGTCGCCTGCTCACCTGTCGGTGTGGTGAAGGTCAGATCTTCTGCCAGTTTGCGGGTAAATGTGGTGTCGCCCTTGGTGACGTCTTCGGTCAGATCGCCCTTCATCAGGCCCAGCCAGTTGCCATAGGCCACGACCTTGTCTGCCGCATCAACACAAGCGACCGAGTCTTCGCAGTCCATAATCGTTGAAAGGGCGGATTCCAGCCGGACATCGGCGATACCTGCGCGATCAGTGGCACCGATAGCGCCAGTCGGATCGAACATGATCTGAATATGCAGGCCATTGTTTTTCAGAAGCACAAAATCCGGCTTGTCTGCCGCGCCACCGAAACCAACAAATTGAGCAAGGTTTGCCAGTGCTGGGGAAAGAACACCTTCTTCGACATGCAGTCCCGACACGTCGACCCAAGACCCACCAGCCAGAGGAACAGCGTCATCCAGAAAAGCTTTCGCCCATGCAATCACCCGTGCACCGCGCGCCGCATCATACCCACCGCCTGTTGGCAGATCGCCTATCGCATCGGTGCCATAAAGCGCATCATACAGGCTGCCCCATCGCGCATTCGCCGCGTTCAGCGCAAAGCGCGCGTTGGTTATCGGCACAACCAGCTGCGGACCCGGCGTCAGCGCAATCTCGGGGTCGACATGCGTCGTGTCGATCTGAAACCCGTCGCCTTCCTCGACCAGATAACCAATTTCCTTTAGAAAAGCCTGATAGTCAGTGGGATCATTGCTCTGACCCTTGCGCGCAATATGCCAGCCATCGATGCGCCCTTGTATCTCGGCCCGCTTGGCCAGAAGCGCGCGGTTCTTCGGCCCCAGTTCAGACACCAGTCGCGCCAGACCCGCCCAGAAATTCTGTGCCGACACACCCGTACCCGGCAATGCCTGCGTCTCGATAAACTCTGCCAGTATTGGATCGATCTGCAGCCCGCTCAGGGTTTGTCTGCCACTCATCTTCCTGCTCTCCTGCGATTGTGTGCCATTGTATGCGTAAGTGACTTAGGCCGAAAGTTTCCGATAGGCAACTTTCGACTTAGCGTTTGGGTTATTCGGATCGAACGGAAGCTGTTTCAAAAACATCAAGGGAATGGCGGGGGCCAGTTGCAGCTCTGGAACGATGCCCCTAACGTCGCGCCAGACACGAACCGATGCGAGGCCCCCATGCGCGACGCTGCCCCCACCACGATCTTCCTGAAAGACTACACTCCGTTTGGTTATCTGCTGGACAGCGTGCACCTGACCTTCGATCTGTCTGCACATGCCACACGGGTCACGTCGCGTATCGCGTTTCGTCCAAACCCCGACGCGACCGATCGCACCTTTTTTCTGCACGGCGAAGATCTGAACCTGATCCGCGCGTCCATCAACGGATCCGAAGTTTCGCCTGACGTCACGGACAAGGGCCTGACCGCCGGTGTTCCCGACGCCCCGTTCCTCTGGGAAGCCGAGGTTGAGATCGATCCGGGCAACAACACGGCGTTGGAGGGGCTTTATATGTCGAACGGCATGTATTGCACCCAGTGCGAGGCGGAAGGTTTCCGCAAGATCACATATTATCCGGATCGCCCCGATGTCATGTCCACCTTTACCGTGCGCATCAATGGCGACCTGCCGGTTCTTCTGTCGAACGGCAACCCCTCGGGCAAGGGCGAAGGATGGGCCGAATGGACCGACCCGTGGCCCAAGCCTGCCTATCTGTTTGCGCTTGTCGCTGGGGATCTTGTGGCCCATCCTGATCGGTTCACCACCAGATCAGGCCGGGATGTTGAGTTAAACCTGTGGGTGCGTCCGGGGGATGAAGGCAAGTGCGCCTTCGGCATGGAGGCGCTGAAGAAGTCCATGAAATGGGACGAAGATGTCTATGGCCGGGAATACGATCTGGACGTCTTCAACATCGTCGCCGTCGATGACTTCAACATGGGCGCGATGGAAAACAAGGGGCTGAACATCTTTAACTCTTCGGCTGTTCTGGCCAGTCCTGAAACCTCGACCGATGCCAATTTCGAACGGATCGAGGCGATCATCGCGCATGAGTATTTTCACAACTGGACGGGCAACCGCATCACCTGCCGCGACTGGTTCCAGCTGTGTCTGAAAGAAGGTCTGACCGTCTTCCGCGATGCACAATTCACATCCGACATGCGCTCGGGCCCTGTGAAACGCATTCACGACGCCATCGACCTGCGCGCGCGGCAATTCCCCGAGGATAACGGCCCGCTCTCGCACCCGGTCCGGCCCGAAAGCTTTCAGGAAATCAACAATTTCTACACGGCCACGGTTTACGAAAAAGGTGCCGAAGTCATCGGCATGTTAAAGCGGCTGGTCGGGGATGAGGCCTATGCAAAGGCGCTGGACCTCTATTTTGACCGCCATGACGGGCAGGCCTGCACGATCGAGGATTGGCTGAAAGTGTTCGAAGACACCACGGGCCGCGACCTGACCCAGTTCAAACGTTGGTACAGCCAGTCGGGCACACCGCGTTTGACCGTATCTGAAGATTGGGCCGACGGGACCTATACCCTGACACTGAAACAGCGCACCGATCCCACACCGGGTCAGGCAGAGAAACTGCCCCAGGTGATCCCGGTCGCCATTGGCCTGCTGGGGTCAAACGGGGATGAGGTCCGCGCGACCGAAGTGCTGGAACTGACAGAGGCCGAGCAGAGTTTTCAGTTCACCGGGCTTGCGACAAGGCCCACAGCTTCGATCCTGCGCGATTTCTCGGCACCGGTCATTCTGGAACACGATCATTCAAACGCCGAACGCGCGTTTCTGCTGGCGCATGACACAGATCCGTTCAACCGCTGGCAGGCTGGCAGATCGCTGGCGCAAGACACCTTGCTGCGGATGATCTTGGACGAGGCAACCCCGGACGCCGATTACCTTGACGGGCTATTGGCTGTGCTGCGTGACGACACGCTGGACCCGGCCTATCGCGCCTTGATGCTTGGGCTGCCGACGCAATCCGAACTGGCTGCGGCCTTGCATGAACGCGGCCAGACGCCCGATCCGATGGCAATCTGGTCGGCGGTCGAAACGCTGCGGCAGGCCACGACACAGCACGTGCAGGATCTGCTGCCCCGCCTGCACAGCGAGGCGTTGGTTGATGGCCCCTACAGCCCGGATGCCGAGCAATCAGGAAAACGCGCCCTTGGCAGCGCGGCACTGGCGCTGACTTCTCGTCTGGACGGAGGGGCAATGGCGGCCACTGTGTATGCCAAAGCGGATAACATGACCCTGCAACTGACCGCCCTGTCCTGCCTGCTGCGCGCCCGCAAGGGCGAGGCGCAGCTGGCCGACTTCTATGACCAATGGCAGCATGACCGGCTGGTCATGGACAAATGGTTTGGCTTGCAGGTGACCATGGCCGCCCCCGAGGCGACACCGGAAACGGCGAAGGCATTGACCGGGCATCCCGACTTCAACTGGAAGAACCCGAACCGGTTCCGCGCTGTTATGGGCGCGCTGGCGATGAACCACGCAGGGTTCCACCAACCGGATGGTGCCGGGTACAGCCTGCTGGCCGATTGGCTGATCCGCCTTGATCCTGTGAACCCGCAAACCACGGCACGGATGTGTTCTGCCTTCCAGACCTGGAAACGGTACGACGCCGGGCGTCAGGACCTGATGCGCGCACAATTGTCCCGCATTGCGGAAACTCCGAACCTGTCGCGCGACACGACGGAAATGGTATCCCGCATTCTTGGCGCATGACACCTTACAGCTTTACCCGTCGCAACAGGAACACGCGAGCAGTGGTCATTCTGGCCAGTGTCTACGCGGCCCTACTGGCGCTGGTCATCCTGTTCGACGCGGCTTGGTGGGTTGTTGGCCTGCTGTCTCTGGCCACCCTCCCAGCGCTATGGGACGTGATCCAGAATACCAGCGCGGGCGTGCAGCTGGACCGGGATGCCGTACGCTGGTTCACGGGCAATCGGCAGGGCGATATCCCAATGCGGGATATCGACCATTTCCGATTTGACACCCGGTGGGACACTTCCGTTCGCGTATCCATCGCCCTGAAATCCGGGAAACGAATCCGGCTGCCAGATGAGTCTCTGCCGCCGCATCGGGATCTGGAAACCATTCTGAAACAGGCAGGTTTTCGCGTAAACCGTCATCATTTCACTGTTTTCTGAAACACTGCGTGATCTAAGGGCGCATTGGACACAAAAAACAAAGTTTATTAAGCAAATTACTTGAATTGAGCCTGATACCTCGCCAGACTTCAGACTCAGTTAAGTGTTTTTACAGTTTTGAGTTTTACCATGTTTCGGTCGTTAAGGGCGCTGTTTGCCCAGCCCATATCCAATCCCACGGACGCCTCAGAAGATCTGTGCGCAACGAAATCTGCGCTGGCCGCTGCCCTGCCTGAACATGGGCAGCTCAACATTCCTGTTGCAACGTCGAATTGCGACAATCTGATTGGACATTCTACAATCGAACATGGGCGCTATCTGGCCAGACAGGATCGCTGGACCGAGTTGTCCGATGAAATGCGTGCAGCGGATCAGGATCGTGCCGCCGTATCAGATGGTATGCCGATTGCCGATCTTTTGGCGTTCGGGGCCAGATCTGACGTGGTTCTGGCTGCGGAACATGCACTGTCGGACGGCAAGGCCATATCCGATTACGATTTGCTGGGTGGTATTTCGGAACTGGAAGGCGAGTTGTCAGACAATCCTGGTGATCCGATGATCGCTGCCGTTGTGGCGCTGGCCCATATCGACCTGGCCTGGGCCTGGCGCGGGAACGCCACGGACACGGCCCTTCCACCCTTGCACCGTTCGCGCTGTGCCGCTCATTTCGACCGGGCCGCTGCGATCCTGCCCAAGTGCAAGGCGGATGCACCGAACAGCCCTCTGATTGCGGCCGCTGGTTGTGCCCTGTTGGCCGGGCAGCGCAAATCAAACGCCCGCGTTGCCGATGAGTACGAGCGTCTGATCACGCTGGATCCGCGCAATCAGCGTCACATGCGCGCGATGGGCAGCCATCTATTACCCCGGTGGTTCGGCAGCTACGCGGAACTGGAATTGCAGGCATTGCGCAATGCCGTCCGGACACAGGATATCTGGGGCGCTGGTGGATATACGTGGGTGCAATTCGATGCCATCGCTTTGGACGAAGAGGCCTGCGCGCAGGTCGATGTCGAATATTTCCTTGAAGGATTGCGCGATATCGTAGGCCTGCGCCCTGACCAGCAGATGATCAATATGTTGTCGGCCTATTGTGCAATCACCATTCAGAATGGTCGCGGGCTGAACGAAAAGGCAGACAATGTCCGCGCCCAAATGCGCGACACCGCAAACTGGCTGATCCGCGATCACCTGACCGAGCTTCACCCCCTGATCTGGGCCCATGCCGCCAACGGGTTCAACAACTCTGTCCGCATCAACTCGCCCGAGCGGTTTGCTGCGCGTGGTCAGCGCGACGCGCTGCGCGCCATCTCGGATTTGTTCCGGGATGAACTGCGCAGCGGCAAGGATGTAACCTTTACATCGTCCGGTCTGCAGTTTTCCAAGAACTGAACGCGTCAGGATTCCCCCTTGCCCCTAGGCCCTGCCGGGCCTAATACGCAGGCTTAGACTTCTGCGGAAATGAGGCGCGCCATGCTCGACCTGACATACGAAATGCCCAAACCCAAAACCATTGCCGGGGCCAAGCACGATTGGGAACTGGTGATCGGGATGGAGGTGCATGCGCAGGTCTCATCCAATGCCAAGCTGTTCTCGGGCGCGTCCACAAAATTCGGGGCCGAGCCGAACTCGAACGTGGCTTTCGTGGATGCGGCAATGCCGGGAATGCTGCCGGTGATCAACGAGTTCTGCGTGGAACAGGCAGTGCGCACCGGGCTGGGCCTGAAGGCGGATATCAATCTGAAATCGGCCTTTGACCGCAAGAACTATTTCTACCCTGACCTGCCGCAAGGTTACCAGATTTCCCAGCTTTATCATCCGATTGTGGGCGAAGGCGAGGTTCTGGTCGAGATGGGGGACGGCACTGCGCGCATGGTTCGCATTGAACGCATCCACATGGAACAGGACGCCGGCAAATCGATCCACGACATGGACCCGCACATGTCCTTTGTCGACCTGAACCGGACCGGTGTTTGCCTGATGGAGATCGTCAGCCGCCCTGATATTCGCGGGCCGGAAGAGGCCGCTGCATACATTGCCAAGCTGCGTCAGATCATGCGCTATCTGGGCACCTGTGACGGCAACATGCAGAACGGCAACCTGCGGGCGGATGTCAACGTCTCCATCTGTTTGCCGGGCGCGTATGAGAAGTATCAGGAAACACAGGACTTTTCGCATCTAGGCACCCGTTGCGAGATCAAGAATATGAACTCGATGCGGTTCATCCAGCAAGCCATTGAGGTCGAAGCCCGCCGCCAGATCGCTATTGTCGAAGCCGGTGGCAAGGTCGAGCAGGAAACCCGCCTGTATGATCCGGACAAGGGCGAAACCCGGTCGATGCGGTCCAAGGAAGAAGCGCATGATTACCGCTATTTCCCCGATCCCGACCTGCTGCCGCTGGAGATCGAGCAGGCATGGGTGGACGATATCGCCGCCCATCTTCCAGAGCTGCCTGACGACAAAAAAGCGCGCTTTATCAGTGAGTTCGGCCTGACCGACTATGACGCCTCGGTACTGACTGCCGAAGTTGAATCGGCGGCCTATTTCGAAGAGGTCGCGCAGGGCCGCAATGGCAAACTGGCCGCGAACTGGGTGATCAATGAGCTTTTCGGACGTCTGAAAAAAGAAGACCACGACATCACGGAGTCGCCCGTTTCTCCGGCGCAGCTGGGTGGGATCATCGACCTGATTTCCTCTGATGCCATCTCGGGCAAGATCGCCAAGGACTTGTTTGAAATCGTCTATACCGAAGGCGGTGACCCGGCGCAGATCGTCGAGGATCGCGGGATGAAACAAGTCACCGACACCGGTGCGATCGAGGCCGCACTGGACGAGATCATCGCGGCCAATCCGGCCCAGGTCGAGAAGGCCAAGGTGAACCCGAAACTGGCGGGTTGGTTCGTGGGTCAGGTGATGAAAGCGACCGGCGGCAAGGCCAACCCGAAGGCCGTTAACGATTTGGTCAGCAAGAAGCTGAGTTCCTGAACCTTACATTTTGTACAAGCCTGCCAGTGGCAATTGTCAGGTTTGTACAATCAGATTTCCACGATTTTTTAAGAAATGGGGTCAGCTCATCGGCTTGACTTCGCCCGTGATTGCACCCTTTCTTCCGCCCCAGAGAGGTGAGGTATCATGCAGAACAGATTTGATCAGGAACTCGAAGATCGGCTGGTGCGTTACGCGGCGATCGACAGTCAGAGCGACGAGACCTCGGCGACCACGCCGAGCACCCCGATACAGTTCGACATGCTGAACCTGCTGAAGCAGGAACTGACCGAGATCGGCGCTAGCGATGTGACGCTGACGGGTGACAGCGTGGTCGTCGCGACCATCCCCGGCACCGCACCCGGCCCGACGGTGGGCTTTCTGGCGCATGTGGATACGGCCCCCCAGTTCAATGCAACGGGCGTCAAGCCGCGGGTGATCAAGGGATATAACGGTGGCGACATTTCCTTTCCGGACGACCCGGATCTGGTGCTGTCCCCGGACGAGAACCCCTATCTGGCCGAGAAGATCGGACATGATCTGATCACGGCATCGGGCACCACCCTGCTCGGCGCGGATGACAAGGCCGGGGTGTCGATCCTGATGACCATGGCCCGGCATCTGATCGAAAACCCGGATATCCCGCACGGACCTATCCGCATTGCCTTTACCCCGGATGAAGAAATCGGGCGCGGCGTTACCGAACAGCTGCCCAAGGATCTGGGGGCGGATTTCGCATATACTCTGGACGGTGCCGAAGTGGGCGAGATCGAATATGAAAGCTTTTCGGCCGACCGTGCCGTGATCCGGATCGAGGGGGTATCAATCCACCCCGGACTGGCCAAGGACAAGATGGTGAACGCAGCCCATCTGGCGGCGAAGATCGTGCAGACTTTGCCGCAGGCCACCATGACGCCCGAAACAACCGATGGCCGCGACGGGTTCATTCATGTCACCGACATGAGCGGTGGATCGTCCGAGATGGAAATCAAGCTGATCCTGCGCGATTTCGAGATGGAGGGCCTTGAGGCACAACGTGACATCGTACGGCAGGTCTGTGCCGCCGTGCAGGCCACGGAACCGCGCGCGACCATCACCTGCGATATCAGCCACCAATACCGGAACATGCGCTATTGGCTGGAAAACGACATGACACCGGTTGATCTGGCGCGCGACGCCTGCCGCGAGCTGGGGATCGAGCCGCTGTCGGTGCCGATCCGCGGCGGCACCGACGGGTCGCGCCTGACCGAGTTCGGCACCCCCTGCCCTAACCTGTTCACCGGAATGCAGTGCATTCACGGGCCACTGGAGTGGATATCGGTACAGGACATGGCAGTGGCGACCGAGCTGTGCCTGTCGGTTGTGACCAAGGCGGCACAGGCTGGCGGCAATAATCAGGGCTGAAAACCGCCGGTCGGGCGACGGCTCTTTCACCCGGGGGTCAGCGTGGTAAGTTGGCGTGAACAGGTATTTAGGAACACTTGATGCAGCTTTTTGAATACAAGGTCGTCCCCGCGCCGCAAAAGGGCGTGAAAGCCAAGGGCGTGAAAACGGCCGAGGGCCGCTTTGCGGTCTCGGTCGAACAGGTCCTGAACCAGATGGCGCAGGACGGCTGGGAATACCAGCGCGCCGAGCTGCTGCCCAGCGAGGAACGCTCGGGCCTGACCGGATCGACCACAAACTGGCGCAATGTGCTGGTGTTCCGGCGGGTCGTGGCCGAGGAAGTCGATGCGTCGGTGATCGGAGACGTACCCGAGTTCGACGACACCCCATTGGCCCAACCGATCCCCGGCCCCGGTGTGGTGGCCGCGCCGAAACCAATTTCGGAAGAAGCGCATGAGCCGCCTTTGTCGTTGAAAAGCCGGGACCAGGTTGACCAGGACACTGATACCGCCAATGACAAGAAAGACGCCTGAGACGGATCAGGGTTTGACGTGCGGTTACACCTGCAACACGGTGTGCACCGCAGTTTGAGCAGCCCGCCCGCGGGCAGGTTGGGCGCTGCGGGCGCGATATGTGCTTATCAACCCAGCGAAATCTGTGGCATGTTAACCGGAAAACCGGGAGGGACTTTGAAATGGGTATTCGGCAGACACAGGGGCGGGCACGCCTGTATGACAGCATCCTTGATACAGTCGGCGACACGCCCTGTATCCGGATCAACCGGATCGCGCCGGAGCATGTGACCGTTTATGTGAAGTTCGAAGCGTTCAATCCGGCGGGGTCGGTCAAGGACAGGCTGGCGCTGAATATCATTGAGGCGGCAGAACGGGATGGGCGGCTGAAACCCGGTCAGACGGTTGTCGAGGCGACATCGGGCAATACCGGGATCGGGCTTGCCATGGTCTGTGCGGCCAAGGGATATCCGCTGGTCGTGACGATGGCCGAAAGCTTTTCGGTCGAGCGGCGCAAGCTGATGCGCTTTCTGGGCGCGAAGGTTGTTCTGACCCCAAAGGCGCAAAAGGGGTTCGGCATGTATACCAAGGCCAAGGAACTGGCCGAGGAAAACGGATGGTTTCTGGCCAGCCAGTTCGAGACCGCAGCCAATGCCGATATTCACGAGAATACGACCGCGCGGGAAATCCTTGCGGATTTCGAAGGCAAGCAGCTGGATTACTGGGTGACGGGCTATGGCACCGGTGGCACGGTCGCCGGAGTGTCACGCATGTTGCGCAAAGAGCGGCCCAATACGAAAATCATCCTGACCGAACCGGCTAATGCCGCCATCGTGTCGTCAGGCTATGTGAATACGCGCAACGACGATCACCAGCCCACCGAAAGCCACCCCAATTTCGAGCCGCACCCGATTCAGGGTTGGACACCGGATTTCATTCCATGGGTCCTTCAGGAAGCCATCGACAATTCTTATTACGACCAACTGGTCCCTATTCCGGGGCCGCAAGGGATTGAGTGGTCGCGCCGCCTTGCCTCGGAAGAGGGGATATTCACCGGGATCTCGGGCGGGTCGACCTTTGCGGTGGCGATGAAGCTGGCCGAAACCGCAGCGCCGGGATCGGTCATGCTGGTGATGCTGCCGGATACGGGCGAGCGTTACCTGTCGACGCCTCTGTTCGAAGGGGTCGAAGACGTCATGACGGATGAGGAATATGCGATCTCGGCCTCGACCCCATCCGCGCAGATGAGCGCAGAATAGGGCGCAGCGTCAGGTTCCAATATCCAGCGCCAGCGCGTGGATGCGGGGCACGATGTCGCCCAGCGCCTTGTGCACGGCCCGGTGGCGGGCGACGCGGGATTGACCGGCGAATGCGGCGGCGCGGATGCGGACGTTGAAATGGCTTTCGCCGCCTTCCCTGTGGCCTGCATGGCCGCGATGGCTTTCGCTGTCGTCGATCACGTCAAGTTCATGCGGGTCAAAGGCGGCTTGCAGGCAGGTTCGGATTTCGTCGGTCACGCTCATTTTTTTGCTCAGCGGCAAAATTTTTGCCGCCCCCCTCTTCTACTTTCGGCTGCTTAGACTAAACTGCTGCCTCCGAGTCGAAAAGATGCGTTCGTGAGGATAGAGCATGGCGAAATCAGACCCCTTCGGATTCGATATGTCCGTTTCCAGCGCCAAGAAAAAGAACCCGCGTGGGCGCCGGGGCATGTCGGGCGCGTCCGAGACCTCGGTCCGGATCTGCGATCACGACGGGTGTGACGAGCCGGGCAAGTTCCGCGCGCCCAAGGCACCGGATGTGCTGGATGACTATTTCTGGTTCTGCCAGCAGCACGTGCGCGAGTATAACCAGAAGTGGAATTTCTTCGACGGCACCACCGAGGCCGAGCTGAACGCGCAGCGCTCGAAGGACAAGGTTTGGGAACGTGAGACCAAGCCGATGGGAGACCCGGAGGCGCGCGCCTGGGCCCGTCTGGGCATTGAGGACCCGCATCAGGTTCTGGGCGCCAACAGCACGCAGAACAAGGGGCGCACCTCGGGTGGTGGTGGACGTCGCCTGCCCCCTACTGAACGCCGTGCAATCGAGATTCTGGAAGCCCATGACAGCTGGTCCAAAACCGAAGTGCGCAAGGCGTACAAGAAGCTGATCAAGGTGCTGCATCCGGACATGAACGGCGGCGACCGGTCGCAGGAAGAGCAGTTGCAAGAGGTCGTCTGGGCCTGGGACCAGATCAAGGACAGCCGGAATTTCAAGTAAGGCCGCCGTCAGTCGCCAGCTGTTTACACAGTTTGAACGGATTGTGAGGATGCTGTCTGGAAACCTGTTTCAATTCCCGCGATAGTGGCAGGGTATAGAACCAGAGCTTTTCCCGGAGCGTCCACTGTGCGTATGCCTTTCTTACTGTTGCTTGCCTCTCTTTTCGGGCTGGTCGTGGCGCAGTTCTATCCGACCGAGATGGACTGGCTGTTCCTTTTGTCCCTGCTTTGTGTGTTCGCCAGTACGATCCTTTTGATCCGGGCTTGGTTCGACTGGCGCAGGGCCAACACATGGATCATCGTGGACGGGTCAAACGTGATGCACTGGAAAGACGGCGCCCCGGATCTGGCGACGTTGCGGCAGGTTCTGGCCAGTCTGAAGCAAGCCGGGTTCAAACCGGGCGTCGTGTTCGATGCGAATGTCGGGTACAAGGTTGAAGGGGAATACATGAACGACCGGGCGCTGAGCCGCGCCCTGGGCTTGCGGGCCAAGCGGGTCATGGTCGCGCCCAAAGGCACGCCGGCAGATCCGCTGATCTTGCAGGCCGCGCGGGACAGCAGGGCGCGTATCGTGACAAATGACAGGTTCCGTGACTGGGAGGACGAGTTTCCGGATGTGTTGAAAGCGGATCGCCTTGTGAAAGGTGGTTTTCGCAAGGACGAGCTTTGGTTTTCGCTTTGACCACGCGACCACAGCTTTACGCAACGATCCGGGTTTCGTAGCGTTCAGGGATGACACTGACGGGACCCTGCCCCGGCAGAACAGTTTTGGATGCAAGGACCGTGGCACGCAAAGAGCAGAACCCGCCAAAAGCCAAGATCCCGCCGGATCATCCGTTTTCTGACATCATCAGCGATGCGTACAGGGTTTTTGCCTATCCAAAGCCGAGCAGCATCGAAGTTTGCGAAGGCTGCTGCATGGACGCAGATATTGAGGCGGATTTCTTCACGCCGCCCATTGCCGAGCTTCCCCTGCATTACGTTCAGGACTGGTTCTTTGCCGCTTGTGATCCCGCGGGGATAGCCCGCGAAACATGGGGGTACCTACTGCCCCGGATCCTTGAGATTCTGTCTGTGGACGAAGACCCCGCCAGCGTTGGGCTGGAGGTGAGCCTGAACCGGTATGAAACCGGCAACCCGAAGAACTGGTCGCCCGAGGAATGGCAGGTTCTGGATCGGTTCCAGCGCGCATATCTGAAACGCGAGATGGCACGGGAACGCGGCTGCCTGGACGATACGCTTTGCATGTTTGCCCTGGCAGGATGGCCGCTGGAGTCGCTGTTCGAACAGGTCGCCGCAAGCCCGGATACCGAATTGGTGCTGCGTCTGTGGCGCGATTGGTGTGCATATTGTATTCCGGGGCGGGACTCGATCTGGATTACCGCATTCTGGAACAGCCCCGGCAATACGCGGGCCTTTGAGTTTTACACCTCGGAAGCGATGCACGACAGGATGACCCGCATCGCGTTCGCCGAGGACACTCCGGAGGATATCGCGGCAAAGGCACTGTCCGTGGCCAGTGTTATCGAGACCCATGCCGATTGGGCAATGGGTGGGTTGTCGACCTAAGGTCTGAGCCATGCGCGAATGATGTTGGGTTGATGTCCCGGAGGATGAAGGCGTCAAACCTTGTTCGGTTGATCCCCGATTGGCAACTACTGCACTAATGCTGTTAACAGCGCGGCGTGATCCGGGTGCGCACCAACAATGGCGCCACGATTTCCGCAACGTGGGCCTAACCTGCGAACATGCCTCGCAACGCGCGTGCCTCGCGCCCGGTCAGGCAGCTTAGGCGCGTTTGGGGGTGTGGTCCTGCGTCTGAACGCAACACCGGAAAGAGCGCGCGCAGTTCCTCGACATCGTCGCGATGCAGTGATTTCAGCGCCATGTCACCCGGAAACAGGCTTTCGCTTTGCAGACCGTGCGATGTGAGGATCACATGTTCGGCGCAGGCGATGTGATAATATGTCACCGCCTCGCCCGTGGTCACTTGCCGGATGGTATCATCGTTGACCAGATGAATGGCCGCGCAGAACACGCTTGGTGCGCCAAAATAAAGCTCGGCCCGCCAGCCCCCCAGCACAACCCGGTGTTGCGGAGAGAGGTAAAGATCCCTGTCCGGCAGGCCCTTGCCCAACGCATCGCGCCGGATGCAGACCGGGTTGAATTGGGGCCGGATGCGCAGGATTTGCGCGCTGAGTGTTCGTTTGCCGATCCATTCGATGGGCAGCGGGGTCCCGCCGGCTACGCAAACCCGGTCGCCCACGGTCAGATCTTCGACCGGGCGCGGGCCGCGATCCGTTTCGATCAGGGTGCCCGAAACAAAACAGGGCGGATCGGTCGGGTTCAGATCACTCGGGGTGATTTTCCAGTTGCCAGTGGTCATCGGACCGGTTGGGTTATTGGCATCCCAGGCGTAGATTTGCCCGCCGACCTGAATGAATTCTCCGGTTTCCCCGGTTCCGCGGTAGTTTCCTTGCCCCAGATAGGTGTAAGGCTGGAAAGTCGCGCCCCCGTCAAACGACACCATCGATCCGCTGATGATCGCGGATTGTGTCGTGTTCTGGACGATGAGATCGTTCTGGCCCGTTGTCTTGGCCGTATGGAGAAGAACGTTAAATGCCACCTGGCGTCACCAAGGCCATGTTGGCAGATATCGACGCGTGCTGATCACTCGACCCAGAGCAACATTGCAGACGGAGCCGCACCCGGCATTCCCGTTTCACCAACACCCGATCACTTATAAAGCGCCCCATAAGACCATTTTATATGTCTGATAAGGTCACTTTCCACAACATATAGTTTGCCGAATGCCCACCTGCATGCAGCATTTCGGACACATGGTTCGGCATCTGCATCCGATCAGGCCGCGCTGTCATTGAGGAGCGCAGCGTGATCTGCGTCTTGTACCCGTCGCAGTTGAGGATCGCCCGCGCGTCAATAGGGCCAGTTTGAAAGAAAAACCTGCTCACCTTTCCGAGCGGGCGGCTTTCCCTTGCCCTTGTCCGCAATATGTTGCACCACACACGGGTTCAAACCCGGTGAGCGGGGCAAAGGATAAGGACAAGGCGCATGGCTGACGGATCGATCGATGTAAACGCAAAACCCACCGAAGATATCTCGGTCCGTGACGTATTTGGCATTGATACGGACATGAAGGTCAAAGGGTTTGCCGAAGCCACCGACCGTGTGCCCGTGATCGACCCGACCTACAAGTTTGACCCCGAGACAACATTGGCGATCCTGGCGGGCTTTGCCCATAATCGCAGGGTGATGATTCAGGGCTATCACGGCACCGGCAAATCGACCCATATCGAGCAGGTCGCCGCCCGTCTGAACTGGCCCGCTGTGCGCGTGAACCTGGACAGCCACATCAGCCGGATTGACCTGATCGGCAAGGACGCAATCAAACTGCGCGATGGCAAGCAGGTGACCGAATTCCACGAGGGCATTCTGCCCTGGGCCCTGCGCAACCCCGTCGCCATCGTGTTCGACGAATATGACGCGGGCCGTGCGGATGTGATGTTCGTGATCCAGCGGGTGCTGGAACATGACGGTAAACTGACCCTGCTGGACCAGAATGAGATCATCACGCCGAACCCGTGTTTCCGCCTGTTTGCCACCGCAAACACCGTGGGTCTGGGCGATACCACGGGTCTGTATCACGGCACCCAGCAGATCAACCAGGCACAGATGGACCGCTGGTCGCTGGTCTCAACCCTGAACTATCTGAGCCATGACGCTGAGACGATGATCGTGCTGTCGAAGGCGCCGCATTACAACACCGCCGAGGGGCGCAAGACCGTCAGCCAAATGGTCACCGTGGCCGACCTGACCCGGACCGCCTTCATGAATGGCGATCTGTCCACCGTCATGAGCCCGCGGACCGTGATCAACTGGGCGCAGAATGCCGAGATCTTCCGCAATGTGGGCTATGCGTTCCGCCTGTCGTTCCTGAACAAATGCGACGAGTTGGAACGTCAGACCGTGGCCGAGTTCTATCAGCGCTGCTTTGACGAGGAATTGCCGGAAAGCGCGGCGAGTGCGAGCTTGGGCTAATTGGTGATACGACTAACGATAGGTGCAGCGTTAATTTCGTTGCCCTCTCTGGCGCACGCCGAACTATCTTCAAGCGTTTTTCCGACCGGTGCTTCAGAAATCGAGAAGATCAAACACTGTGTGGCTGTGAACTATGCCAACGCACTAGCTGGACTAGTTGGTTCGGAGATAGCCAACTTGTCCTCCAAGCCACGCGAATACTACTTTGGCGACACAGTTCAGACCAACCTACCCGCCGACTGGATTCTTGAGGCCATAGGAGGAATGTCGGTTTTAGCAGATGCGCAAAAAGTAGCACTCGGCTGGGAAAAAAACTGGCGAAGCCAAGGCGAAACCTACTGGGCACCAATCAAACTTAACGATGGCGAACCTTACAATGTTCACGAAGGCAGACTTCTCGCTGCCCACACAATTGCATGTGCGGAATTCACGCACGCTATCACTATTAAGTATGGTCGCGGTTTCTACTCGAAAAACACCCAGGAAGTTTCGCTACCTGAGTAACTCCCAACTGGTGAGTGATTAGCTGGGACTGTAGGTTAAATGGGGCAAGTGCATCTGATTGCATAAGAACCTGCTGTACAGGTGTGCTGGTTCGATGGGAAAAGGGGGTTGGCCCTATGGTCAAGTCCCCTGAATAGCACTAGGTTGCCGGGACAGAACAAGACCGGACCTGCCTGATGAGCAAACCCAACGACAACCCCGCTGATCCGTTCAAGAAAGCGCTGGCCGAGGCCACCAAGGTCATGGCTGATGATCCTGAGCTGAACATCTCGTACACGGTCGATCCATCGGGCCTGTCGGGTGAGTCGATGCGGCTGCCGCAGGTGTCTCGGCGTATGACGCGGGAAGAGGTTCTGCTGGCGCGCGGCACGGCGGATGCGCTGGCCTTGCAGCGCCGGTATCATGATGACGCCACCCATGCGCGCTATGCGCCTCCGGGGGATATGGCGCGGGATTTGTACGAGGCGATGGAAACGGCACGTTGCGAGGCGATGGGTGCGCGGGATATGCCCGGCACTGCCAGCAACATCGACGTCAAGATCGGGCATGAGGCGATCCGGCGCGGATATGACCAGTGCAAGCAGCCTGCCGACGCGCCCTTGTCGGTGGCGGCGGGATATCTGATCCGGCATCTGGCCACCGGGCGCGATCTGCCGCCTGCGGCCGAGAATATCATGAACCTGTGGCGCGGGTTCATCGAGGAACAGGCCGGTGGCGTGTTGGAAAACCTTGATGACGTGCTGTCGGATCAGGCGGAGTTCGCCAAGTTCGCGCGGCAGATGATCAAGGATCTGGGCTATGGCGACCAGCTGGGCGATGACCCCGACGAGCTGGACGACGAGCAGGAGGATCAGGCCGAGGACGACGCCGAGGAACAACCCGATCCCGACAGCACCGGTCAGGATGATCAGGACGAGCAGGACGCGGATGCGACGCCTGAGCAGACGCAGGAAGAGCAGCAGGATCAATCTCAGGCGCAGGTCTCGATGGATGAGATGGCCGAGGATGAGCTTGGTGACGAGGCCGAGATGCCTGATGGCGAAGCGCCGCTGGAGCCGCCTGCCCCGCCGCCCGCATCCGAGGCCGACCCGGATTACAAGGTCTATCTGAGCACGCATGATGAAGAGATTGCGGCCGAAGATCTGGCCGAACCTGCGGAACTGGAACGGCTGCGCGCCTATCTGGATCAGCAGCTTGAACCTTTGAAAGGGGCGGTTTCGCGCCTTGCCAACAAGTTGCAGCGCCGGTTGCAGGCGCAACAGAACCGCAGTTGGGAATTCGACCGCGAGGAAGGCATTCTGGATGCGGGCCGTCTTGCGCGCGTTGTCGCCAACCCCACCACTCCGCTGAGTTTCAAGGTCGAGAAGGATACCGAGTTCCGCGATACGGTGGTGACGCTGTTGCTGGACAATTCTGGGTCGATGCGGGGGCGTCCGATCTCGATCGCGGCCATCTGTGCCGATGTTCTGGCGCGGACGCTGGAGCGCTGCAATGTGAAGGTCGAGATTCTGGGCTTTACCACGCGGGCGTGGAAAGGCGGTCAGGCGCGCGAGGCATGGCTGAACGATGGCCGCCCGCAGCAACCCGGCCGTCTGAACGACCTGCGCCACATCATCTACAAGGGCGCCGATGCGCCGTGGCGGCGGGCGCGGCCCAATCTGGGCCTGATGATGAAAGAGGGCCTGCTGAAGGAAAACATTGACGGTGAGGCGCTGGAATGGGCGCATCGCCGGATGATCGCGCGGCGCGAGCAGCGCAAGATTTTGATGGTGATTTCGGATGGGGCTCCGGTTGATGATTCAACCCTGAGCGTGAACCCCGCCAACTATCTGGAAAAGCACCTGCGCGATGTGATTGCCATGGTGGAAAAGCGCAAAATGGTCGAGCTGCTGGCGATTGGCATCGGTCATGATGTGACCCGGTATTACGACCGTGCGGTGACAATCACCGATGTGGAACAGCTGGCCGGTGCGATGACGGAACAACTGGCGGCCCTGTTCGACAGTGATCCGCGCGCGCGGGCGCGGGTGATGGGGATGAAGAAGGTCAGCTAGGCTGGCCTTGCCTCCGGCGGGAGTATTTCCCAAAAGATGAAAAGGCGGCGATTTCGACCGCCCGGCTGAGGGAGGTGTAGTATGTTCCAATCCTTTGAGGTGACCGCGCGGCCCGAGCAGGGGCCGCCGCGTCTGGCTGCGTTGCGCGCTGAGCTGGTGCGCGAAGGGTTGGACGGGTTTTTGATCCCGCGTGCGGATGCGCATCAGGGCGAGTATGTGGCCCCGCGGGATGAGCGTCTGGCCTGGTTGACCGGGTTTACGGGATCGGCCGGGTTCTGTGCTGCGCTGACCGGCATGGCCGGTGTGTTCATCGACGGGCGGTATCGCACGCAGGTCAAGGCGCAGGTCGCGGATGTGTTCACGCCGGTGCCGTGGCCTGATATCAGCCTGAGTACATGGCTGAAAGCGCAGTTGCCCGGTGGTGGTAAGGTGGGCTTTGATCCGTGGTTGCACGCGGCAGGGCAGATCTCGTCCACGCTGGGCGAGCTTGAGGGCGCAGGCATCGAACTGGTGCGCTGCGGCAATCTGGTGGACCGCATTTGGGCGGATCAGCCTGAACCGCCGATGCAGGCCGTCAAGGCGCATCCGATCGAGTTTGCGGGCGAAACCGCTGACAGCAAGATTGCCAGACTGGCCGCAGACCTGCGGCAGGCCGGGCGAAAGGCCGCGGTGATCACGTTGCCGGATTCGATCATGTGGCTGCTGAACGTTCGGGGGTCGGATATCGCTTACAACCCCGTGGCCCACGGGTTTGCGATCCTGCATGACGACGGCCGGGTCGATCTGTTCATGGCTACGGCAAAACTGTTGGACGTGCAGGATCATCTGGACCCGAAGGTGACGGTGCACAACCCCGCGGAGTTTCTGGAGGCGGTGAAAGCGCTGGACGGTGTGGTGCAGGTGGACCTGAACACGGTGCCGCAGATCGTGGCCGACGCGTTGGGTGATGCCATGGTGGATGGCGGCGACCCCTGTGCCCTGCCCAAGGCCTGCAAAAACCCGGCCGAAATCGCGGGCAGCGCCGAGGCGCATTTGCGTGATGCGGTGGCGGTGGTCGAAACTCTGTGCTGGCTGGACGCACAGCCCCCCGGCAGCCTGTCCGAGACGCAGGTGGTCACGCGGCTGGAAGACAACCGCCGCAGGGACAACGTGTTGCAGGATATCTCGTTCGATACCATTGCCGGGACGGGTCCGAACGGCGCGATCATGCATTACCGCGTGACGGACGAGACCGACAGCCGGTTGCAGGATGGTCATCTGCTGGTGCTGGACAGTGGCGGGCAATATCTGGATGGCACCACCGATATCACGCGGACGCTTGCCATCGGCACTGTTGGGGCGGAGGAAAAGACCTGCTTCACCCGCGTGCTGAAGGGCATGATTGCCATGTCGATGCTGCGCTGGCCCGCAGGGCTGGCCGGGCGCGACATCGAATGCGTGGCCCGCACGCCGCTATGGGCGGCGGGGCAGGACTTCAACCATGGTGTCGGACACGGCGTCGGGGCCTATCTGAGCGTGCATGAGGGGCCGCAACGCCTGTCGAAGGTCAGCCATGTCCCGCTGCAACCCGGCATGATCTTGTCGAATGAGCCGGGATATTACCGCGAGGGCGCTTTTGGCATCCGCATTGAAAACCTAGTGGTGGTGGAAGAAGCTCCGGCCCTGCCCGGTGGCGATGCGGAACGCGCGATGCTGTGCTGGCGCACCCTGACATTTGTGCCAATTGACCGCAGGCTGATCATGGTGGATATGTTGACGCCTGACGAGCGCGGCTGGCTGAACGCCTATCATCGCGACGTCGCGGAAAAAATCCGCCCAAGGCTGGGACATGACGCGCAACTGTGGTTGGATGCCGCAACTGCGCCGATCTGACACCCGCCTGTTACATAGAACGGGCAGAGGAGAGGCCCCAATACGTCGACGGAAGGACCAGAAATGACTGAGATCACGATCCAAAAAGCACCGGGCAAATGGACTGTCCGTTCGGGCGGTGCGATTCTGGGCGAAACGAGCAACGCGCTGGAACTGCAGGAAGGCGACAAAGCTCCGGTGATTTACTTTCCGCGCGGCGATGTTGCGATGGCGTTTCTGGACCAGACCGACAAGGTGACGCATTGCGCCGGCAAGGGTGACGCGACGCACTTTTCCATCGTCAACAAATCCTCGGTGACCGAAAACGCGGTCTGGAGCTATGAGGACCCGATTTCCGCCTTGGCCGAGATCAAGGGGTATCTGGCGTTTTATCCGGTAGACTCGGTGAAGGTGGAGCAGATCTAGAGGCGCCGGACAGGGTTTCAGCGGAGGCTTCGGGAACGCTTGTCCCGGTGGCGGGAGCCTTATGAATGTTCCTCGGCCGCGGTGGCTGCAAGGGCCCGGTTGTACGCCTTGAGCGCGTCGACATGGTAGAGCGCGCCAACGGGTGTCTCGGACCCGTCCTGTTCCAGAACGATAACCGGAATGCAGGGTATGTCGTCGCGGTCGAAATAGGGCATCGCGGCCTCAAGCGTGGCGCTGGCCTGAATGCACAGGCCCTGTTCGATCAGGGCGCGCGCCTCGTCCGCAGTGATTGAACGGTCATCCCCGATGGGGCGCATCACCGCCCCGGCGCGCAGCATCGCCAGCAGATAAGCCTGCGGCCCGGCGGCCAGGTGGACATCGCGGCGTTCCAGCTGGGTCAGGAAAAATGACCGGTCCACAAGGCGTGAGGCCAGCGCCGTGGACATGGACACACTGACCATAACAGCAAGGCCGATCTGCCAGTCGCCGGTCAGTTCAAACACGATCAGAGTGGTCGAGATCGGGGCACCCAGCACCGCCGCGGCAACCGCGCCCATTCCGGCAAAGGCATAAAGTGTGTGCGTGCCGGACACATCCGGCAGCAGCCCTGTGGCGATCAGTCCGAACGCCAGCCCGGTCAGCGCGCCGATCATCAGGGACGGTGAAAACACCCCACCCCCCATGCGCCCGCCCATGGTGATCGCCACGGCGATAGTCTTGGTCACCGCAAACAGGATCGCGGTCGTCAGAACCAGATCGCCGGTTAAAGCGCGGATCGTAGTCTGGTAGCCCACACCGATGATATGCGGGAACCAGATCGCCATCAGCCCCAGCATCGCGCCGGACACGGCCGGGCGCAGCCAGCCCGGAATGGACAGGCGGTTCTGGATATGGCTGCCGATATCTTCAGCAAAGAAGATCGATCGCATCAGCAGCAGCGCGACAAAGCCGCAGATCAGGCCGAGGATCAGGAAGGCGGGAAGTTCGACATAGAATTGCAGCGATCCGGGCGTTTCCAGCGTGAACTCGGTAACGTCGCCATATTCGAGGCGGTTGATCACCGTTCCGGCGACCGAGGCGATGACGATCGGGGCAAAGGCATGCACGGCGAAGTGGCGCAGCACGACCTCGAGCGCGAACAGGGCCCCGGCGATGGGGGCGTTGAAGCTGGCTGAAACGGCGGCGGCGACAGCACAGCCCAGCAGGTCACGGCCCGTGATCCCGTCGGCATGGATGCGGTTGCTGACCCAGGTGGAAATCACCCCGGCCATATGCACCACGGGGCCTTCGCGGCCCGTTGACCCGCCCGAACTGAGCGTGATCAGCGAGGCAAAGAACGAGGCGATGCCGGCCTTGACCTCGACCCGCCCGTCGGTGATGGCGGACCCTTCGATCACATCAGCGACAGACCTGACGCGCCCGTCATTGGTGAACCGGTTCAGGATCAGGCCCACGACCAGCCCACCGATGATCGGGATGATCAGGATCATGAACCACGGCAGTTTCTCGGCATGGCTGTGCAGCAGCAGGACGTCATCGGTGTCATAGAGATAGGCCTGCAACGCGCGGATGGCCTTGCGGAACCCAAGCGCCATGAATCCGGCAGCGATACCAATGACCAGCGCGATGAACCAGAACTGGATCTGGCTTGGCCCCCGGCGCAGCATCACCCGCCACGCATCCCTGATCGCGGCCAGAGCCTGATTGAGCTGGTTGCGCAGAACGGTGCGGGTCGACTGGGTCATTGGCTCTCGGGGATCATCACGTAACCCTTAGTAAGCCACGGAGCACCCTAATAAAAGTGAGATAGCGACAGTGTGAGGCCAATTCGTGCCACGGGCGCATCAGGCCTGCAGCAGAGCCCGGGCGGCGGCGCGGGCCTCGTCCGTGATGGTGTCGCCCGCCACCATGCGCGCAATCTCGTCCACCCGGTCGGGTTGGGCCAGAGGGATGACGGTGGACAGGGTTTGTCCGTCCGTGACCTGTTTCTGCACCCGCCAGTGATGCGCCGCACGGGCAGCGACCTGCGGGGAATGGGTGACAACCAGCACCTGCCCGCCCTGTGCCAATGACGCCAGCCTGCGCCCGACCGCGTCGGCAGTGGCCCCGCCGACGCCGCGGTCAATCTCGTCAAAGATCATCGTGCGAGCGCTGTCATCGCCCGACAGGCACACTTTGAGCGCCAGCAGGAAGCGGCTGAGTTCACCCCCCGAGGCGATCTTGTTCAGCGGCCCCGCAGGCGCGCCCGGATTGGTGGCCACGGTAAAGGCCACCGCGTCGGTCCCTTCGGGGCCGGGTTCCGTCGGGGTGAGTTCGGTCCGGAACACCGCGCGTTCCATCTTGAGCGGGGCCAGTTCCGCCATGACGGCAGCGTCCAGCCGCCCCACAGCCGCTGCGCGGGCCGCGCTGAGGTCGGCGGCGGCGTTGTCATAAGCCTTTTGTGCCGCGTCCACAGCGGCACGCCTGTCCGCCAGGTCGGCATCGCCTGCTTCCAACTGGTTGAGGCGGGTGCGCAGAGTGTCGGCAAACGCGCCCAGGTCATCCGGGGCCACGTCATGTTTGCGGGCCAGTGCGCGGATGGCAAACAGGCGTTCCTCGGCCTGTTCCAGTTCCGACGGGTTGAAGTCCAGCGCCTGAAGGCAGGCGTTCACGCCATCCTGCGCCTCGCCCAGTTCAATCATCGCGCGCCCCAGCGCGGCAATCGGTTCGTCCAGCTGACCACCTGCGTTGCCGGACACGCCTTCCAGCCACCGGATAGCGTCGGACATCGCCCCTTCGGCACCGTCCCCCGACAGCAGCGCGTAGGCGCGGGCGACATCATCGCGGATACGCTCGGCCCCTTGCATCATGCGGCGGCGGGCATCAAGTTCGGCATCCTCACCGGGCTGAGGATCAAGCTGATCCAGCTCGGAAACCGCGTGGCGCAGGAAATCTTCCTCACTTCGGACGGCGGCCAGCGCGGCCTCGGTCTCGGCCAGTGCCTTGCGGGCACGTGACATAACGGTCCAGGCCGCACGAACGGATGTCAGCCGGTCCGAGACCCCGGCGAAATCGTCCAGCATGGCCCGGTGGCCGCGCGGGTTCAGCAACCCGCGGTCATCGTGCTGGCCGTGCAGTTCGATCAGGGTTTCCGACAGTGCGCGCAGCACATCGCCCGAGCAGCGACGGTCATTGACCCAAGCGGTCTTGCGCCCTTCGGCGGTGTTGACCCGGCGCAGGATCAGCTCATCCCCGCCTGGCAGGCCCGCTTCGGACAGTATCGCATGTGCGGGATGATCGGCGGAAAGCTCGAACTCGGCCACAACCTCGCCCTGTGCCGCACCTTGCCGTACCAGTTCCGCACGCCCGCGCCAGCCCAAAACAAAGCCCAGCGAATCCAGAAGGATCGACTTGCCCGCGCCGGTTTCACCGGTCAACGCATTCAGGCCCGGCTGAAAACTGAGTTCCAGCCGGTCGATAATCAGCATGTCGCGGATATCAAGGGCGCGCAGCATCGGGTCTTCAGCGTCCCAAGCCTAATGCCATGGCGATTACAACCACTCACCCTTGATGGTCTGACGATAGATCGTGCTGAGCCAGTTGTTGCCACGGCTCTTGAGCTGAAGCCCGCGTGAGGTCAGCAGCTTGTACGCATCGTCATACCATTCCGAGGATTGGTAGTTGTAGCCAAGGATGGCACCTGCGGTTTGCGCCTCATCCAGCAGGCCGAGGGACAGATAAGCCTCGACCAGACGATAAAGCGCTTCGGCGGTGTGGGATGTGGTCTGGAAATCCTCGACCACGACGCGGAAGCGGTTGATGGCGGCGACAAAGTGATCCTGACGCAGGTAGTATCGCCCGATCTCCATCTCTTTGCCGGCCAGATGGTCAAAGGCCAGATCGAATTTGAGCACTGCCGAGGTGGCATATTCGCTGTCGGGATAAACCTCGATCACGGTGCGCAGCGATTGCAGCGCCTGAAAGGTCAGCCCCTGATCGCGCCCGACCTCGTCAATCTGGTCATAATAGCTGAGCGCCAGCAGATACTGGGCATAGGCCGCATCTTCGTCTGTTGGATAGAAGTCGATATACCGCTGGGCAGCGGCCCGGCTTTCTTCGTAGTTCTTGTCGGAATGGAACGAGAACGCCTGCATGATCAGCGCACGCTTGGCCCAGTCGGAATAGGGATACAGACGCTCGACCTCGGAGAAATACCAAGCCGCGTCATCCGAGCGATTCTGCGACAGTTCGTATTCGCCACGGGTATAGATCTGTTCTGGTGTGAACCCTTCCAGATTCTGATCCCGGTCCGCGCCCTTGTTGCCAAAAAGGCCGCCTGCGTTTCCACATGCCGTCAAAACTGCTGCCAGAAGAACCGCGCCTGCGAATCTGACTGCCGCCTTGCTGCCAACCATACCGCCCATCCTTGTCGTCTTACTTAAGAGGGTTCGCCCCGAATTGAGCCATGGTCTAGCACAGAAAATTCCGGTGCAAAACGCCTTATGCAACATCTGGCGCAAATGTCGTCAGAGTTGATCTGATCAGGCGACTTCGGGAATTTCGTTTACGATCAGGCCCTGCCCCGGCAGGCGTGCGGCCTGTTCCGGCGTGCACAGAACCGGACGCACCGCGCCGGGTGTTTCAAACAGATTGCGCAGCAATGTGTTGGTCAGCGAATGACCCGACTTGTCGCCCGTGAAATGGCCCAGAATCGGCCCGCCTGCCAGATAGAGATCACCCAGAGCATCCAGCATCTTGTGGCGCACGGCTTCGTCGGCGCGGCGGAACCCACCGGGTGTCAGCACCTCGTTGCCCTGCACGACCACGGCGTTATCCAGGGTACCGCCAAGGGCCAGCCCGTTTTCGCGCATGGCTTCGACATCAATGCGGCGGCAGAAGGTGCGGCAATCGCTGAGTTCGCGCGCGAACGACCCGTTGCGCATATCCAGCGTCTTGGTCTGGCTGCCGATTGCGCTGTCTTCGAAATCAATGTGGAAATCGATGATCAGCCCATCCGCGGGTGCGATGCTTGCGCTGGCGCCTTCCCGCGATGCGGTGACGGTCTTCAGCACCTCATAGGCCAGCACCGGGCTGGCCTGACGACGCACGCCTCGGGCCATGATACCGCGTACGAAATCGATCGAAGACCCGTCCATGATCGGAACTTCGGGGCCGTCGATTTCAATCAGCGCGTTGTGAACGCCGCACCCGGCCAAAGCAGCCATGATATGTTCGATGGTGGATACCGACACCCCGGCGCCATTGACCAGACGGGTGCAAAGCGGGGTCCGTTCGACCACGTGATAGATCGCCGGGATCATCGCATCGCCCAGATGGATATCCGTCCGTTTGAACCAGATGCCATGACCAACTGCCGCTGGTTTCAGGACCATGGTCGCAGGCTTGCCGCTGTGCAGCCCGACGCCTTTAAACGTGACCGGAGATTTGAGCGTATGTTGCAAAATGGGCCTCGGCGAGTGGTGTCCAGCCTTCTGGGGCTGTGTTGGACACTCAGTTAAGGAAGCCCGCGTCAAGGCTCAACTCACTCTTTGTAACCGAATGAAACATGTATGTAACAGATCGGCAAAACCCTGCTTACACGTTCGTAAGCCACTGTTTTAAAAAGAATTAGGGCCGCCAGATGGCGACCCCATGAGTGGATTTTGTTACCGCGATCAGTTGGCCTGACGGCGCAGGAAGGCCGGAATTTCGATACGATCCTGATCCGGGTCGGCCTCATCGTGAATCGGTGCCGTGGCCTCGGACTGGCGCAGAACGGGCTGCTGACGCGGCGGTTGAGCCGGTGTGTCAGAGGCGTGCCCGGTCATCCGGTCGATCAGCCGATTGAAGCCAAACCGCGAGCGTTCTTCGGGTTCGTGATGCGAAACCGCCGCTTGCGGGCGGGGTGCTGCGGCGCGCTGAGCTGCCGAGGGAACCTTCTGAACCGCAGCCTGCAAACGCTGGAGCGCTTCGGGCGACGGGGTGCCTGCGACAGGCGCGCGCGGGGCAACAAATGCCTCGGGCGCCGGTTCGACATGCTCGGGCTGCGGCTCGAATTCGGCGACGCGCGGCTGATAGGCTGGGGGCGGCAGATCGTCCTCATCCCGCTCGTCAAGCGGCTGGAACTGCGGCTGGGCGGGCTCTTCCGCGGCTTCAAACAGCGAAGGTTCGCGGTTTTCTTCCATCTGCGGCGCGGGCTCTGCCATTTCGGCGGCTGCGGGTGCTTCTTCGCGACCATATTCTTCGGCCGAAACGGTGCGGGTCAGCGGCTCGGACATCGAGCGGCGCGCGACCGGAATGTCAGCCGTTTTTTCGGTGGCGTCGATGCCGGTTGCAACAACCGACACGCGCATACCGCCTTCCATGGCGGTATCCAGCGTCGAGCCGACGATGATGTTCGCTTCGGGGTCCACTTCCTCGCGGATGCGGTTGGCGGCTTCGTCCAGTTCGAACAGGGTCAGGTCGTGCGAACCGGTGATGTTGATCAGCACGCCTTTGGCGCCTTTGAGGCTGATTTCGTCCAGCAGCGGGTTCGCAATGGCTTTCTCCGCCGCCTGAATGGCGCGATCTTCGCCGGTTGCCTCGCCGGTGCCCATCATGGCTTTGCCCATCTCGTCCATTACGGCGCGCACATCCGCAAAGTCGAGGTTGATCAGTCCCGGACGCACCATCAGGTCGGTTACGCCTTTGACGCCCTGATACAGGACATCGTCAGCCATCGAGAACGCCTCGGTAAAGGTGGTTTTTTCGTTGGCGAGGCGGAACAGGTTCTGGTTCGGAATGATGATCAGCGTGTCAACGACCCGTTGCAGCGCCTCAACGCCGTCTTCGGCCTGACGCATCCGCTTGGCACCTTCGAACTGGAAGGGCTTGGTCACGACACCCACGGTCAGAACGCCCAGCTCACGCGCGGCCTGCGCGATGATCGGAGCAGCGCCGGTGCCTGTGCCGCCGCCCATGCCTGCGGTGATAAAGCACATATGCGCGCCTGCCAGATGGTCGACGATCTGTTCGATGCTTTCTTCGGCAGCTGCGGCACCCACGGCCGGACGGGCCCCTGCCCCCAGACCTTCGGTGACCTTCACACCCAGTTGAACCCGCGCCGAGGACTGGCTTTGCTGCAGCGCCTGCGCGTCGGTGTTGGCGACGACAAAATCGACGCCGTCCAGCTGTTTTTCAATCATGTTGTTGACAGCGTTACCGCCCGCACCGCCAACGCCAAATACTGTAATCCGAGGCTTCAGTTCGTCTTGCCCGGGCATCGAAAGATTCAATGTCATGCTCTGTCCGCCTGTATTTATGTTCCGCCAAAGCGGTGTTTTTCTTACCTATCCTTGCTCGATTCTAGCGGGCTGATGCGAAAAGGTCACGTCAAAAATCGCGATTCACCACAAAATATGGAGGAAATAAGGCAGAAACCGGCGGCATTTCGCAGGTACTGCCAGATATAGCGGAAACGCCGGCGACCATCACAAGGCAGACGACCCCGGCGCGAGGACTCAGCCGTTCGTCACGCTTTGGTCGACCATCATTTACACTGCGGAAAACTGCTCAGGTCCTGCCGCGAGGCCTCTGCCGGGCCTTGTGGATATCTTGAGGGATAAATCGACGCGCTGCAACCGGATTTTTCAACTGAGCGGTGCACTTGGACAGTTGAGGCTGGTTTCGGTGATGCTGCGCACCTCCTGGATTTCGCCATCTGCAAACGAGGCCAGACGCACCATCAGACGGCCTTCGTGCAGGAAGGGCCACCAGCAGACGGGAATACCATCCGGATCGTTGTCATAGAGAAAGCAGATCTGACCGTTTGGCGTGGTGATCTGCCCATAGACACAGCCCTGCCCCTCTTGCCGCCAGACCGAGATGTGACGGTTCAGAAATTGCTCGGTCCCGACCAGATCGTTGCTGCGAATCTCATGGAAGGTGAGCGTTTTGCCGACGGCGGCATCCAGAAATGCCTCGGGCGTGATGATGGTCTGGGCCGAAACCCATCCCGGCAACAGGGCCGCACACAAAGCGGCCCGGCACAGGGGGCTACCAGTTGTCACGGAACCACCGAACGGCCCGCTTGAACGGGCGCGCGGCGTAGGTGTCGACCGGGATTTCGAAATCCCACCATTCGTCCTGCGGGTGCGCCGCAAACAGGCTGAGCCCCACGGAGGACGAGAACGCCGGACCTGTCGCCGATTGCGGCAGGCCGTGCACCCGCAGCGGGCGACCCAGACGCACGCGTTGACCAAGGATGCGGGTCGCCAGACCGTCCAGCCCCATGATCTGACTGCCGCCACCGGTCAGAACGATCTGCTGGCTTGGCATGTGTTCAAACCCGGCCGCATCCAGACGCACGCGGACCTCTTCAAGGATTTCCTCGACGCGCGGACGCATGATGCCGATCAGTTCGGCCCGACTGACCGTGCGGCGGTCGTGTTCCCAGTCACCGGTATCGCCGCCGATATCGATCATGTCGCGGTCATCAGCGCCGGTCGCATGAACGCCGCCATTGAACGTCTTGATCCGTTCCGCCACTGCCGCGGGCACGCCCAGCCCCATCGAGATATCGGCGGTCACGTGATCGCCGCCCATACGCACGCAATCGGCATAGATCATGTGTTTCTTCATGAAGATCGAAACGCTGGTGGTGCCGCCGCCCATGTCGATACAGGCCGCGCCCAGTTCCTGCTCATCCTCGACCAGCGCGGAAATTCCCGAGACATAGGCCGAGTTTGCAATCCCGGCGAGTTCCAGATCGCAGCGCTTAATACAGCGCACGATGTTCTGGATCGCCATCGCATCGACGGTCAGCATGTGCATATCGACCGCAAGGCTTTGGCCCATCTGCCCGCGCGGGTCGATCAGGCCCGAGCGGTTGTCGAGCGCAAAGTTGACCGGCTGTGCGTGCAGCACCTCGCGCCCGTCGCCGTAATCCGGCACGTCGCAGGCGTTCAGAACACGGCCCACTTCGGCCTCGGACACCAGTTGGCCATCCAGATCGACCTGCGCGTCCAGCCCGTAAGAGCGCGGGTTGGCCCCCGAGAAACAGGCGATGACGTGATCGACACGGATATCGGCCATCTTCTGCGCCGCTTGCAGGGCGGTGCGGATGGCGCGTTCGGTTTCCTGCATGGCGGTGACTTCGCCAAACTGTACGCCGCGCGAACGTGTCGTTGCGGCGCCGATCACCCGAAACCCCGTCTGCCCCGCCATTGAGCCGATGGTGTTATCTTCACTCAGCCGACCCGATCCGTCAAAACGCAGAACGAGGCAGGCAATCTTGGAACTGCCCACATCCAGAATCGCGATCACACCGCGTTGCAATGCCTGGCGCCGCATCTGACGCATGGCACGTTGGGACTGATAAAGATCGGTCATCATGCTCGTTACTGCCCGTTACTCATTGTCACTTTAGTATTCCACCAGTCTTCGCTGGCGGCTTTGGTCATTCGGATGGTGGGACGCTGGCCAAGGCGCATGTCGACCACGGCCACGTCGCGTTCCAGAAGGTCCTGCACTTCGTTCACCGCAAGCACGCGTTCCAGCGCGCGCACCGGGCGTTCGGTCGGCAGCATGATGCGCTGGCCACGGTCCAGGACCAGATCCCAGCGCCGTTCACCCACGCGCACCAGCCCGCGCACACGGTTGCCCAGGCTGCGGGCGGTCTGAAAGATCTCGAGCGCCTGCGCCACATGGGCATCCGCACCCGCGCCCGCGATCAGCGGCAGGTCGGCATGGTCCTTGCGAGAGGTGGTTTCCTTGACATGCGCGCCGGTCTCGTCGAGCAGTTCGAGCCCGTCATGCGTCCGCCAGACAATCACGGGCTGACGCTCGACCACGTTGACCTGAAGGATGCCGCCCGGACGGATGCGGACGGTTGCCGATTTCACCGGATCAAGCCCTGTGATCGTGTCGCGCATCTGTTCGACGTCCAGATCCCATGAACTGATCGGGAAATCCAGAGGCACGACCTCGCGAATATCATCGGACAGGCTGGTGCCTGCCCCGTCGATGGCCATCAGGTTGACCATGAACTCGGGGCGTTCCTGAATCGAGGTGCGAATATCGGCGATATAGGTACCAAGCGCCTCGCGCCGGTCCTGAGAGGCAAAATAGACACCAACTGCCGCGGCAATGGCGCAGATCGGCAGGCCAAGCTTGACGCCCAGGCGGATGCCCGGTGTCAGCATCCAGCGCTGAAGACGATAGCTGAGGCGCGACGGGGCCGGATCACTGCGGCGTGCGGTGCGAGAAAACACCCGCGCCCCGCGCAGACGCAGAATAGGCTGGGTGTCATGCGGTTCCGTATCGGCCGAGGCAAAATCGGCATCCGGCCCGGCAAGGGGTTTGGTGCGATGGATTTCCAGAGAGCGGCTGGCGATTAACGGTTGCATGAGGCGTCCTCAACCATCCAGGCGCAGAGCTGGCCAAATGTCATGCCCAGATGCGCGGCTTGTTCCGGGGCCAGTGAAGTGGGCGTCATGCCCGGCTGGGTATTGGTTTCCAACAGAAACAGCCCATCAGCACCCGCGCTGTCATCCCAGCGAAAATCGGTGCGGCTGACGCCCCTGCAGCCCAAAGCATCATGCGCGCGCAGGGCATAATCCATGCAGCGATCAAAGATGTCCTGCGGGATATCGGCGGGGATCACGTGCCATGATCCGCCGGGTTTGTACTTGGCGTCGTAGTCGTACCAGCCGCCATCGGTCATGATCTCGGTCACGGTCAGGGCGCGGTCGCCCATCACGGTCACGGTCAGTTCGCGCCCGGCCACGTATTTCTCGACCATGATCTGGTCGGGCATGTCTTCGGACAGCTGCGGCGGGCCATTGGCGTTTTCGTGGACGATGTAGATGCCGACGCTGGACCCTTCGTTATTGGGTTTGGCCACATAGGGCGGTTCCATCACATGGGCGCGGGTCACCGCGGCCCGTGGAACGATCACGCTGGGGACAACGGGCAGACCCTCGGCCTGATAGACGTCCTTGCTGCGTTGCTTGTCCATGGCAAGGGCCGAGGCCAGAACGCCCGAATGGGTATAGGGAATCCGCATCCATTCCAGCATCCCCTGCACGCAGCCATCCTCGCCCCAGCGGCCATGCAAGGCGTTGAAAACCACATCCGGCTGAATATCCAACAGGCGCGCATAGAGGTCGGGACCTGCGTCCAGTTCGACCACTTCAATACCTTCTCCCACAAGGGCGGCCGCGCATTCGCGCCCAGAGCTGAGAGACACCTCGCGTTCCGCCGAGGGGCCGCCCATCAATACCGCCACTTTGGGGTTTGTCCTGCTCGACATACCCAATGTGCGCCTCAATGTCCCCGGACCTTATGTGGTGGTCCGTACTGCGTTTATGCCTTTGATCCGTCGCCTGAATTTGCCTGTTTTGGTCTGACGGTCGGGGCTTTATTCTTTTAGCGGATCACCGACCCGCATGATTTCCCACTCTAGCGTGATGCCGCTTGTTTCGTAAACCTTTTTTCGCACCTCTTCGCCCAGACCTTCGAGGTCGTCAGCGGTGGCGGTGCCGGTATTGATCAGGAAGTTCGAGTGTTTCGGGCTCATCTGTGCCCCGCCGCGTGTCGCGCCGCGCATTCCGGCATCGTCTATCACTTTCCACGCCTTGAGGTCATGCACGTCATCAGCCTGCCCGGTCGAGGAAAAACCGGCCGGGTTGCGGAAGGTCGATCCGGCACTGCGGTCTTTGGTGGGTTGGGTTTCGTCACGCTTTTTCAGTTGCGCTTCCATTCGGGCATGAAGGTCATCGGGATCGCCGGACGGGCCTTCGAACGTGGCCGAAATCAGAACGGCACCTTCGGGCAGGTCGGACTGGCGATAGCGAAAGTTCAGATCCTCGGGCGTCAGGTCCCGCAGGTCGCCCTGCCGGGTGACAATGGTGGCCTTGCGCAGCACATCCGCCGTGTAGCTGCCATAACAGCCCGCATTCATCCGCACCGCGCCCCCGACCGAGCCGGGGATGGTGCGCAGGAAGGTCAGGTCCACGCCCGCATCCGCCGCCTTGCGCGCAACATGCGCGTCCAGCGCGGCAGCGCCCGCGGTGACGGCGTTGCCCTCAACCGAGATGGCGTTGAACCCGCGCCCCAGCCGGATCACAACAGCCCGCAAGCCACCATCGCGCACGATGAGGTTCGAGCCGACCCCCATCGGAAAGACCGGCACATCATCCGGCAGATCGCGCAGGAAGACCTGCAAGTCTTCGACATCGGCAGGCTGGAACAGGTAATCCGCCGGCCCACCGACGCGGAGCCATGTGAGGTCAGACAGGTTGCGCGCTTTGGACAGGCGGCCCCGGACGTCAGGAAGTACAGGGGGAAGCAGAGTCATGTAGTCGCGCGCACCGCCAGGCTGCGCCCACCGACCCCGCCCATGATTGCGGCGAAAAGGAAGGGAAGAACACCGGCAGTCAACCAGACCAGCGGGCCGAACGCCTTGTCTTCTTCACCCGTTCCGACACCGGCCAGCACGACGATCAGCCCCAGACCAACCGCGGATGTCAGTCCGATCAGCCACAGAAGGCTGCGCAGGCCAAGCCAGCGGCCCGCCGTAAACCCGGCAGCGGCACCCAGAACGAAGGAAACAAGCGGCAGATAGGCAAATGTGGCGATTGTCGCCATGACAGACCTCCTGAAGTTGGCCGGTTATTCTTTGGCCGCCTTCATGCCCTGCATTTTCGCCTTTGTCCAACGGGTCAGATAAATCACCGGCCAGCGCAGCACGGACATGCCCATTGCCAGCACCAGCAGCCCGATCCAGGGGCCGTTTTCATAGGTGACATAGCCGACGATGGGAATGCCCACGATGATCAGGATATAGGCGCGCGTCCAGTGGTTGTCGGTGCTGGGGATCAGCGCAAGAACGTTGGCGGCAATGCCCCACAGAGCTGCCAGAGCAATAGACCACGTCATTCTGCGACCTCGCACCCTGTCCATTTGCGCCAGTAATACCGGATGGGGTTGCGGAACATCGACACGAACCCGGCAAATGCCGCGACCGACCAGAACCAGCCGTGGACATATCCAAGCCATACGACCAGCACTGGTGCGCAGACCAACAGGACAAACCCCGGCGGGAATTGCAGCCGCATCGGCAGCATTGCCACGATGGTGGCGCAGATCACCCAAAGCGCTGCAAAGATCATCGAATAGTCCATTCGCCCCTCCGAGGACACGCGACTGTTGCGGTCAGAATATCACACTTTTAAGTTGTGCGACAAACAAATGACGCGTCAAACAGCTTGTTTTCTTTGCAATCTCTCGGGCAGGCCATTGGCCCAGGCGCTGATCGTACCGGCGCCGAGGCAGACGACCATATCGCCGGGACGGGCCTGTTCGCGGACGAGGCGTTCAAGGTCGTCTTCATCCAGCAGCGCGCGGGCGTGGCGGTGGCCGTGACGGATCAGGCCCTGCACCAGATCGTCGCGTGACGCGCCTTCGACCGGGTCTTCGCCAGCGGCAAAAACCTCGGCAATGGCCACGACATCGGCGTCGTTGAAACAGGTGCAGAAATCGTCAAACAGGTTGGACAGGCGCGAATAGCGGTGCGGCTGATGCACGGCGATCACGCGGCCTTCGGTCGCCTGACGGGCGGCCTTGAGAACGGCGGCGATTTCGACCGGGTGGTGGCCGTAATCGTCGATGATGGTGACACCGTCGATTTCTCCGACCTTTGTAAAGCGACGGTTGACGCCGCCGAAATTGGCCAGCGCGTCGCGGATTTCCGCAGCTTTCATACCCAGATGACGGGCGACGGCAGCGGCGGACAGCGCGTTTGAGACGTTGTGATCGCCGGGCATCGGCAGGGTGCAGCCTTCGATCATCTTGTCTTCGTATTGCAGATGGATGTCGAAATGCGCCACGCCACCTTTGTAGGTCAGGTTCACAGCCCGCACATCCGCCTGCGCGTTGAACCCATAGGTTCGCACACGGCGGTCGGTGATGCGGCCGACAAGGGCCTGAACCTCGGCATGATCGGTGCAGCAGACGGCCAGACCGTAGAATGGCAGGTTCGAGACGAATTCGTAAAAGCCGTCGCGCAGCCTGTCGAAATCACCCCAATGCTCCATATGCTCGGGGTCGATATTGGTAACAATGGCGATGGTTGCGGGCAGCCGGTTAAAGGAACCGTCGCTTTCGTCGGCTTCGACCACCATCCATTCGCCCTGCCCCATCCGAGCGTTCGATCCATAGGCGTGGATGATGCCGCCATTGATCACGGTCGGATCGAAATCGCCTGCCACCATCAGTTCGGCCATCATGGTCGTCGTGGTGGTCTTGCCGTGCGTTCCGGCAATGGCAATGTTCGAGCGCAGGCGCATCAGTTCGGCCAGCATGTCGGCGCGGCGGACAACCGGCAGACCTTGGGCGCGGGCTTGGTCCAGCTCCGGGTTGCCCGGTTTGATCGCAGTCGAGACGACCACGACGGCCGCGTTTTCAAGGTTTTCGGCGCGCTGGCCGACGAAAATCTCGGCCCCCAAACTGGCCAGACGGTCAGTGATCTTCGAGGCTTTCAGATCGGAGCCCTGCACCTGATACCCCAGGTTCAGCAGCACCTCGGCGATGCCCGACATACCAATCCCGCCGATGCCCACGAAGTGGATCGGCCCTACGTCCTGCGGCAGTTTGGTTGCTGGGTTCATGTGGTCTCCTTCTGCGCCAGCTGCTCGACCAGAGCGACCAGACGCTGGGTGGCATCGGGCGCCCCGACCGACAGAGCGCCATGGGCCATTTTCTGTGCGGCTTCGGGGTTCGTAAGAACCGTGGTGATTTGCTGTGTCAGCGTGGGAACGTCAAGCGCATTTTCCGGGATCATGATGGCCCCGCCGGCCTGCACCAGCCCGCGCGCGTTGGCGGTCTGATGATCCCCGGCGGCAGCAGCAAACGGAATCAGGATCGAAGGGCGACCGATGACCGAGATATCGGCCACGCTGGACGCGCCCGAGCGCGAGATCACCAGCTGCGCATCCGACATGCGGCGGGGAATGTCATCGAAGAAGGGCTGAACGTCGGCGCGGATACCATGGTCTTGGTAGAATGCGCTGACCCGTTCGCCATCTTCATCCCGCGCCTGATGCGAGACACGGATATGCGCGCGAAGGTCTTCGGGCAGCGCGGCAATCGCACCGGGCACTATATCGCTGAGGATGCGCGCGCCCTGCGAGCCACCCATCACCAGAACCGACATCGGATAGTCACCCGGCGGGATATACCCGGCGGCGGCACGGTCCAGGACCGCGGCACGCACCGGGTTGCCGGTGTGAATGCCATGCGCGCCTTCGGGCAGATCCGTCGGCCAGACGCCGCAGGCCACCTGCGCAACGCGGGTTGCAAACAGCTGGTTCACGCGGCCCAGTACCCCGTTCTGTTCATGGATCATCCGCGGTATTTTCAGCAGGGTCGCGGCGCCCAGCGCCGGGATCGACGGATAACCGCCAAAGCCCACGACAACATCGGGTTTGTCGCGCATCATCTGGAAGATCATGCTGGTGACACCACCAGCGATAATCGGGCCAACCATCGCCTTTGCCGCCAGGCCGCCACGGGCGAAGGTGGCCGAGGACGCCTCGACAATTTCAGTCGAATGGGGAAAGCCACCGGTATAGCGCGCACCGCGCGGGTCGGTGGACAGGCGCACGCGCCAGCCCTTGTGCAGCATCGCCTCGGCCAGCGCCTGAGCGGGAAACATATGGCCCCCGGTGCCGCCAGCCGCAATCAACAGGTAAGGGTTCCCCATTATCCTCGTCCGCGCAGAATATCGCCTAGTTCGCCCTGTGGGCGGGTTCGGGTGAAGGCCAGCAGCATGCCAACGGCAATACCGCCTGCAATCAGGGATGAGCCGCCGTAGCTGACGAACGGCAAAGTCATGCCCTTGGCCGGCAGCAGACGTACCGCAACACCCATGTTGATCATCGCCTGAACGCCAAACATGCAGGCCAGACCGGTACCGGCCAGACGAATGAACATGTCGCGTTCGCGCATCAGCCGCAGCAGCGAGCGCACGACGATCAGCGCGTATAGCGCAATGATGATCATGACAAGGATCAGGCCGTATTCCTCGGCCGCGACGGCGATGATGAAGTCGGTATGGGCATCGGGCAGCGACCATTTCACCTGCCCCTCCCCTACGCCGACGCCGAACAACCCGCCTTCGCGGATGGCGTTGGTTGCATAGCCAAGCTGGGTGGTCGGATCGACCTCTTGATTCAGAAAGCCGTCGATGCGGCGGGCAAAGTGTTCGGAATTCGAATAGGCCAACATCCCGCCCAGAACGACAACACCGGCCATGCCCAGCAACAGCAGCATCGGGGCCCCGGCCACGAAATACATGACGCCCCAGCCGAACAGGATCAGGCAGGCCTGACCGAAATCGGGTTGCATCACCAACATGGCCACGATGGCCATGCAGAGCGCAAAGGACCACAACCGCCCCGGAGGGCCATTGATTTCCTGTGAGGCGGCCAGCAGCCAAGCGGCCACGACGACAAAGCCGGGTTTCAGAAACTCGGACGGTTGCAGCGAGGCAAAGCCCAGCGAATACCAACGCACCGCACCCTTGCCGAAATCCGTTCCAAACACCGGCAGGAAGACCAGAGCGACGAAGGCCCCCAGAAAACCCAGAACGGCCAGACGCCGCACCAAGGTTGGAGACATCATCGAGGTCAGCAGCATCGCGATCAGCGCCAATCCGCCGAACACGGCCTGACGCTCGACATAATGGAAGGGATCGAACCCGTTGCGACCGGCCAGTGGCGGTGAAGAGGCCAGCCCCAGCAACAACCCGATGGTAAACAGGATCAGAACGCAGGACATCGTCCAGCGATCGATAGTACGCCACCATTTCGGTAGAATCGGTTCTCCGCGCTGGTCCTGGACCGCGCCATACACCATCTCAGTCATGAGATACCGCCACTCTCTGCCTCGTTAACGCCCCGTTTTCGGGATCTGGCTGAGAGTCTACATGCAATTTGGCGATCAGGCCAGCCTGTTCAGGAGCAAATCGGGATTTCCCGCCCAAGACCCGCGCCGCACGCCCGGATCGCCGGTCAGCCGTTTTACGACGGCCACCGGACGGGAGGAGGTGGGCATCAGACCTTGCTTAGCAGCAGCGGCACATCCAGCAACCCCGCCACACCGAACAGTTCGGCCCTGGGGGGCGGCGTGTAACCGTTGATCGCGTCAGCTTGCAGGGTTCCTGCGGCAGAGGACCAATACCAGTGGGTGTTGTCGAAACGCGTTGCAGATGTTTCGAGGTTCTTGAAGATGGCTTTGATCTGCACCCCATTGAGAACATTGGGCGACTTTCGCTGCATCATCGCTATTGCCCCGGCAACAAGGGCCGAAGCCCCCGAAGTGCCGCCGAATTCAGTATACAGCCCGGCAGGATCGTCCACCGCCTTTTTTCGGGTTTTGACCGCCGCGGCAAGGCTGCCTTCGACATAGCCCCGCGGGCCCGGCACATCCAAGGTCACCAACCGTTGAGGCGCGAATTCGACAATCGGGATCGCGTCACCACTGCCGTCGCGTTTCAGGTGATGTTTCGGGTTTTCCATATGGAAGTCAGTGGCCGAGGCTGCATCACGGTCCAGACGAATTTGATAGCGGTTGTAGATCTCACCGTCATCCGAGGGGGCGGACACGGTCAGATCAGCAGAGTGGTTCGAATACCCGGACCGGTAGCCATTATAGTTGACGGCCCCCACCGAGATGATCCCGTTGGTTGGATCACCGGACAGGCTGGCGGGGTAAATCAATTCACTTCGACCGTCATTGCCAGCCGCGCAGACCACCGGAATTTTCGTGCTGACCCATTCGACGACCTTGTGGAGCGTCGACCACGCCACTGAAATATCGCGCGCGTCACCGTCGGGTTCATCGCGCATCGTCTCGTGCAGGCGTGTCTTTTCGTGCCTGTCCAGACCCGGATAGAACGGTTCGGTAACCGTGGCAGGACGGTCATCATACCCGGGCCAATGGTCCGGGTTCGCTATGTCGCGCGGAAACAGGATGACATGAACATCCTTTTCATGAGCATAAAGAAACGCCGCAATCAACTCTTCCGGGCTGGGTGAGATCGACGTCGTGATCGGAATAACCCTGCTTTTGGGATCAATCCCGTAGTACGCCGCGATATTGCCGGTATTGCCGAATTGATCCGCTGCAAAGCTGGTTCCGCAGGCCAGCCCGGCACAGCTGGTGCCGTGCCCGGCATAGCGATCGTCATAGGCATCGATGTAACGCTTGACACCGAACCCCGATCTCAATCCGGCAATCACCCGCTGTTCCTGCGACGTCAGGCCCGGAATGCCCAAGGGGTTCTGAATGCCCGACAGATGTTGCACATGTTCTTCGATATGTTCTGCCCCTGCCCCAACGGCCGACCGATCAATATATTTGACGCCGAACGGATGGCTGGCCAGATCAAGGGCTTCGTCCCGAATGACCCTGTCCGCCGGAACCGGTCCGGTATCCGGCGCTTTCAGGTTTGGGTGATGCGGGGCCACGCCCATGTCGATCAGGGCGATTTTCGCCTCGTCCAGAGCAGGACCTGTGAAATCCCAGATCGCGCTGTCGATTTCCGGGCAGGTCTCTCCGTCAGCGGGCGGGGGCGCCTTGACGGTCAAGGCTTTGATCGCGACCAGGTGCCAGAGATAGTAATATCGTGCGTAGTCTTCGTTTCCTGCGGTCATTTCGTCACCTCGCGTTGATCCTTAACCCAGCCATTCGTCTTGTGCTTCGTCCATCAGTTCGTCCAGAACCTCGGTCAGGTAAGCCACGGTTTTTCTGGCCAGACTTCGCCCGGCGGCTGTGTCGCTTGGGTAGTGCAGACCAGCCCATTCGCGGTTTTCAGCAATCCGCTGGGCGCGGTGGAACAAAGCGACAGTGCCTGGATGTTCAGGGATCAGACGCGAGAACAGTTCGGCAATCGCGAAAGATTGGTAGGAGTGGTTCGAGGGGTAAGCCGCATGAAAAGGCACCGGAAGGAAGGGCCGGATCAGCGGCTGGATGATATTGGGTCTGGGCCGGCTGAAGCGGTTCTTGTAGGTCAGGCCGATTTCATTCGTCAATTCCAGCAGGATCGTCATCAGCGCGCGGGTCGCATCAAAGCCGCCCTTCTCGTCAATGCCCAGCGGACTGAGATATTCATCAATGCCAAAGCCTGCCTGCGTCACGATTTCCTCGCGCCGCGTCGCCTGATTTGACCACTTGAGCCGCCCTTGCAGGATCAGCAGGTATTCGGTTTCCTTCATGCTTTCGTCAGGGCCCGGCGGCGGCAGAAGATCGATGTTTTCCCAGATTTTGCCCAGCAGTCCGGATGCGGGCAGCATACCGATCCGGCACAGATCGCGCATCTCGCGCCAGCCGAAGGAAGCATCGCTGCCGCCGACGTCAAAATCGCTGCGGTTCCGGTTACGATTGCGATTTCTGTTTCGGTTCCGGTTTCTGTTCCGATTGCGGTTTCTGTTGCGGTTCCGGTTCAGTGCGAATGCCGAAGATGCGCTCATCGCGACGGACGCCGCGCCGAGGGCAGAGCGTTTCCCGATCTCTTCGTCTTTCGCACCTTTTACACGGCTGTCAGACCTGAAGGGGTCGATGAATTCTTCGTTCTGCATGAACGCGGTAAGCTCGCGCAGTTTTCCATCATCCAGCAACTCGGGGTCCAGATCATGAATGGCATTGAGATATTTGATGAAGCTTTCCCTCTGCGCGTCGTAAATGAAATTGTCCAACGCCTTTCGATTGTCCCCCGGTGAGGCACCGAGACCACCGGTTCCGGCAAGGTTCATCAATTTCACCACTTTGCAGGAAATCAGCTCTCCACGTCGGGCCATCATGCCAAAATCATTGAGCGTGGACACGTAAGACATAAGTAAACCCCCTACTTTTACCCCTACTTCAAGCGTGTTGCGGCAACCCGATCCGGGACAGGCCGCTTTCCATCAGTTGCGCGCTGAACCGCGTTGGCACCGGGAACCGGTCCTGCTGGATGCAGGCCAGCGACATGTCCGGTTCCAGATTGGTCAGCCGCTGCAAGGCGAACTCGCCTCGCTGCCGGTCACCTGCGTGCCCGTAAGCCGCAGCCAGATAGCGCATGACGGTTTTGAACTGCGGTTGAACCTCCATCACGGATTCGCCGAACCTGATGGATTTCTCGAACTCGCCATTGACCAGCGCGGCGACACATCCTGCCCCGTCAAACAGATGCCGGTACGGGCTGTGCCGTCCGATAAGCCGTGCCTTCTGCGCGGCTTCCACTGCCAGCCCCGGACGATCCGTGTAGCAATAGAGCATGGCGGCAGAATCCCAGCTCATCGCCCGATAAGGGCTGAGCTCGAGCGCGCGGTCGACCAGATCCTGCGCCACCGAAAACTCTCGGAACACGTAGGAATGCACGTGGGCGACAAGGCCCAGAACAGTACCGTTATCCGGGTCAGCCTCGACAGCGCGCCGGGCCAGATCGCGCGCCTGCGCTTCCAGTGTGGCATCCCAGGTTCCGTACCGTTCACCGACCTTGAAGGTCGTGACATAAGCCAGCCACGCAAGGTAGACCGGCTTGGGATCAAGCTCGTAAGCCGCCAGAATGTCCGCCTCGAGCTGGTCCAGCCCCGGCCCGGTCATGGTCAGCAGGTGATGCACGGCGGCAACGGCGGTTTTCGCCGCGTGATGGGAGGCCGGATCGCGCATGTGACGCCCGTTCAGCAAGGCCGTCAGCAAGGCGTCAGTGGCAAAGCTGATGAACGATGTCAGGCCCGAGCAGGTTTGCCCCAGAAAGTCACCCTGATCGGCCACCACATTCTGGCTCCAGATCACTTTTCTGTCTTCCGACCGCATTGCGGTGGCGGACACTTGCAACATGCTGCCACAGGTCGAAGCGCGACACTGAAGGAAAAGATCAGGCCCAGCCGACAGTGGTTCCTTTGGAAGCGCAACCTGCGGCACCCGGTAATCCTGAACCTCGAGCGCTTCGGTTTCGGTAAGGGATTTGGACAGCTGTTCCGCAACGATGTTGGACACGAATGCCGCGGTTTCGGAACCACCCCCTACATCCGGAGACAACAGACCGATCACGAAATTCGGGCGCGGTAAGGTAAACGACAGCCGTTCGGACCGGAAGGCCGTTGGGTTGGCGGGAACAGGAACCGGCTGTTCTTTTCCGTCCTTCTCATATGGAACGTCGATTGTTGCGCGGGCCACTTTGAACAGCTCAAGCGAGGCACCGATATTCTTGAGATTGGGCCGCCCGATCGAGTTGAACAGGAAATCCTGCCGCCCGCGCAGCGCATTGCGCACAACGCTTGAGACCAGAACCTCGCCGGATGAGCCGACGCTTTCGATCCGGGCCGCCGTATTCACAGCGTCACCGATGATCTGCTGGTCAACCTCGAACGTGTCGCCCAGATGTATCCCAATTCGATACCCTTTGGCGTAGCGGTCGGGGGCATGGGTCAGGACATCCTGCACCCCCAGCGCAGTTTCGACAGCGGCACGCGCGCTTGGAAAAACGGCGCACAGCCCGTCACCGGTCAGGCCGGTCACCCGGCCTCGAAAGCTGTTAACCAGATCGCTGACGCAATTCAGATCGCGGCGGATTCTGGCCAGTGTTTCAAGCTCGGCCTCGCGGACGGCGGCAGAGTAATCACATGCATCAAGGAACAGGATCGCCCTGAGCCGCGCCTTGGGAAGGTCGCTTGGATTGTTCAAATTCAGAGTAATACCCATGATCGTGTCTCGGAACTCTTTAACTTGTTGAAATGTGCCACCCCGAAAACAGGCGGGCTGGCACGCATCAGAGGCGTGTTGTGATTGCAAATGCAGCCGACGGGTGTGAATGGCGCTGCATTGCGCGGGACGGGCCACGGGCCTGAATGGAAATCACGAGGCATTAATCGGCCCGCTGATGAGATTTGGTTTCTAAAATGCGTTAAGTTCAAAATAATAAGGGTTATTGTATTGTTTTAGTGAACTTCCGTCGACATATTTTTATTTTTGCACATATTTTTCGGTGCAATTTGGCGAATTTACCCGGCATCTGTGGCGCTTTGTGCTTGGCGGGAAAGACGGGCTGACGCGGCAAGACTTCCCGTTAGGAGTGCGCGAGGGCTGACCCCGGTCAAGCCCTTGGCATTGGAGCTTCCTGTTGCCGCTAAACCGGGCGGACGGCATGACACGACAGCGGCTGACTGGTACCGGAAATCGATTCTCCAAAAAGTATCTGAACGTTGCCCGGCCCTCGCCGTTTCAGCCGGTCAAGCCAGTCACCACACTGTTCGGTGGCCCAACATGTGGCGGGACCAGGTGCCCTGCACAACCTGAACGGTGCCGCAATTTGACCGGACCCGAGCGTAGTTTTCTGTGATCTGCACCCTTCCAACCCCGCCCCGCGACGCGCGCGCAAAATCCCGACAACCAGCCCAAACCGGCCCCCGTGCAAGGGTGTCACCGCCCGCAGGCCCCGATTTTCCGGGAATCATTCACCTGACAACTAAATCCTTTGCCTCAGGCCCGGTGCGCCGGGTTTCACCCTTGTCATCGCCGAAAATCCACGCCAAGGGCGGTGCATGAAGTTCGATACGATCATATTGGGCGCCGGAGCGGCAGGCATGATGTGTGCGGCCCGTTGCTGTGGGCGGGTGCTGGTAATCGACCACGCCAAGGCGCCGGGCGAGAAAATCCGCATCTCGGGCGGAGGGCGGTGCAATTTTACCAACATGTATGCGGGGCCGGGCAACTTCCTGTCGCAAAACCCGCATTTCTGCAAATCCGCGCTGGCCCGGTTTACGCAGTGGGATTTTGTTGACCTGGTGAACCGGCACGGCATCAAATGGCATGAGAAAACGCTGGGGCAGTTGTTCTGCGACGGCTCCTCGAAGCAGATCATCCAGATGTTGCTGGACAAGATGAGCCGCACCGGCGCCGAGTTTTGGGTGCAGACCGCGCTGCGTGATCTGCGCAAGGAGGACACCGGATTCGCGCTGGAGGTCGAGCGTGAGGGGCAGCGCCTGCATCTGACCTGCGCCAATCTGGTGCTGGCCACGGGGGGCAAATCCATCCCCAAGATGGGCGCGACCGGGCTGGCCTATGACATTGCCCGGCAGTTTGGCCTGCGGGTGACCGACACCCGAGCGGCGCTGGTGCCGTTCACCTTTTCGGATGGCCGGTTCAAGGACCTGTCCGGTGTTTCCCTGCCCGTGCGGCTGTCGAATGACCGCACAAGTTTTGACGAAGCGCTGCTGTTCACGCATCGCGGCCTCAGCGGACCGTCCGTTTTACAGCTGTCCTCCTATTGGCGCGAAGGCGAGGAGATCGGCGTGAACCTGATCCCCGAACTGCCCCTGTTCGATCTGCTGCGCGCACAACGGCAAAATGCAGGGCGCAAGGCGCTGACAACGGAACTGGCGCGGCATCTGCCGTCCCGGCTGGTCGAGTATTTAAGCCAAATCATCCCGATGTCCGGCAATCTGGCCGATCAATCGGACGCGAAGCTGTCTGAACTGGTCGCGGCCCTGTCTGACTGGCGGCTGGTACCGTCGGGAACCGAAGGGTACCGCACCGCCGAGGTGACGTTGGGCGGAATAGATACCGATGATCTGTCGTCGAAAACGATGGAGGCCAAGGATGTCCCTGGCCTCTATGCGATTGGCGAAGCGGTGGATGTCACCGGGTGGCTGGGCGGCTACAACTTTCAATGGGCGTGGTCATCAGGCCATGCCGCAGGTGTTGCCATTGCCGCCAAGATTTAACCTACACTTCCGTTTTGCGCGGCATTAGCCGACGACGTTATACCCGCGACCGCGCATGCAGTTGCGCACGATCACTTCCTGGTTCTGGGTGTTGCTGATCGCGCTGGCACCCACACCGACCAGAGCACCAGCGGCCGCAGCACGGCCCAGATCGCTGGCGCTGTTGTCGATAATCGCTGTGGTTGCCGCCGCACCAGCCGCGCCGATGGCGGCAGCGCCCGCGGTGTTGCTGTCCAGCGTCGGGCGGGACCGCGCCAGCGCCTGACAATTGGCCAGATCGGACTGGTAGTTCGGCCCCACAGGCCCGTCGATGATAGGAACATAATTCGCCCCGCTATTGGCGCAGGCCCCGGCCAGCGCAACAACGGGAAGGATGGAGAGAATTTTGCGTGCAGACATTTTCCGCTTCCTCTTTATTGAACTTAAGGTGACGCAACCTCAATTCCCACAAAGTGTCAATCTGATTGAAAAATGTCCACATCTACCGGCGGGCTGTTGCAGGTGCGGCCTTAGCACAGCCGTTTTTGCACCTGCGCCGTGAAGTCGTCGCCACGCTGTTCGAAATTGTCATATTGATCGAAACTTGCCGCCGCCGGAGCGAGCAGAACGGTCTCCCCCGCCTGGGCTTCCGCCATGGCATGCGCCACTGCTGCCTCCATCGTGGTACAGACCTGCGCGTCGACCGTCAGCTGCATCGCAAAGCCCGCCGCCTCACGACCGATGACATAGGCTTTTATCACTTGATCCGCTGCTGCGTTCAGGGCTGCGACGCCGCCTTCTTTCTCAAGCCCGCCACAGATCCAGCGGATCTTTTTGAACGCCATAAGCGCTTTCAGGGCGCTGTCGACATTGGTCGCCTTGGAGTCGTTGACATAGGTTACTCCGCCCGCCTCAGCGATGATCTGGCTGCGGTGGGGCAGGCCCGGGAACGAGTGCAGCGCGTCTTCGATCACGCGCGGCGCAAGGCCCAGCGACCGGCAAGCCGCATAAGCCGCACAGGCGTTCTGGTGGTTATGGGCACCGGGAAGGCCCTTGATCGCGCGCAGGTCGATAGACCCGGCCTGCCGCCCCTTGCGGTATTCCGACAAAAACCCCTTGCGCGCAAAGACCTGCCATCCCGGCCCGGTCAGCTTCCGCGCTACCGAGATACGGATTACACGGTCATCCGCCGGCCCTTCGGCCAGTTGCCCGGCCAGAAACGCACCTTCGGTTTCGTCGATGCCGACAATCGCGCGGTCCGGGCCGCCTTCGGCAAACAGCCTTCGTTTAGCCGCGAAATATCCCCCCATGCCGCCGTGGCGGTCCAGATGATCGGGCGAGAGATTGGTGAACACCGCCACATCCGGGGTCAGCGCGCGGGCCAGTTCCGTCTGATAGCTGGAAAGCTCCAGCACCACGACCGAGCCATCGCCACCCGGATCGATATCCAGAACACCGCGCCCGATATTTCCGGCCAGCTGCGCCTCGCGCCCGGCTTCGGTCAGGATGTGATGGATCAGCGCCGCAGTGGTGGATTTCCCGTTCGAGCCGGTGACCGCGATGACACGTGGCGGAGTGTCATAATTGCTCCATTCCGGCCCCGCAAAAGAGCGGAAGAACAGCCCGATGTCATTGTCGACCGGCACGCCTGCGTCCAGAGCTGCGGCAACCACGGGGTTGGGTTCGGGATAAAGATGCGGAATGCCCGGTGAAACGATGAGCGTGGCAATCGTGTCAAACGCCCCCTGTTTGCGCAGGTCGGCACAGGAGAACCCTTCGCCCTCGGCGTTGGCGCGGGCTGTGGGGTTGTCATCCCAGCAGACCGGTTCCGCCCCGCCTGCGCGCAAGGCGCGTGCGGTTGCAAGACCGGACCGGCCCAATCCCAGAACCGCAACTTTCTGCCCTGAAAAGCCTTTGACCGGGATCATTTCATGTGTCCTTTGCCTAGCTGCGCTTCAAGCCAGTCTGCCCGCTCGACCACGGGCCGTTTCGGGACAAGGACTGTCTGGAAACCAAGTTTCGGTAAGCGGTCGCACAAAGCTTCATATTCCGCAAGAGCGTCAGACAGATCATGCTGTCGCTCGCTGTCCTGAACATAGATTTCAGGCCATGGTGGAAACAGGAACACCCGGCAATCATAGTCAAGCCGCAGAATCTTATCACGCAGTGCATTTTCAAGATTTGTGCCCGTGCGCTCGAACCAGATCAGAGCATCCAGCGCCGACCTGTCAAACAGAACCAGACCAGCTGGAGCATGGGCCATGTCGTCAAAAGCCGTGCCGATCACCTTTCTGCAAAACGCCTCGGGGTCATTCCACGGTAACGCGTTCCCACCGCTATCCTGCTCGGCCCTGACCACACGTCGACCAGGTTCAGGAACCGTTGCGTAGCCACGTTTCGCCATTTCCTGCAGCAGGGTTGACTTACCTCCGCTGGAACATCCTGACAAAACAATTCGGCGGTTGGTCACCGCACCTTCAGCGTTGCAAGACCGATCATCGCCAGGATCAGCGAGATGATCCAGAAGCGGATGACGATGGTCGGCTCGGCCCAGCCTTTTTTCTCATAATGGTGATGGATCGGGGCCATCAGGAAGACCCGTTTGCCGGTGCGTTTGAAGTAGAGGACCTGAATGATCACGCTCAGCGCCTCGACCACGAACAGGCCGCCGACAACAGCCAGAACAAGCTCGTGCTTGGTGGCCACGGCAATAGCGCCTAGCGCGCCGCCCAGCGCCAGCGATCCGGTGTCGCCCATGAATACCGCCGCCGGGGGGGCGTTATACCATAGGAACCCGAGACCCGCGCCAAAAAGCGCTGAGGTGAAGATAAAGATCTCACCCGTGCCGGGCACGTAATGCACATCGAGATATTCGGTAAAGTCGACGCGGCCCACCGCATAGGCGATCACGCCCAGCGTCGAGGCGGCGATCATCGCTGGCATGATGGCCAGCCCGTCCAGACCGTCGGTCAGGTTTACTGCGTTGGCGGCCCCTACGATCACGACAATCGCAAACGGAATATAGAAGATGCCCAGATTGACCAGCGTGTCCTTGAATACGGGTACAGCCAGCTGGTTCTGCAACGCTTCGGGGTGGTGCAAAGTCGCCCAAAGCGATGCCAGCACGGCAATAATCACGCCCAATGCGAGGCGCATCCTGCCTGAAACCCCCTGCGTGTTCTGTTTTGAGACCTTCGCGTAGTCATCCGCGAATCCGATGGCCGCATAAGACAGGGTCACGAAAAGCACCATCCAGACATAAGGGTTATCCAGACGCGCCCAGACAAGGGTCGAGGTCACAAGAGCCCCGACAATCAGCAAACCGCCCATTGTTGGCGTGCCTGCCTTGGAAAAATGCCCCTCGGGGCCATCATTACGGATCGGCTGGCCCTTGCCCTGCTTTCTGCGCAGCACGTTGATCAGGGGTTTTCCGAAGATGAACCCAAAGATCAGTGCCGTCATGAAGGCACCGCCTGCGCGGAAGGTGATATACCGGAAGAGGTTCCAGAAATCCCCACCATCCGACAGGGCGGTCAACCAGTACAGCATGACAATACCTTTCTCACACGAGGCGCACGGGCGTGATCACCCATCAAGCGCGCCCCCTTGCCCCATTTTGCGCAGACCGTCAACAATCGAGGCCAATCCCATGCTGAGAGAGCCCTTGGCCAGCACAGTATCGCCATCCCTGACCAGCGAAGGCAACTGTTCGGCCATCTCGGCGCTGGTTTCGGACCAGAGACCGCGTTTCGCCGAGGGCAGCGCGTGGTGCAGTGCCCGCATCAACGGGCCTATACAATGCACCTGATCAACATGTGCCATCGCTTTGGCATCGGCCATGGCAGCGTGCATCGCCTCTTCCTGCGCGCCCAGCTCTTTCATATCGCCCAGAAAGGCGATGCGGCGTTTACCTTGTGAGGCGGCGAGCACATCCAGCGCGGCCTCCATCGAGGTCGGGTTGGCGTTATAGCTGTCATCCAGCAGTTCGATCTGCCCGCCGCCGGGCAGAGGAATGCTTTCCCGAACGCCACGCCCCTTGACCGGGGACCATGCGCGCAGACCCGCGATAGCGTCATCCAGATCGACACCCAGTTCAACGCAGGCAGCCAAAGCCCCCAGCGCGTTCATGGCGAAATGCGTACCGGCAGAGTTCACCTCAAAACGGAATACCTGATCACCAACGGCAGCTTCGGCAGTCACAGTGTTCGCCCCCTGCTGAACGTCGGTCAGCCGGTAATCCGTTGCGCCTTGGCCGAAATCAACAATCCAGGCCCCCTGCTCAAGCGCCGTTTGGCGCAGGATGTCCGCGTGCTCGACATCTGCGTTGACGATTGCCGCGCCACCGGGTTCGAGCCCTTCAAAGATCGCAGCTTTTTCATGGGCGATGCCAGCCACATTCTCGAAGGCTTCCAGATGCACCGCCGCCACGGTCGTGACCAGCGCCACATGCGGGCGGGCCTGCCGGGCCAGCGGGGCAATCTCGCCCGGATGGTTCATGCCAATCTCGATTACCGCGAATTCAGTGTCGCGCGGCATCCGTGCAAGGGTCAGCGGAACGCCCCAGTGGTTGTTATAGCTGGACACGCTGGCATGGGTTTTGCCTTGTGTTTCAAGGATCACGGCCAGCATCTCCTTGGTCGACGTCTTACCGACACTGCCGGTCACCCCTACCACACGTGCATTCGTTCTGGCGCGTGCTGCCTGCCCCAAAGCCTCGAGCGCCGCCTGCACATCATCAACGATCAGCAGTGGTGCGTCTGGCGATACGTTGTCGGGAATATGCGAGACCAAAGCCGCGCCCGCGCCTTTCTCAAGCGCTTGGGCCACGAACTCATGCCCGTCCCGCGCCGCTTTCAGCGCAACAAACAGATCACCGGGTTGAAGGGTGCGCGTGTCGATGGAGACACCATCAGCGGTCCAGTCCGTTGTGACCCGTCCACCCGTTGCCTGAGCAGCCTCGGATGCTGTCCAGAGCGTCATGCGACCCTCCCGTCCAGCGCGGCGACGGAAATGCTGGCCTGTTCGGCATCATCGAAGGGCAGCACCTGATCGCCGACGACCTGCCCGGTTTCGTGGCCCTTGCCCGCAATCAGCAGTGCGTCGCCGGGTTGCAGGGCATCGATGCCGCGCAGAATGGCTTCGGCGCGGTCGCCGACCTCGGTCACGCTGACGTCGCCCGCTGCCTCGAGCGCACCTGCCATGACAGCGGCGCGTATGGCGGCGGGGTCTTCGCTGCGTGGGTTGTCGTCGGTGACGAAAACCATATCTGCGTGGTTGGCAGCTGCCTTTCCCATCAGCGGGCGTTTCGTGGCATCGCGGTCGCCGCCCGCGCCGACAATGGCGATCAAACGACCCATCACATGCGGACGCAGCGCCTTGAGAGCGGTGGCCACGGCGTCGGGGGTGTGCGCGTAATCCACAAAAACCGTCGCGCCGTTTTCGCGGGTTGCGGCCAGCTGCATACGCCCGCGCACGGTGGTCAGATGCGGCAGCGTTTCAAAAACCCGTTCGGGGCTGTCGCCCGCGGCAATCACCAGCCCGCAAGCCAGCAGGATGTTTTCGGCCTGGAACCCTCCGATCAGGTTCAGGCGTGTCTGGAAGGTCCGGCCCTGCCACGCAAATCGCAGATCCTGCCCGGTGGCATCGAACCGCTGGTTGATCAGGCACAGATCGGCGTCGCCCAACCCGACGGTCAGCACCGATTGACCGCGCGCCTGGGCGATCCGGCGGACCCGAGACCCCTTGGGATCGCTCAGATTGATGACCGCGGTGCCATCCTGCGGCAGAACCCGGTCGAACAACCCAGCCTTGGCTGCGAAATACGCTTCAAAAGTCTCGTGGTAATCCAGATGGTCCTGCGTGAAGTTCGAAAACCCGGCAGCGGTCAGGTGCACGCCATCCAGGCGGCGCTGTTCGAGGCCGTGGGACGAGGCCTCCATCGCGGCGTGGGTCACACCGTTTTCGGCGGCTTCCGCCAGACAGCGATGCAGGGTGATTGGCTCGGGCGTGGTATGGGCCAGCGGTGCGGTCCATGCCCCTTCGACACCGGTTGTCCCAAGGTTGACGGCGGCATGGCCCAGTTCGGTCCAGATCTGGCGCACAAAGGTGGCAACTGAGGTTTTTCCGTTGGTTCCCGTGACCGCGACAATCGTCTGCGGCATCGCACCGAACCATAGGGCGGCGGCCCCGGCCAGTGCCTGACGCGGGTCTTCGACAACCACCAGCGCCGCGTCCGACGCCGCAAGATCAGCTGCTGCGATTTTCGCCCCTTCGGCATCTGTCAGGATGGCGGCGGCCCCCATGCGCAGGGCGTATTGAATGAACGTGCCGCCATGAACCCGCGTGCCGGGAAGGGCTGCAAACAGGAAACCGTCTTTCACCTCGCGGCTGTCAACGGCCAGACCGGTGATCTCGGGGTTAACCCCGCCTCGCGCGGTCAGGGCCAGCTGGCTGAGTTTCTTTGTCCTTGTGCCCATGACCCACCTCTTGCCGGACAGCCTAGTTTGAGGTCAGCGTTATAGCAGCGCCCGCCTCAGGCTCAAGCCGGGGACGCAAGCCCAGCAGAGGTGCCACGCGACCGATAAGTTCGGCAGCAACAGGCACTGCTGTCCAGCCTGCGGTGCGGCGTTTTTCGCCGTAAGCCACGATTGAAGGTTCATCCAGCGTGACGATCAGAACATATTTCGGATCGTAGGCCGGGAAGAGCGTTGCGAAAGTGGCGATGACCTTGTCTTCGTAATACCCGCCGCGTGGCTTGGGCTTGTCTGCCGTGCCGGTCTTGCCAGCCACGTCATACCCTTTCACCTCGCCAAAGCTGGCGGTGCCATCCGTCACCACTTTGCGCAGCATCTTCTGCGCCTGACGCGCGGTTCCCTGCGACATCACGCGGGGGCCATATTGTGGACCGTTCTGGCGCAGGATGGTCGGGCTGACATAGTGCCCGCCATTGGCAATCGCCGCATATCCCGCCGCCAGATGCATCGGGCTGGTTGACAGGCCATGGCCGTAGGAAATGGTCACAGTGCTCAACTCGCCCCATTTCTTTGGCTTCAGCGGCACACCGCCCGTGGCCTCGACAATCTCGAACGGGGTCGGGTCGAACATGCCGAGCGCATTCAGAAAATCCTGTTGGCGCTGCGCGCCGATCTGCAACGCCAGACGCCCGGTGCCACGGTTCGAGCTGTGGACGATCACATCCGCCACGCTGATCTTGCCGTAATTCTTGCCGTTGAACTCTCCGATCGGGAAGCGCCCGATCTTCATCGGGCCGGATGTATCGATGATGGTGTTCGAGTTTACCAGCCCAAGTTCAACCGCCTGCGCGGCGGTGAAAATCTTGAAGACCGAACCCAGTTCGTACACGCCCTGCACATAGCGGTTGAACAGCGGGCTGTCCGAGGGATCAAACCCCGAGGTCGGCGGGCGTGGGCGATCATTAGGATCGAATGAGGGTAGCGAGGCGGCGGACACAACCTCGCCCGTATGCGCATTCATCAGAACCGCCGATGCGCCCTTGGCGTTCATGATCTTCATACCGCCGTAGAGCACCTGTTCGACCGCGGCCTGAATGGTCAGGTCCAGCGACAGTTGCAGCGGCTTGTTGCCATTGGCTGGGTCGCGCAGATAGTCGTCAAACTGCTTTTCCACCCCGGCCACACCGATCACCTCGGCGGCGCTGACGCCCTCGCGGCCAAAACCGGAGCCGCCCAGGATGTGCGCGGCCAACTTGCCGTTGGGATAGAGGCGCATCTCGCGCGGGCCAAACAGGATGCCGGGATCACCGATGTCGTGCACGGCCTGTTTCTGTTCGGGCGAAATGCGTTTCTTGATCCACAGGAACTTGCGCTTGCCAGTGAAATCCTTGACCAGACGCTCTTTATCCAGATCGGGGAAGATCGCGACCAGCTGATCTGCTGCCGCAATCGGATCGATCATCAGTGGCGGCTGCGCGTAGACGGAATAGGTATCCAGATTGGTGGCCAGAATGCGCCCTTCGCGGTCGACGATATTGGCGCGTTGCATGGCAATCGCGGCCCCCGGCGCATTGGCCAGTGGTTCCTGCACCTCGGACGTTGCCAACATGCCCATGCGGACGCCAACCACCGAGAATGCGCAGAAGAAGAACAGCCCCAGCACCAGCAGACGCCCTTCGGCGCGGGCGCGGGCGCGGTCTTTCATGTCTTCGTGGCGCTTGCGAATGTTTTCACGCTCGATCGCCTTTGGGTTTTCGCCCCGGGCGCGGGCGTCAAGGATACGGGCCAGTGGACGAAGGGGCGTGCGTGTCATGGGATCTGCACCTCGCCCAATGCCTGAATGTCGGTGATGGCCTGCAATTCAATCGGGTCAACGATGGGCAGGTCCGGGTCTTCGGCAAAGGCAATCTGATCGGCGCGCCCGAACTGTTCGGCCCGCAGAGGCAGCAGACCAAGGCGTTCAAAATTCAGGTCCGCCAGTTCTCGCAGCCGGTCGGGGCGGTTCAAATAAGCCCATTCTGCGTTCAGGACCGCCAGCCGCACCTGCGCCATGCCGATCTCGCGTTGCAGGGATTGCGTTTCCTTCACCACCTGTTGGGTGCGATAATTCTCCTGATAGGCCCAAAGCGCCAATCCGAACACGGACAGAGCAGTCAACACATACAAAACACTCTTCATCTTGCCCTTCCCCCAAGTTGAGGCATTCCAATGGCGCGGGCCTCAATTTCCCCCGCCGGAGCATCGGTGCGGATCACGACACGCAGCTTGGCCGAGCGCGCGCGCGGGTTTTCCTGCAATTCCTGTTCGTCGGGTCCTACGGCCTTGCGGGTCTTCAGCGTGAATTGCGGCTGGTCCTGTTCCATCTCGGGCGCATAGCGGTTCGCACGCCCTGTTTTGCCCGCGCGCGACTGAAAGAACCGTTTGACCATCCGGTCTTCGATGGAATGGAAGGTGACAACGGCCAGCTGCCCACCGGGTTTCAGCGCACGTTCGGCGGCCATAAGGCCCTGAAACAGCTCTTCATATTCGGCATTCACCGCGATCCGCAGACCCTGAAAACTGCGCGTTGCGGGATGCGATTGCCCCGGTTTCGGGCGCGGCAGACAGGATTCGACAATCTCGGCCAGACGCAGGGTGGTTGTGATCGGCGCCTCGGTTCGCGCCCGGACAATCGCCTTGGCAATCCGGCGGCTGGCGCGTTCTTCGCCATAGTGGAACAGGATATCGGCCAGTTGCGCCTCGGTCGCTGTGTTTACCAGATCGGCGGCGCTTTCGCCTTGCTGGCTCATCCGCATATCCAGCGGACCGTCCTTCATGAAGGAAAACCCGCGCTCGGCCTGATCCAGCTGCATCGAGGACACGCCAAGATCCAGCACAACGCCATCCAGATCCTGCGCGTATTCGTCCATGCGCGAGAATACGCCGGGCTGCATCACCAGCCGGTCGCCGTAATCCTGCGCCCAATCTGCCGCCATTTCAAAGGCCAGCGGGTCACGGTCTACACCGATTACCTTGTCTGCCCCGGCCTCCAACAGCCCGCGCGTATAGCCGCCCGCGCCAAACGTGCCGTCCAGCCAGATGCCCGTGACCGGCGCAACCGCAGCCAGCAAGGGGCGCAGCAGAACGGGGATATGTGGTTTTTCAGATGAGGACGCAGCGCCGGCCATGCCGTTACGCATCCCCGGTGCCGTCTAGGAACTGCATCGGGTCAAAATCGTCCGGCAGATCATCCATCCATTCTTCGGTCTTGGCCAGTTCCTCGACCTCGTAGGTCTCGGGCTTCCAGATCTGAAAGGTGTCGCCTGCGGCGATAAAGAACGCCTCGCCTTCGAGGCCGATCTTGCTGCGCAGCTTGGCGGGCAGCACAAGACGCCCGGTTTCGTCCACGTTGGTCGGGAAGGACTGACCATGGAACATGCGCTGCAACATCCGCCGCTGCATCGAGCCGCGCGGCAGGGCATCGATCTTGGCATCAACCTCGTCAATCGCCTGCATGGTATAACATTCAAGGTATTTGCGGCGGTGGTCACCATAGACAATCACCAGTTCGGGGTTGTCACCGGGCTGCCAGTTGGGATCGGACGATTCAAGCACACGGCGAAACGAGGCCGGGATCGACACCCTGCCCTTCGTATCCACCTTGTGGTGGCTTTCACCTCTAAACCTGCGCGCCAAGACGACTGTCCCTTTCGCTTGCGCCCCACCTTGAATTCACGTTCCCCCCGGATGAAAAACGGCGGGTTGATCTGCTGCCACTGATCAACCCGCCGCATTGACCCGCTTTGCGGGATGTCCAGCTGCGCGCGCCACCTGGGGGGATGTCTGCTCGCCCGCGCGCCGGATCTCTTGGTTGATGAAAGCGAGATGCCTGTATGAAACCTGAATATTTTTGGTCGGGGTCGTTTGGTGCCCCTGCTGCCTCGTCCTCATCGGATGTATAAGGGATGACATGGGAATTCATGGAAATCAATAGGAATTTTGCGCAACGTGTCATGAGGAACACGGCCAGACTGGATTGTCACTGAAGGATTCGAGCTTCGTGACACCAGTTTTAGCGGGTGGCGAATAACACACCCCTATATATTGGAAAATTCATCGGTCGAAATTTTTCCCGCGATTTCCCAAGAATTTTGCCCGATTTTCTTTTGGACTGGAAATATTGGCCTCAAATGCACAATCCGCCCTTCGAATCGTTCAGAATTTCGGGTCGTTTTCCAGCAATCTCCCCCACGCGACCACATCGCCCCATGATTTCCCACGAGCGATTTACCCAAGCCTTGTCAACATCAGAACGGATATGTTTTGCCCATTTTCCCGCCGAGTGCGCTCAATTCAAAGGCAGGCCACCGGGAAGGGCCAGATGCCCCTGCCAAAGCTGACCTAGGGTCGACCCCATATTTTCAAGGCGCATCGCTGCGAAATGAAAAAACTGAGCCAATCTATGCATTTGCTGCATAGCAGCATTGATGTCGCGACCTATTGTGCAATTGCAGCATTTGCCTATCTTCAGTCTCAAGCAAGGGCCGGACGATACCGGCAAGACAAAAAGATACGGATGATGAGCATGGCAGTCGCAAGCACGCATACAGCAGTAAAGAACGCACCGGCGTTCGGTTTTGGCGCAGTTCTGGAAAACGCAAAGATCCGGTTCGTGCGCTATCGCATGTATCGCCAGACGGTCAATGAACTGTCCGCCCTGTCGAACCACGAGCTGGCCGATCTTGGCCTGCACCGCTCGATGATCCGCCGCGTTGCCCTGCAGGCGGCAAACGAACAAACCGCGCGGTAAGCGCGACACGCATACTGAGATCAGGCCCTTCCTCCTCCCTTAGGGTCTGTAATCAGCGGCAGCGTCTTCCTCCTCCCTGACGTTGCCGCACCTAATACCGGCCTCAACCCGCCGGACACGAATACATCGGGGCGTCCTCCTCCCTGCCTTGATGTTGAAAGCGCGCGGCGATGTCTTCCTCCTCCCTGACATCGCCGCGTCTTCCTCATACCGGATTCAAACCCGGGTTCGCATACATCAGGGCTCTCCTCCTCCCTGCTCTGATGTTGACAAGACGGCGGTTCCCTCTCCTCCTCCCTGGGAACCGCCGTTTTCTGTTTTTCGGACACTGGTGTAGGATGGCGTCCTGACATCTGATGCGGAGGACGCCATGGCCGCCTATTTCATTGCGCAGATCAACATTCACGACCCGGACGGATATCAGGGCTATCTGGCAGGTTTCATGCCGATCTTCGACCGCCACGGCGGTCGCCTGCTGACGGTCTCATCCAAACCGGTCGAACGGATTGAAGGCGATTGGCCCGAAGGCGGGATTGTGTTGATGGAGTTTCCGGATCTTGCAGCAGCGAAATCCTGGAAGGACGACCCGGATTACATCGAACTGGCGAAGATCCGAAAGGCCACCGCAACCACCAATCTGGTTCTGGTCGACGGGATATGACGCCTCAGAACGGGACGTCATCCTTGTTGGTCAGAAAACGCGAGACCACTTTCTTGATGCCCGCCTTGTCGAAATCGACCTCGACCTTGTCACCTTCTATCCCGATCACCGCGCCGTAGCCGAATTTCTGGTGAAACACCCGTTCGCCCAGCGTGAAACTGGCCAGTGCGGTGGCGTCGATCACCGTGTTGCGGCTTTCGCGGGGTTGCGACATGCCATATTGGCCCTGCCGCGCCTGCAACCGTCTCCAACCCGGCGAGTTATAGACGTTGGCTTCGGCCGCGCGGGTTTCTATGCCTGCCGTCTGATGACCGCCGCCATAAAGGCCCGGAGGTGTCAGCACCTCGACATGGTCTTCCGGCAACTCGTCAATGAAGCGCGAGGGCATCGAGTTCTGCCATTGCCCGAATACCCGCCGGTTGGCGGCGAAGGAAATCGTACAAACCTCTTCGGCACGGGTGATGCCGACATAGGCCAGACGGCGTTCTTCCTCGAGCCCCTTGAGGCCGGTTTCGTCCATCGACCGTTGCGAGGGGAACAGCCCGTCTTCCCACCCCGGCAGGAAGACGACGGGAAACTCCAGCCCCTTGGCCGCGTGCAGGGTCATGATCGAGACCTTGGCCCCGTCACCGTCCTGTTCATTATCCATGACTAGGCTGACATGTTCCAGAAACCCTTGCAGGTTTTCGAAATTGTCCAGTTGGTTGACCAGTTCCTTGAGGTTTTCCAGACGCCCCGGCGCTTCGGGGGTCTTGTCGTTCTGCCAATGGGCCGTGTAGCCGGATTCGTCGAGGATGATCTGGGCCAGCTCGATATGGGTATGCTCGGGCGCGCCATATCGGATCGGCGAAACCCCATCATCGATAACAGTGTCATCATCGACCTCAATCCGGGGACCGCGTGTCATCGCATTCCACCGGGCCAACCCGTCGATCAATTCGCGCAGCGCTTTGCCGCCCTTGCCCTTGATCAGCCCATTGTCGACTGCGATCCGGGCACCTTCGACCAGAGACACGCCGTTCTCGCGCGCCACAATCTGAATGGCCTGCTGCGCCTTGTCGCCCAATCCGCGTTTAGGCGTATTCACGATCCGCTCGAACGCCAGATCATCCTCGGGGCTGGTCACCAGCCGGAAATAGGCCATGGCATCGCGGATCTCCATCCGCTCGTAGAAACGCGGGCCGCCGATCACCTTGTAGGGCAGACCGATGGTCAGGAACCGGTCCTCGAACGCGCGCATCTGGTGCGAGGCGCGCACGAGAATCGCCATCTCATCAAGATTCATCGGACGGATACCGCGCGTCCCGCCCTGCATCGCGTCGATTTCCTCACCGATCCAGCGGGCCTCTTCCTCGCCATCCCAATGGCCGATCAGGTTGACCTTGTGGCCGTCTTTGGCATCGGTCCACAGCTCTTTACCCAAACGGCTTTCGTTGCCCCGAATGACGTTGGAAGCTGCTGCCAGAATATGTGGGGTCGAGCGGTAGTTTTGTTCCAGCCGCACCACGTAGGCACCGGGAAAGTCCTTTTCGAACCGCAGGATGTTGCCGACCTCGGCCCCGCGCCAGCCATAGATCGACTGGTCGTCATCGCCCACGCAGCAGATGTTCTTGTGCCCCCCGGCCAGCAGGCGCAACCACAGGTACTGGGCAACGTTGGTATCCTGATACTCATCCACAAGGATGTAGCGGAACCAGCGCTGGTATTGTTCCAGAACATCCGGATGGGTCTGAAAAATCGTGACCATGTGCAACAGCAGGTCGCCGAAATCCACCGCATTCAGCTCGCGCAGGCGAGTCTGGTATTGGGCGTAAAGTTCAATGCCCTTGTTGTTATAGGTCCCGGCATCCGCCACAGGCACCTTGTCGGGCGTCAGCGCACGGTTTTTCCAGTCGTCGATGATCCCCGCCAGCATCCGCGCCGGCCAGCGTTTGTCATCGATATTGGCGGCCCGAACCAATTGCTTGAGCAGGCGCAGCTGGTCGTCGCTGTCCAGAATTGTGAAGTTCGATTTCAGATCGACCAGCTCCGCGTGGCGGCGGAGCAGTTTGACGCAAATGGAATGGAAGGTGCCCAGCCATGGCATTCCTTCGGCGGGCTGGCCCAGCAAGCGGCCTACTCGTTCTTTCATCTCGCGCGCGGCCTTGTTGGTGAAGGTCACCGACAGAATCTCGTTCGGGCACGCGCGCGCCGTGTTGAGCAGATGCGCAATCCGGGCCGTCAGCGCCTTGGTCTTGCCGGTCCCCGCCCCGGCCAGCATCAGAACCGGGCCATCCAGACGTTCGACTGCGTCACGTTGCGCCGGGTTCAGATCATCCAGATAGGGCGAAGGGCGCACGGCCATAGCCCGCGCCGACAGGGATGCGCCTTCGAAGGCGTCCATTTCGTCAAAACTGCTCATGACCCCAAACTACGCCGGATGAACGCCGAGGGAAAGAGTTTGTTCACGGCTTGTTCGCAAGGATTTTTCACGTCTTTTTGCATTCAATTCTAAACAAAGATGCCGCTGCCCTGTGGGACTGTTAACCCTCTGTCAAGTCCTGCCCCGGATGCTGGTTCCATTGCTGTGGGAGTGGAACAGATGGAAGCGAAGGAACTGACGGGCGGGTCGTCACGGCTGAAACTTGTGGGCGTTACCCTAATTCTGATCGCGCTGACAGCGGCAGCGGGATGGGGCATCTACGCGGCCCCTGCCCCGGTTGTGGACCGCATGTTGGAATCGGATTTGCGAAAAAACGCCATGCAGCTAAGCCGTCAGGTCGAAAGCCATCTGAACGATCTGGATGCAACGTTTCGGCACCATGAACTGCACGAGCATGACGCGGAATTCCTGATGCTGCTGCCCGAAACCTCGGACATCTACCGGTTCAAGCTGTTTGATGCGTCCGGTCGGGTGTTCTGGTCGACCCGGGCCAGTGATGTCGGGGCCGTGAACACAAAACATTACTTCCATTCAGTCGTCGCCGCCGGAAGGGTTTTTTACAACCACGAGGAAAAACCCGCGGCAGAGGTTGAGTCGATTGACAATGACCCCGCCGGACATGCGGGCCCAATCACCCGACATGTGGCCGAAGTTTATACACCGATCATCAAAGACGGCGTTTTCCTTGGCGCTATCGAGTTTTATTCGGACATCACCAATCTCAGAACCCTGTTCATCACGCGCGTGCGTCTGTCGCTGGCGTTGCTGAGCAGCGTCGCGTTGCTGGCGCTGGCCACGGTCATCCTGATTGTCCACCGCACCAACCGCCGTCAGATGCGTGATCTACACAAGCGCGCCGTGAAAGAACGCGAACTGATGGGAGAGCAGCTTCGCCTGGCGCGTGAGGTACGCCTGCTGGGCGAGTTGAACGAGTGGCTGCAATCAAGCCGCTCACTGGATGAGCTTTTCGACATGGTCGCGCGCTTTATGACCCATATCCTGCCCGAGGCCGAGGGGAGCGTGTACGTCTATTCCAACTCGCGCGATGTGCTGGACGGGTGTGCCAGCTGGAACGGGGGAACGCATAAATCTCATATCCATCCGGAAGGATGCTGGGGTTTGAGGCGCGGCCGGACTTATGAGTTCGGTGCCTCTGAGATCGATTTTGTCTGCGAACATGCCGAACCGCATGACGGGCGGCCCTATTTCTGTTTTCCCATTCTGGCCCACGGGGAAACCGTTGGTCTGTTGCATCTCCGCGCGGCTGAGGGGCGAGAGGCCTGTTTCCATAAAAGCCGCAAGCTGGCGCAGCTGTGCGCCGAACAGATCAGCATGGCAATCGCCAATGTCCGTATGCGCGATCAGCTGCATGACCAATCGGTGCGCGACCCGCTGACCGGGCTGTTCAACCGCCGCCACATGACTGAGACATTGCGCAAGGCCATCAGCCGCAGCCAGCAGACCGGCGCCGCGCTGAGCCTGATTGCCGTGGACGTCGATCACTTCAAGAAATTCAACGACACGCATGGTCATGACGCCGGAGACATGGTGTTGCGCGCGGTCGGCGCGGCGCTGGAACAGGGCTGCGACCGGGACGAGATCGCCTGCCGCATCGGCGGTGAGGAATTCATGCTGATCCTGCCCGACAACAGCCCCGAAGATGCCATGACCCGGGCCGAGCAGTTGCGCCAGTCGGTCGAGGCGGTCATTGTCCGCTATGGCGAAAAGGCCCTGCCCCGTATCACAATCTCGGTCGGGGTCGCGCATTACCCCGCCCACGGCACCATGCCGCAGGATCTGATGCGAGCCGCGGATGATGCGCTGTATGTCGCCAAGGACAAGGGGCGCAATCAGGTTCACGTCGCCGCCGGGGCGCTGGAGCAGGCCAGGCGCGTTCCCGCAACGGGTAAACGCCCATCGCCGGAAGCCGCTTGAAAACCTTGCCGAATCGCCCCGCAGGCCGGATCAATCCTTATGGACCTGCACAGCACCTATCCCGGCATTCCCGATCTGAAACGCCGCGCACGCCGTCGGCTGCCGCACTTCGTGTGGGAATATATCGACAGTGGCACCGGGATTGAAACGACGCGGCATCGCAATCGAAAGGCGCTGGATGATGTCCGTCTGAGCCCCTCGATCCTGCATGGGGACCTTGAATTCGATACGTCGGTGAAAATCTTGGGCGGCACCTGTCCTTTGCCCTTCGGTATTGCGCCGATCGGGATGTCCGGGCTTGTCTGGCCTGATGCAGAGCGACTGCTGGCGCAGGCCGCCGCCAAGGCAGGCATTCCCTATTCGCTATCGACGGTGGCCAGTCAGAGCCCCGAAGACCTGGCCCCCTATCTGGGCGAGACCGCGTGGTTCCAGCTGTATCCGCCAAGGGACCCAGAAATTCGCATGGACATGCTGAACCGGGCGCGCGGGGCGGGATTTCGAACTCTGGTTCTGACCGCTGACGTCCCTGTCGCCTCGCGTAGGGAACGGCAGACGCGCTCGGGCCTGCGGCAGCCGCCGAAACTGACACCGCGCCTGCTGGCACAGATCGCCAAAAAACCTGCATGGGCCCTGGGTATGCTGCGCAGCGGCGTTCCGCACATGCGCACACTGGACAAGTATATCGATGACCCTGGTGATCTGCCGCCGACGGCCCATGTCGGATACCTGCTGCGGACCTCGCCGGATCTGGATTACGTCAAATGGCTGCGCGATCATTGGGATGGGACGTTCGTCGTGAAAGGCATCCTGCGCCCCGAGGACACGGACAGGCTGGAACAGGTGGGTGTGGACGCCCTGTGGGTGTCGAATCACGGGGGCCGACAGTTCGACGCGGCCCCGGCCAGCATCGAGGTTCTTCCCGCAATCCGGAGCACAACCCGCCTGCCGCTGATCTTCGACAGCGGTGTCGAAGGCGGGCTGGATATCCTGCGTGCGCTGTCGCTGGGCGCGGACTTTGTCATGCTGGGGCGTGCATTTCTGTACGGTCTTGCGGCACTTGGCGCTAAAGGCCCGGCGCATGTGATCGATATCCTGAGGCAGGATCTGCTCGCAAATATGGGCCAGATGGGACTGGCCGATCTGTGTCAGTTTGAGACGAAACGCTAAATTATTGATGCTGCAACGCGGCATCCCTATAAGTGTGCCGAGGCCAAAGGGCGTTTGCGAGCGATAACATGCCGGTTCTACCCAGAAGAACGGATGTACCTGTGCGTATTCTCCGCCCAATAAGACGCCCAAACACCAAAGACCGGGACCTGATATGACAGACTTCAACAAGATCCTGATCGCCAATCGCGGCGAGATTGCCATCCGCGTCATGCGCGCAGCAAACGAGATGGGCAAACGCACCGTCGCTGTTTACGCTGAAGAAGACAAACTGGGCCTGCACCGGTTCAAGGCGGATGAGGCCTATCAGATTGGCGAGGGCATGGGTCCGGTCGCGGCGTATCTGTCGATTGACGAGATCATCCGCGTGGCCAAGCATTGCGGCGCGGATGCGATCCATCCGGGCTATGGCCTGCTGTCCGAAAACCCCGATTTCGTGGATGCCTGTGTCAAGAACGGCATCACCTTCATCGGCCCCCGGGCCGAGACCATGCGCGCATTGGGTGACAAGGCCAGCGCGCGGCGCGTGGCCATCGCGGCCGGTGTGCCTGTCATTCCGGCCACCGAGGTCCTGGGTGATGACATGGACGCGATCCGCAAGGAGGCCGCCGAGATCGGATACCCGCTGATGCTCAAGGCGTCCTGGGGTGGCGGCGGACGCGGGATGCGCCCGATCCAGTCGGAGGATGAGCTGGAAGAAAAGGTTCTGGAAGGCCGCCGCGAGGCTGAGGCCGCCTTTGGCAATGGCGAGGGTTATCTGGAAAAGATGATCACCCGTGCCCGCCATGTCGAGGTGCAGATCCTGGGCGACAAGCATGGTGAGATCTATCACCTTTATGAACGCGACTGTTCGGTCCAGCGCCGGAACCAGAAGGTCGTCGAACGCGCCCCTGCCCCTTACCTGAGCGAAGAACAGCGCGCCGAGATTTGCGAACTGGGCCGTAAGATCTGCGCCCATGTGAATTACGAATGCGCAGGCACTGTCGAGTTCCTAATGGATATGGAGACCGGCAAATTCTACTTCATCGAGGTGAATCCCCGGGTCCAGGTCGAACACACGGTCACCGAAGAAGTCACCGGGATCGACATCGTTCAGGCGCAGATCCTGATTGCCGAGGGCAAAACGCTGGCCGAGGCCACCGGCGCCGCCAGTCAAGCCGATGTGCATCTGAACGGTCACGCGCTGCAAACTCGGATCACCACAGAAGACCCGCAGAACAATTTCATCCCCGACTATGGCCGGATCACCGCTTATCGCTCGGCCACGGGCATGGGCATTCGTCTGGATGGCGGCACGGCCTATGCGGGCGGTGTCATTACGCGGTACTACGACTCGCTGCTGACAAAGGTCACCGCCTGGGCGCCGACGCCCGAGAAGGCGATCAGCCGGATGGACCGCGCCCTGCGCGAGTTCCGTATTCGCGGCGTCAGCACCAATATCGATTTCGTCATCAACCTGCTGAAGCACCCGACCTTCCTGTCGAATGAATACACCACCAAATTCATCGACACGACGCCGGATCTGTTTGCCTTCAAGCGCCGCCGCGACCGGGGCACCAAGGTTCTGACCTATATCGCCGATATCACGGTGAATGGTCATCCCGAAACCAAGGACCGCCCCGAGCCGCGCGCCGACCTGAAAGTCGCCAAGCCCCCCGCGCAGAAGGCCGAGCCGCGGATGGGCACGCGCAACCTGCTGGAGCAGAAAGGCCCGCAGGCCGTGGCGGACTGGATGAAAGCGCAGCGGCAGCTGCTGATCACCGACACCACCATGCGCGACGGGCACCAGTCGCTGTTGGCGACCCGGATGCGGTCGATCGACATGATCAAGGTGGCGCCAACCTATGCCGCGAACCTGCCGCAGCTGTTCTCGGTCGAGTGCTGGGGCGGTGCGACGTTCGACGTGGCCTACCGGTTCCTGCAGGAATGCCCATGGCAGCGTCTGCGCGACCTGCGCGAGGCAATGCCGAACCTGATGACACAGATGCTGCTGCGGGGCGCAAACGGGGTTGGTTACACCAATTATCCCGACAACGTGGTGCAGGAGTTCGTGCGCCAGGCATCGAAGAACATCGACGTCTTCCGCGTCTTCGACTCGCTGAACTGGGTAGAGAACATGCGCGTTGCGATGGATGCTGTAATCAACAGCGGCAAGATCTGCGAGGGTACCGTTTGTTACACTGGCGATATTCTGGACCCTGACCGCGCCAAATATAACCTGAAATACTATGTCGGAATGGCCAAAGAGTTGCGCGACGCAGGCGCGCATGTTCTGGGTCTGAAGGATATGGCGGGCCTGTTGAAACCTGCCTCGGCCAAGATTCTGATCCGGGCGCTGAAGGAAGAGGTTGGACTGCCGATCCACTTCCACACCCATGACACGGCCGGTATCGCCAGCGCGACCATCCTTGCCGCCTCTGAGGCGGGAGTGGACGCGGTGGATTGCGCGATGGACAGCTTCAGTGGCAACACGTCCCAGGCAACGCTGGGCACTGTGGTCGAGGCGCTGCGCCATACCGACCGTGACACCGGGTTGGACATCAAGGCGATCCGCGAGATCAGCGATTACTTCGAGGCTGTGCGTGGCCAATATGCGGCCTTCGAATCAAGCCTGCAGGCCCCGGCGTCCGAAGTGTATCTGCACGAAATGCCGGGTGGTCAGTTCACCAACCTCAAGGCACAGGCACGCAGCCTGGGTCTGGAAGAGCGCTGGCACGAGGTCGCGCAGATGTACGCCGATGTGAACCAGATGTTCGGTGATATCGTAAAGGTAACGCCCTCGTCGAAGGTTGTTGGTGACATGGCGCTGATGATGGTCAGTCAGGGCCTGACCCGCGAGCAGGTCGAGGATCCGGCGACAGATGTGGCCTTCCCCGACTCGGTCGTCGACATGATGCGCGGCAATCTGGGTCAGCCTCCGGGCGGCTTCCCGAACACCATCATCAAGAAGGTGCTGAAAGACGAGGCCCCCAACACGCAGCGCCCCGGCAAGGACGTGCCTGCCGTCGATCTTGAGGCCACCCGCGCCGAGCTGTCCAAGCAGTTGGAAGGCAAAGAGGTCGATGACGAGGATCTGAACGGGTACCTGATGTATCCCAAGGTGTTTCTGGATTACATGGGCCGTCACCGGATTTACGGCCCGGTCCGCACCCTGCCCACGCGCACCTTCTTCTACGGTATGGAGCCCGGCGAAGAGATCACGGCCGAAATCGACCCCGGCAAGACGCTGGAAATCCGGTGTCAGGCCATCGGCGAGACGGACGAAAAAGGCGAGGTCAAAGTGTTCTTTGAGCTCAACGGCCAGCCGCGTGTGATCCGGGTGCCGAACCGGATGGTCACATCAACCACTCAGGCGCGCCCCAAGGCCGAGGTCGGCAACCCCGATCATGTCGGTGCGCCGATGCCCGGTGTTGTGGCCACAGTCACTGTGACCGCGGGCCAGCAGGTCAAGGAAGGCGATATGCTGCTGACCATCGAGGCGATGAAGATGGAAACCGGCATCCACGCCGAACGCGACGCGACCGTCAAAGCGGTGCATATCCAGCCCGGCGGCCAGATTGACGCAAAGGACCTTCTGATCGAACTGGAATAAGTCGGAAAACAACCTAATGTTCATCAGGCCGTGTGGGAGACCGCACGGCCTTTTTCTATGATTGAGCGGAGACCCATTATGCTTGCAATCACCCCGATCTATGCGGCCTTGGTCGCACTTCTCTACGTCACACTCAGCGTCAAAGTGATCCTGCAACGGCGCAGCGACAGAATCTCGGTCGGGGATGGTGGCAGCAAGCTGATGATCAAGGCGATACGGACACACTCGAACTGCGCCGAATACGCCCCGATTTCCCTGCTGCTGATTGCTATGGTCGAGTTGCAGGGCGCGGCCGGGGTTTTGGTCCATCTGCTGGGGCTGATGTTGCTGGCGGGGCGTCTTTTGCATGCGTACGGATTTGGACGGACGCCACAGATCGTCATCCTGCGGCAGGCCGGCATGAGCCTGACCTTCCTCGCCATTCTGGGTGCGGCTTTTGCAAACTTGATTCTGGCGCTTTAGGCAATCTGGCGGGTGTTACCCTGCCAGAACGGTTGTTTCGATCTGCGGTGCGCCCAGCAGAACCGGTGTGAACCGGTCATGTTCATGCCGATCCGGTTTCAGGATGGCAGCGCCGATCAGAATCATCGCGGCAAGCATCACGATCTTCAGGTCTGCAACGGATATCATGACGGCACCTCCTGCCTGTGTTTTGTTGATTTGAGTTACGGGTTGAACGGGTCACGGGCCGGATTCCGTCGAAAAGATTTTTCCCGCTTTTTGTGTTTTTCCGCTTGCAGCCCCGCGTGGGAATTTATACATCCCTCCTCACTCAACGGCGCGGGCGTAGCTCAGGGGTAGAGCATAACCTTGCCAAGGTTAGGGTCGGGCGTTCGAATCGCCTCGCCCGCTCCATTGAGGGGTCTTCGGACCACATATGTATCTGATGCGGGCGTAGCTCAGGGGTAGAGCATAACCTTGCCAAGGTTAGGGTCGGGCGTTCGAATCGCCTCGCCCGCTCCAGATACCAAGTTTTCCCAAACATATGGTTCTTTCGTTGGCATTGCGCCATTGTGGCTATGGTTTCAATCACGCACGGGAAATGCTTATGTCCGACTATGTCATTCGCCCCCTGACTGCGGATGAAATGCAGACCGCTGTCGACTGGGCAGGCCAAGAGGGCTGGAACCCCGGCCACCACGACGCCGCCTGTTTCTACGGCACCGACCCCAACGGGTTTCTGGGCGGGTTTCTGGACGATGAGATGATCGCATCAGTGTCTGTGGTGGACTATGGTGATGCGTTTTCGTTTCTGGGATTTTACATTGTACGTCCGGAATTTCGGGGGTCGGGTTACGGGCTGAAAATCTGGCATCAGGCTTTGGCGCAACGAACCGGGCGCAATATCGGGCTCGACGGGGTCGTTGATCAGCAACACAATTACCGCAAGTCTGGTTTCACCTTTGCCTATAACAATTACCGCTTCACCGGCACTGTCAGAGGCATTCTCGACACTCTAGGGCAGAGCGATGACGCATCAATCAGCCCGCTCAGTCAGCCATCGCCGGAGCTGTTCGCCTATGACCGGCAACTCTTCCCTGCGCAGCGCGACGCGTTTCTAACAGGTTGGCTGAGTGCGCCGAATCATATCTCACGGGTGTGTACAGTGGAGGAGCAGATCAGGGGATATGCCACCTTGAGACCGTGTAAGACAGGGTACAAGATCGGGCCGCTTTTCGCAGATGACGCCGGTGTCGCACGGGGCCTGCTTGCCAGTCTTTTGACTGCCGTATCAGCAACAGCCAGCGACCAAGCGGTTTTCATCGACATGCCACAGCCCAACGCGGCTGCTTTTGCTTTGGCGGATGCGCTGGGTCTTACGAAAGTGTTCGAAACCGCCCGGATGTATTCCGGCGATCAGCCGGATATCGACCTGTCCCGCATCTATGGCGTGACCACCTTTGAACTGGGTTAAAACGCCTTGAACGTCATCGTCGTCAGCGAGCGTTCGATATTGGGAATCACCAGCAGGTGTTCGTTGATGAAATGGCCCACATCCTCGGTTTCGGGGATGTAGAGCTTGAGCATCAGATCAAACTCACCGCTGGTAGAATAAAGCTCTGAGTGTATTTCGCGCAGGGCGATTTCCTCGGCGACCTTGTAGGTGGTGCCGGGTTTGCAGCGGATCTGGATGAATACGCAGGTGGACATGGCTTGGCCCTGTTGGTTCATGTTGTCTGCAAGCTGACATGGTGCCGGGCCGGGTGCAATCCCTTGCAACAGTTTGCAGCGATTGCAACGCATGGTCTGGATCAACCCACCCCACCCCGTCTATAAGCGCGCCTGTAGCAAAAGGAATTTGCCCATGCGCACCGCTTCGATCAGCCGCAAGACTGCCGAAACCGAAATTTCGGTCTCGGTCAATCTGGATGGCACCGGTACATATGACAATCAGACCGGCGTCGGGTTCTTTGACCATATGCTGGACCAGCTGGCGCGCCACTCGTTGATCGATATGACAATCCGCGCCAAGGGCGACTATCACATCGACGATCACCACACGGTCGAGGATACCGGCATCGCGCTGGGTCAGGCTTTGACACAGGCCCTGGGCGACAAGAAGGGTATCCGGCGCTATGGCGAATGCCATCTGCCGATGGATGACGCGCAAGTGCGCTGTGCGCTGGACCTGTCGGGCCGCCCGTTCCTGATCTGGAATGTCGATCTGCCGACGCAAAAGATCGGTACGTTCGACACAGAACTGGTGCGCGAGTTTTTTCAGGCGCTCAGCACCCATGGCGGCATCACCCTGCATATCGACCAGTTGCACGGCTTCAACAGTCACCACATCGCCGAGGCCGCGTTCAAGGCCGTTGCACGCGCGTTGAGGGATGCGGTTGAGACCGATCCGCGCAAAGCGGATGCGATTCCGTCGACCAAGGGCGCGTTGTAAATGCTCACAGCCATAATTGATTACGAAAGCGGCAATCTGCATTCAGCGGAAAAGGCGTTTCAGCGCATGGCGCAAGAGGTCGGCGCTGGTGACGTTGTCGTCACCTCTGACGCGGATGTGGTTGCGCGTGCGGACCGACTGGTTCTGCCCGGAGATGGCGCTTTCCCGGCCTGTGCCGCCGAGCTGCGCGGCCACAAGGGTATTTATGACGCGATGGTCGAAGCGGTCGAACAGAAGGGCCGCCCGTTTCTGGGCATCTGCGTTGGCATGCAACTGATGGCAACCAAAGGCCATGAATACACCGAGACCGATGGTCTGGGCTGGGTGGCAGGCGATGTTGTTCGAATCGAACCGTCAGATGCCGCTTTGAAAGTGCCGCATATGGGCTGGAACGATCTGGTTCTGGAAAGCGATCACCCGATCTTTGCCGGGGTGAAATCAGGCGATCACACCTATTTCGTCCATTCCTACCATTTTCGCGTGTCCGACCCGGCGCAGCGATTGGCTTATGTGGAATACGGGCAGGACGTCACGGCCGTGATTGGCCGCGACACGATGGTTGGGATGCAGTTTCACCCCGAAAAAAGCCAGGATGTTGGCCTGCGTATGCTGGGCAACTTCCTGACCTGGAAGCCCTGAGGCTTACTGAACCCGCGTCCAGGTTTGCCCGCGACAGATCAGACCGCCCGCCACGCAGCCCTTGACGGTCAGCTTGTTCTGGCCGTCCAGAGACATTTTCGAGTTGTAGGTTTTGTCCCGGTCGGGGGCCCAGATCTTACCGCTGTCATAGCTGCCGCCCCCTTCGGGGACCATGTCCCAGATGATCTTTTTGCCAAGGTTCTCATATTCCAGCTGCTGGTTGCCATCCGCGTCGAACGCGCTGTCGATGGTGCCGCAGATCGCACTACCGCATTCGGAAATCGTCACATGCAGATAGCCACCCGTGTCGCCCGGCGCGGTTTTCCACAGGCCGTCAACCGGATCGTCTGCAAAAGCAGCTGTAGCAAGCAGCATCAAGCCCGCTGAAAGAGTAGAAGTCTTCATGATTTTCTCCCTGTTTTGTGGGCAGTCTGACCCGCTAATGGGCGGCGGGCAAGAATGACCCAGCGTCGCGTTGCATCCCCTGCCCTGCTTGTGCGATATCCCGCGCGTGTAACAGTGATATAGGGCCGCCCGACATGATCCTCTACCCCGCCATCGACCTCAAAGACGGCCAGGCCGTACGCCTGCTGCGTGGTGAAATGGACAAGGCCACCGTGTTCAACGAAGACCCGGCCGCTCAGGCCCGTGCCTTTGTCGAGGCGGGGTGCGAATGGCTGCATCTGGTCGACCTGAACGGTGCATTCGCAGGCGAGCCGGTCAACGCAGCACCGGTTGAGGCAATTCTGAAAGCGTGCAAGGTGCCTGCGCAACTGGGTGGTGGCATCCGCGACATGGCCACGATCGAAACATGGATCGAAAAGGGGCTTGCGCGGGTCATCTTGGGCACTGTCGCTGTCGAAAACCCCGGTCTGGTGCGCGAAGCAGCCAAAGCCTTTCCCGGCAAGGTCGCCGTCGGCATAGACGCACGCAATGGCATGGTGGCCACCAAGGGCTGGGCCGAAGAGACCAATGTTCAGGTCACCGATCTGGCCCGTAGTTTCGAAGACGCGGGCGTGGCCGCAATCATCTACACTGACATCAACCGAGACGGTGCCATGCAGGGCCCGAACATCGAAGCGACCGCAGCCCTGGCACAGGCCGTTTCCATCCCTGTGATCGCCTCGGGCGGTGTCAGTTCGCTGGACGACCTGATCGCCCTTCGCGATTGCGGCGTTGCGCTGAACGGCGCGATTTCAGGCCGGGCGCTTTATGATGGCGCAATTGACCTGGCCGAGGCCATCCGCGCCCTGTCGTGATCGGTTATTGCGCGGCTGCGGCGGTCAGCTTGGCCAGTGCACCGCGCATCTTTTCGATGACCGGTGATTTGTCGACATCGTTCAGGTCGTCCAATGTCTCTTTCGGGTCTTCATAGATCAGCCAGACCTGGCCATTGGAGTCTTCGTACGCCTGCACCTTGAGAGGCAGAAACAGCCCGGCGCGCGGGTCGATCTGCATGGCTGGCGTACCCAGCGCCGGGTTGCCGAAGATCAGCACCTGATTGGCAGGAATGGACGTACCGATCTTTTCCGCCCCGGCCGCGTGGTCGATGCGGGCAAACACGGTTGCGCCTGCATTTCCGACGACGGCTTCCAGCGCGTCCAGCGCCTCGGCCACGGATTTGTCGGTTTGAACCTTGATCAGATCATCTGCCATTGCGGTCAGCGCGCCTCCGATTGAAAAAACACAAGCCAGTATCAGTCTACGCATATCGATATTCCTTCTGTGAAATTCACCCCAGTTTTCACAGAATTGAGACCTCTCACAATCACAAGTCTGGCATCGGCAGGGCTTTGCCGCTAGAGGTGCGCCCATAAAGGATATCCTATGCTGAAAACCCGGATCATTCCCTGCCTTGATGTTGCCGATGGCCGAGTGGTCAAAGGCGTAAATTTCGTGGGCCTGCGCGATGCGGGCGACCCGGTGGAATCGGCCAAGGCCTATGATGCTGCCGGAGCGGACGAGATCTGCTTTCTCGACATTCACGCGACCCATGAGAATCGCGGCACCATGTTCGATGTGGTGCAGCGTACGGCGGAACAGTGTTTCGTGCCACTGACCGTGGGCGGTGGGGTGCGAACAAAAGACGATGTGCGCGCCTTGCTGCTGGCGGGGGCGGACAAGGTCAGCTTCAACTCGGCCGCGGTTGCCAATCCGGATGTGATTGCCGAAGCGGCAGATCAGTTCGGCAGTCAGTGCATTGTCTGCGCCATCGACGCCAAGACCGTCAGCCCCGGCAAGTGGGAGATCTTTACCCATGGTGGGCGCAAACCCACCGGCATTGACGCGGTTGCCTTTGCAAGAACCGTGGTCTCCAAGGGGGCCGGTGAAATCCTGCTGACCTCGATGGACCGCGACGGCACCAAATCCGGGTTCAACCTGCCGCTGACCCGCGCCATTTCCGACGCGGTGGATGTGCCCGTGATCGCCTCGGGCGGTGTTGGTACTTTGGACCATCTGGTCGAGGGCGTCACCAAGGGCGGTGCAAGCGCCGTGTTGGCGGCATCGATTTTCCATTTCGGCGAATACACCATCCGCGAGGCCAAGGAACATATGGCCGCAGCTGGCATCCCCATGAGGCTAACATGAGCATCTTGCACGATCTGGCCGCCACGATCGAGGCACGCAAGGGGGCTGATCCCGAAAGCAGCTGGACGGCCAAGCTGCTTGCGAAAGGCCCTGAGAAATGCGCCGAGAAATTCGGTGAAGAGGCCATAGAGGCCATCATCGAAGCCGTAAAAGGGGATCAGGTTAAGCTGACCTCGGAAGCGGCGGACGTGTTGTATCACCTTCTGGTCATGCTGGCCGCGCGGGACGTGGCGCTGGATGATGTTCTGGCCGAGCTGGACCGCCGTCAGGGCACCAGCGGTATCGCCGAAAAAGCTGCCCGCCCCAAAGGGTAACGTCCGGGTTCCGCACTGGCTCCTGGGCCGTTATACTCGGATGCCAGACTGTCAGGGCGAAGGCGCGTTATGATCCGAATTTTGATGCTTGTGGCAACCCTTGCCATCGTCGCTGGCTGCGCCGCGCCGCCGCGCTCGACCGGGGATGAGGTGCAGCGGCTCGCCACGGAGATTCAGGGCCTTGGCCCGGATATCGACCCTGAGGAGGCCCGACGCGCAGCGGGAATTGCTTACGCCTATACCGCTCAGCTGGTCGAGGAATACCAGATCACAGACCCGCCCCTGATCCATAACATGAAGGTCAACAAGGGGCTGCGCCCGCGTGGGCTGTGCTGGCATTGGGCCGAGGATATCGAGCGGCGGCTGAAACAGGAAAACTTCCGGACACTGGAGCTGCACCGTGCCATTGCAAACGCGGACAACCCGACGCGGATCGACCACAGCACCGCAATCATCAGCGGTAAAGGTGCGACGCTGTATGACGGTGTCGTATTGGACCCGTGGCGTTATGGCGGCGTGTTGTTCTGGTCTCCGCTGGTCGAGGATACCCGGTATGACTGGGTTCCGCGCGACGTGGTGCTGGAAAAGCGGCGGAAGGAACAGGTCGCCCGTCTGAAACCTTACGTCCCCGCCAAACCCTAAAGCTTGGACGAGATGATCCCCGTCGAAAATCCGCCCATGCGCAATTCGCCAAACAGGCGCTGATATTCGATCTTTGGGCAACGGTTCATCACCACATCCACGCCACGGGCCTGAGCCTTTACCGCCGCTTCAGGGTGTTCCACGCCAATCTGCATCCAGATCGTACCGAGCGACGGGAAAGCCTCCAGCGCCTCATCTACAATGGGTGGCACGGCCTCGGACCGCCGGAAAATGTCCACCATGTCTACAGGCTCGGAGATCTCTGACAGGCTGCCGCGAACCGTCTGACCAAACAGGTCTTTGCCCGCGTGGCCCGGATTGACGGGAATCACCTTGAACCCTTTCAGCGACAAATAGCGCGCCACGTAATAGCTGGGTCGCACAGGGTTCATGGAAACGCCGACAACGGCCACCGTCTTGGTGCGTTGCAAAATAGCCTTAAGGTACTGATCGGAATAGTCTGGCATGCCCTATCCTTAACAGGGTTCCAAAAAGAAAAAAGCGCCCAAGAAAGCTTGGGCGCCAGTTGTTGGAACGAGGGACAGTGAAATGACCCGCGGCAGTTCCGTTCCGCGGTCACTGTGACATTTAAGCATGGATCCGTTAAAAAAAAGAGGGGTGGCGCATTTTTGTGATGACTTTTCACAATTAGCTGAACCCTGCCTACTCCCCATAGAGAATTGCGGGCCAGTTTTCTTCTGCCATCGCAATGTATCCTGTTTGATTCTGCTGCCAGATTTCCTCGACCGCGGGTGAATGCGTCAGATAAAGACGCCCATCGACCACCTGCCACGTATTCGGATCCGTGCTTTTCAACACACCCATCGCCATCCCGTACGAGCAATAACCACCGAACTGCGGCGCAAAGGCGCGCGGGTTGCCTTCAAAGAGCTCGCGATTTGCCTGCGATTTGAAATGCCACCGGGCGCCCTTCCACATGACCGCGTTTTCGGGTGCCCCTTTTGAAGGCGCGTCGCTGTCAAAATAGGACACGGGATCATACCCCGCCAACGCCACACCGTCAGTGGCGTAGTACACGGGGTTGTCCTGCGCAAACACGGCAGGAGCCAGCAATACAGTGCTCAGCGAGCAAAGAAGAGTACGTCGGTTCAGCATCGTCATTTGGGAATCTGCATATTCAAGACTATCAACATGCAACTTTTCGCGTTTTTCGGAACCCCTGTTGACGCGGATGTGAACGAGTGTTCGCCAGTTGAAACTTAGTCAAAGATGTCTTCGATCACGTCCCATGCTTCGTCGAACACGCGCGCAAGCATGGTCTTCTTCCTCTTTTTGCGCTTTGCTTTCCGAGCGGCAGCATGAGACACAGCTACGCGCAGCGGTTCGGGTTTGTGTACTTTCCGCGCGGGCAGCATCTTCAGGTTGTGCAGCGGCGCTCCACAGCTGGAGCAGCTAAGCTCGTGCCGTTCCTTGCCTTTCAGGATCAAGGCAGCCCGGGTGCCGCAATAGCAGCAGGTCGCGATTTTGGCAGGACCGGGAATGACGCTCTCCTTTGCTCAGGGTCGCGACGCATATAAGGCGATTGCCGCAGCATTTGAGACGTTCAGCGAACCAAATCCCCCGGCTGCGTCAATTTTAACCAACTGATCCACGGTTTCCTTTGTCTTCTGCCGCAAGCCCGGACCTTCCGCGCCCAGCACAAGCGCGACAGGGCGGTCACGGCCATCGCTTAGCGCACCTTCGATTGTCATGTCGGCTTCTCCGTCCAGCCCAAGGACCAGAAAGCCCATGCCCTGAAGCTCGACAATCGCGTCCGCAAGGTTGCGCACCCGCAGATAAGGCTGCCGCTCAAGCGCACCGCTGGCGGTTTTTGCCAGTGCCCCGGTCTCGGGCGCGGAATGGTGGCGTGTGCCGATCACAGCACTGGCCCCCAGAACTTCGGCCGAGCGCAGAATCGCCCCGACATTGTGCGGGTCGGTGACCCGGTCCAGCAGAATGACGCGAGGGTTTTCGCGACCGATGCAGTTATCTGCCAGACTGCCCCATTCCAACGGCTTGACCTCCAGCGCCGCGCCCTGGTGCACGGATCCAGAATCGATGGGCGCAGAAAACTTGCGCGGGTCGACCATCTCGGCCTCGATCCCCGCAAATTCAATAGCTTCCGCCAGTTTGTCACACGCATTCCGCGTCACCATCAGGCGTAGTTTTTGCCGTTTTGGGTTCATCAGCGCATCGCGAACCGCGTGCAGGCCAAACAGCCAGACTGTTTCCGCAGCAGCAGCTTTGCGCGCCTGTTCCTTTTCGACGACCCATTTGGGTTTCTTCATTTCAAGGGCCTCCGGGCCGGGAATTCGGTTTCCTGCGCCAAAGGGAAATTTTCCTGTTGACGCTCCTTTGGTGCGCTAGTAATCACGCCTCCACGTCAGGTGCAACGCCTGACAGTGGGCGACAGGCCGCAAGGTGTGGCAGGGGACTGTAACTCCCTCGCGGAGACGCACGCCTGGTTCGATTCCAGGGTCGCCCACCATCTTTCCAACATATTTCGAAGATGGTCAGGACGCGTGTCCTGCACTGCGTTATTGTCTGGCAGCTATGTTATTGCTGTTGGTCTGCCGCCATTCTCAGATGCGACAGATCTGATCCGTTTTACACATCTTAACCCGGCGCTAACGCGACCGGATTGTGAACGAAAGGTGCCGCGTGGCCTTCGCCACCGCATGTCATGACGTTCAGATCAACGCGTCGGTCGAGTGCGCGCCTATTCCGCAGCCGGGCGCATCTGCGCTATGCGGTTGAACCAGCCTACGATGTCGTCCAAATCCGCAGGCAGCTCTTCGGCCGCACCTTCGGCGAAGGTGTTGAACTTTTCGGCGTTCAGCCCGTTCACGCCGACCAGCACCGGAATATCCAGCGCCAGTGCTTCGCCGATTACGGGGCGAAAACCGCGCCCATCGGATTCATGTTTGCCGAATTTGTTGATAATCAGCAGGTCCGGTGCGTTCGCAAGAGAGGCGGTCACATATCCCACCGCCTGTTCCAGCGCTGCCGGGTCCAGACGGCAGCCGCGCGACTGGGTGCCCAGTGATTGTGAGATTCGGATGGTTTCACCATCCGGCAACACGCGGACATCCATGTCGCACTTGCTGCTGTCGGTACATTCCGTGTTCGTTTGCACGACACCGGCCAGTTTCGCGCCAGACGCCAGCAGACGTTCAGCAACAGCGCTGAGCAGGCGATCCGTCGCGCCGCGGTCGGTGGTGGTGACATAGGCCAGATGCATCTTGGACCTCTTGTAAATCGATTGTGACGTTTCAAATAGCACGCAAGGTGCTGCCCGACCACTCCCCCAGTCAAGGCAGCGGCGACAGACCGATCACAGGTGCGTGCAGGTGAAGAAGAACCGCGTAAGCGGCCAGTGCGGTTAGCCAGATCCAAGGGCGTGGCCATGGACGCGGTAAGCGCAGTGAGAACCGCGCCGTATTTCGCGACAACCGGACCCATTCAAAGCCCATCTCACGCGATTTACGCCTGTCGATCAGGTCCATGCCCATAACAGAAAATCCGGCAAACAGGCCGAACAGAATCACATGTGACAGGCTTCCATTGGCCAGAAGATGCGCCAAGGACCACAACAGCAGCGCGGCAAGGATCGGGTGGCGGGTGGTGCGCAGAATACCGGGGTGTTCGGGGTCAAAGGACCTGTTGCCCATCCCTCCGAAAGAAATCGGGTTCTGGATCGCAAGCCCGGTCACAGCCAGCCAGCACACCACGGGCATGATCAGTATCGGCACCCAGCGCAAGACTGCGAACGGCGGAATGACCTCGACATAGGGGGCGTTTGCAGCGGCAACAATCAGCCATGCCAGCACGGCCAAAGACAGAAGTGAATAGGCCGCGAAATACCCCCGGCGGCCGAGCGTGCCGATCAGCCAACCCCGCACGGTGGGCCGTACAGGAATTGCATGGCTGAGCAGGAAAACGATGAGTGCTGCAAGGAACAGGCCCCAACCGGTCATGATATTCTCCAAACGTGTTGGGGTCGGTCTAGACTGGGAGGACAGCGACGTCCTTGCCCGAAATCAAGTTGGGCCGCAGGGGCGGACGCACCGCCCCTGCCCTGTATTACAGCCCAAGCGCCGCGCGGCGTTCTTCGGCAAAGCCCTGCACGATGCGGTCTGCGATCAGTGCCAGAATCGCCATCGCAGCTCCGGCCGAAATACCAAGCCCCACATCCGCCTGACCCAGCGCCAGATAGATCGACTGGCCCAGACCGGTGGTCCCGATCAGTGCCGCGATGACCAGCATGGCAAAGGCATAAAGGATGGTCTGGTTCAGCCCAAGCAGGATGGTCGGGGCCGCATAAGGCGCCCTCACATCGCGCATGATCTGCCACTCGGTCGCACCGCTTGAAATTGCGGCCTCCATCATCTCATCCGGTGTATTGACCAGCCCGTGCCGCGTGTAGCGGATCATCGGGACAATCGCATAGGCACAGATGGCCAGAAAGGCCGAGAACTCGCCAATCTGGAACACCATCAGCACCGGGATCAGGAACACGAAAAGGGGGATCGTCTGCAACATGTCACAGATCGGACGAACCACGTTCCACACAGGCTGCCATACCGCGCTGGCAAGGCCGATCAGCCCACCCGCCAAAGCGCAGGTAAACACCGCTGCACCGCTGAGATAAAGCGACAGCAGCGCCCTTTCCCACAGGCCCGAGACGAGGATGGTGCAGAGCAGCCCCACGCAGAGCGCGGCCAGACGCCAGCCCCCGGCAACCCAGCCCAGCGCGGCAGCGCCAGTCAGGACAAAGGGCCACGGCAGGTTCGCGATACCGGTTTCCAGCATTCCAATCAGAATCAGAACGACCAGCCCACCAGTCAGCCGTCCGCGCCACGCCATCAAAAGCGCAATCCCGGCACCGGCCGCAAACAGGCCAAAGCTCATGCTCGACGTCCACTGGAAACCCCATGTGAAGGGCAGCACCGCCTGATCCAACCCGATCCGCAGCGGCAGCAGTACATAGAACAGCGAGTTGTTTTTGAGGGCGTCCAGCCACTGGCCATTGGCCTGCGTGAATGCGGTCAGGCCGCTGTCCACGGCTTCGGCCATCGGGTCCAGCAGGGTCAGCTCCGCAGGGTTTGGCAACCACGCCCAGAAGGCCGCCGTGAAGACAACAGCAAAACCCAGCATCGCCCAGACAACACGGCTGTCATAGCGTTTACGCTCGGTCGCCAAAGTGCCGCTCATCCGGTCGATCACCACGGCAAAGACCACGATAACCAGACCCGCCATCAGCGACTCGCCGAACTGCGCCTTACGCATGGTCAGCAGAACCTCCCAGCCGATATCGTTGAACCCGCCGATGACGGCGGCGATGATAACCATCGACAGAGCAGCCATCAGGCATTGGTTCACACCGACCATGATCTGAGTGGTGGCGGCAGGGATTTCGACCTGGAACAGTTGCTGGAACCGAGTGCCGCCGGACATGATGGCCGCCTCTTTGATCTCGGGCTCCACCCGTTCCAATCCCAGCATCACATTGCGCGCCATGGGCGGTGCGGCATAGATGGCCGAAGCAATCAGACCAACAACAGGACCAAATCCAAACAGCAGCAGCAGCGGTGTCAGATAGGCAAAGGTCGGCACCGTCTGCATGATGTCCAGCACGGCCTGCACAAAGGATTTCACCTTTGGCACTTCGTTGGCGAGGATGCCGATGCCGCCCCCAATGACCAGCGCCACAGGGACAGACACGGCGACAAGCGCCAGCGTATTCATGCTTTCGGCCCAATAGCCCGAGGCCAAAACAAAGCTGAGGCCCAGAAAGCCAAGTGCGGCCATGGACAAGCCGCCCAGATACCAGCCCAGCGCGGTCACGATCCCGATCAGGATGGGCCATGGCGTATTGCCCAGCACGAAATTCGCCCAGTTCATTGGGTGGGTCATCAGGTCCGAAAACAGCCGCATTGCCGGTTTGATCAGGTTCAGAAACCAGTCCAGAGACGCGCCAACCCATTGGGTTGCAGGCAGTTCCCACGCGGCGGGCCACTTGACCAGCCACGGGGCGATACCCTCGAGCGCAAGGCAAACTGCACCGACGATAACAGTTATCAGGGCGGCCTTCGCACCTGCCGTCAACTGCGCACTGGGCCGTGTCGGGAGGTCGGTTATGGCGGTCATGTCTCGTCCACCTGAAGAGCTGCGGCCAGATCGGACGGATGCACCGTGCCGACGACATTGCCCGCCTCATCCCGCACGGGCACGGGTTCATACAGCTCCATGCAATGCGCAAGGGCTGCGTCCAGCGTCATCGAGGTGGTGAGGCCGGGATCATCCGGGCCACATTCCGCCTCGCTCCGCATGACCGAGGCGACTTTGGCGTGCTGACCTTTGGCGACATCCTTCGAGAATTCGCGCACGTAATCATCCACCGGGCGCAACACGATATCTGTGGGCGTTCCGATCTGAACAATCTTGCCGTCGCGCATGATTGCAATGCGGTCGGCCAGCTTCAGCGCCTCTTGAATGTCATGGGTGATAAAGACGATGGATTTCTTCAGCGTCGCCTGAATGCGCAGGAATTCATCCTGCAACTGGCGGCGGATCAATGGGTCGAGGGCCGAGAACGGTTCATCCAGAAACCAGATATCGGGATTTACGGCGAGGCTGCGGGCAATGCCCACACGCTGACGTTGGCCACCTGAAAGCTGGCGCGGAAAGCTGTTTTCGCGCCCTTCCAGACCGACCAGTGAGATCACCTCCTGTGCGCGCGCCAGCCGTTCCTTCTTGCCCACACCCTGCACGCGCAGCGGATAGGCCACGTTTTCGGAAACGGTCATATGCGGGAACAGGCCGAAATGCTGGAACACCATGCCCAGTTTTTTGCGGCGCAACTCGGTCAGGGCCTTCTTCGAGGCTCCGATGACGTTTTCGCCGTCCACCCGAATCTCACCGCCCGTGCCGGGCAGCAGCTGCGAAATGCAGCGGATCAGCGTGGATTTGCCCGAGCCTGACAGGCCCATGATGACGAAAAGCTCGCCCTCCTGAACTTCGAAGTTGGCATCCTGAACTGCGGGAATCAGCCCCTGTTCCCGAAGGGCGGCGGCAGCCTTGTCTGCGTCATTCCCTGACCGAGACAGCGCGTCGGTCAGGGCTTTGTCAGCGCCGGGGCCAAACACCTGCCAGAGATTCCGGCAGGCGATGGCTGGCATGGTCGTGTCCGTCACTTACGCGGGCTCACTGGGTTGCCGCGTCTACAACCGGACGCCATTTGCCTTCGTTTTCAGCCATCCATGCGGCGACAACTTCTTCGACCTTTCCACCGTCAACGTCGATCGCGCCCATCATCGGCTGCTGGTCTTCAACCGCCAGCTGATAGTTGGTCAGGATTTCAAAGGCTGCTGGCCATTTCTCCTCCATACCGCTCCAGCCGGCCTTGAAGATGCGCGAGGGCGAGAAGTCGCAGTCATTGACAGCATTCGGGTTCGGGCCCCAGGCCGGATCACTGAAGCACGCCTCTTCACCGGCGGGCAGTTCGACGAACTGAACGTCATAGGCCGACATCGCCCAATGCGGCTGCCAGAAGGTGATCAGCAGTGGCGATTTGCGTTCGGTCGAAGCGCGCAATTCCGCGATCAGCGCCCCTTCGGACCCTGCTGGTACGGCTTTGAACGGCAATTCCAGACCGGTCATGCGATCCGCGCCCGGAGTACCCCAATCGGCCGGGTAATCGACAAGACGACCACCGGGCAGAGTTTCCGCCGTCGCAAAGACCTGTGCACAATCTTTCAGCGCTTCCCATGCGGGCAGGCCCGGGCACAGATCGGCCACATGCGCCGGGTATGCGATGCCTTCCTTGGCATCCAGACCCAGATCACCGATTTCGACCACAGTACCTTCACCGATTTTCTTGGCGTATTCATCGGAAACGTTGGAAGACCAGATTTCCAGTGTCGCGTCGATGTCGCCATCGGCCAGCGCCTGGAACTGGTTCATCATGCCCGCGGTCACATATTCGACGTTGTACCCGGCAGCCTTGAGCATCTCACCCGCCACATGCGTGGTGACATGCTGGCCGGTCCATTCGTTGATCGCCAATTTGATCGGTTCATCCACGGCACCCATATCCGCCGCCTGCGCTGCGCCTGCAACGCTCAGAGCCATTAGGCTTACACTTAGTTTTTTCATGGACTTAACTCCCTGTCATATTTGTTTTGCCCATCCCGGCAAGGATTTTCCCGCCGGTCTTTCTGTCTGATGACAATGCCATGCCGCAGCATGCACAAATTTGGCTGGAAAAGAACAGTGATCCGTTTCCAAATTGTGGAAAAGATCTTTCTGCCAGATTGTTCCCCCCTCCCGGCTCCCTTTACGCATCCAACCCGGCTAGCCCTTGTTTCATTTCGCTAAGACGGGACATTGACTGACGAGTCAATCAGAAAACATTTTGCCACCTTTTGTCGAGAACTTCTTTCGAAAATCCGCATTTTTCTGCGAATCCAGTTATTCGTTGGGCTGCCTCAAATCTGGACACGGTCAGATTTTTCATTGCCAAACAAGAACAAAAGATAAACATTTATAGTCGGGCAACATCAAGGTTAGACAGATGCGAACGTTTGACGAAATCTTTGAAATCGCAGCCGCGCGCCACGGCGGTCCAGAAGCACTGGACGCAAAACTGAGCAAACCGAAAACCCCCGCGGAACTGGCAGCGATGCCCGAGGATCGCTGGCTGTCGGTCATCACGAAATGCATCTTTCAGGCTGGCTTCAACTGGAAAGTCATCGAAAACAAATGGGACGGGTTCGAAACAGCCTTTAACGGGTTCGACGTGGGGCGATGCGCGTTCATGGATGATGAGAAGTTTGACACCCTTTTGCAGGATACGCGCATCGTAAGGAATGGAACCAAGATCGCGGCTGTACGGGATAACGCTGCATTCTTGCTTGAACTGCGTGAGGAAGGCGGCGCGGGTAAAGTGTTAGGCGGCTGGCCATCTGATGACTACGTCAACCTTCTGGCAATGCTGGCAAAACGCGGGGCCCGACTGGGCGGCGCTTCGGCGCAGTACGCAATGCGGTTTGCCGGGCGGGACAGTTTCATTCTGTCTCAGGATGTCACCGCCCGGCTGATTGCTGAAGGTGTGATCGACAAGCCTGCCACCTCGAAGAAAGCGATGGAGGCGGTTCAGAACGCCTTTAATACATGGATGGGTCAGTCCGGGCGATCACTTACGGAAATCAGCCGGGTTCTGGCCATGAGTCTGTGAAAACGGTTTGCGGAATACCCGCAGCGGAATAAGATTCAACTTATGGTTCTGCGTGTATTCATTGCTTCACTTTTGTTGCTGGCCGCCTGCGGTCGTGAGTTGACTGAGCAGGAGCGCGATTTTGCGGAAACCATTCAAGGGGAAACCCTGGAACTGGATCACATCCGTCTGGTCGAAGGTGCCCCGGTTACCAACGTGACGTATTTCCGCGAAGAACGCCCGCGACTGGCCTGCCGCGAGCGCATTCTGCCCCCGGTGGACCCCGGGCCGGTGACGGGCAAACCTGCCGCCGTGGCCCTGTTCAACAAAGTCTACTTTGCCCGCGACTGGTATCTGGAGGACTATATGTCGGAATTTCCGGATCAGATGAACCTGCTGGCCGCGATGCTTTTGGCCCATGAGCTGACGCATGTCTGGCAATGGCAGAATCGCCGGACCACGGGTTACCATCCCCTGCGCGCTGCGGCGGAACATGGGGGCCGAAGGGATCCGTATCTGTTCGACCTCGAAACTTCTCCGGATTTTCTGACCTACGGGTTCGAACAGCAGGGCGCGATCGTCGAAGAATATGTGTGCTGTCGCGCGCTGGCCCCTCAGGCCAAGCGCACCAAAAGACTTCATGACATGCTGGGTGCCCATTTTGATCTGTCGCCCTTGCCGGAACAGGGGCGCGAGCGCCCGGTCCTGATCCCGTGGAGCGAAGCCAGGATCGAGGGGATTTGCAGTTAGTTCCGGGCGCGCTGCAGGGTTTCCAGATATGCCACCAGATCAACGATCGGCTGGCTGGTCAGGATCGGCTGACCTTCCGGTGTTTTCATGGATGTGTCCTGCCCGTCGAAATAAGGGCCATAGACCGGCATCGGGCTGCCATGGCTGACCAGCGGATCCCTGCCGTCGATGCGGGCGACAACGCGGGCGGTCGGGAACACCCCGCTTTCGCTGGACAATGCGGTCAGATCGGACGGCTGAACAACCAGCACACTGGCCATCGGCCCCTGCCCGGTTGCGTCAATCCCGTGACAGGTCGCGCAGTAATGCAAATAGAGTTCCTCTCCGGTCACGGCATCCTGCGCCCAAGCAGCCTGTGCGGCAGCAGCCGAAACCCCGAGAACCAGCATACCGATCGTTGCCTTGAACATCGTATCCTCCTGTCACAATTGACATTTGCAGGGTTGCCCGACAGGCATATGGGCGCAATGATCCAGATCAACGAAACAGGTGCAGAGGGTTCGGGCAATGACACAATACGCAGCCATCATGCTGGCCGCCGGATTTGGAATTCCGATACTGGCCGCTCTTAACGCGGCCCTTGGCAAGGTCATCGGATCACCGACAACGGCAGCTGTGGTGCTGTTTGCAATTGCCCTGGCCGCCTCGGTGCTGACCATGCTGTTGTTTCCCGGTTTTGCAGCCTTGTCCAAGGTTGCGCAGGCCCCGAAACACCTGTTGTTCGCTGGCATCCTGATTGCATTCTATGTGTTGTCGATCACCCATGTCGCCCCGCATTTCGGTGTGGGAAACGCCGTGTTCTTTGTCCTGTTGGGGCAATTGATCAGTGCCGCGGCAATCGATCACTTCGGCCTGTTCGGCGCACAGGTGGCGCCACTCACCCTGATGCGGGCGAGTGGTATCGCGGTCATGGCCATCGGTGTTGCAATCACTCAACTGGCCTGAGCACGCCGCCCTCAAGCCGGACCATTCGGTCCATGCGCGCCGCCAGTTCGAGGTTGTGGGTCGCGATCAACGCCGACAATCCCTCGTCCCGCACCAGTGTCATCAGCGCATCGAACACCTGATCCGAAGTTTCAGGGTCCAGATTGCCTGTCGGTTCGTCAGCCAGCAAAACACGCGGCGCGTTGGCAAGCGCCCGGCAAAAAGCCACGCGTTGTTGTTCACCGCCCGACAGCGCCGCAGGGCGGTGGCTGGCGCGCGGGGCGACGCCCACACGGTCCAGCAAGTCCAATGCCCGTGCCTGAGCAGCTTTTTCGGACGCGCCATTGGCCAGTTGCGGCAATGTGATGTTTTCCAGCGCCGTAAACTCGGGCAGCAGGTGATGGAACTGATATACGAACCCGATATCCTGCCGACGCAACGCCGTTCTGGTTCGGTCGCCCTTGCCGTTCACATTCTGCCCCCCGATTTCCACGGTTCCGTTGTCAGGCCTATCCAGCAGACCGGCGATGTGCAGAAGCGTCGATTTACCCGCCCCTGACGGCGCAACCATGGCCACAGCCTCACCCGCGCGCAGTTCGAGGTCGACCCCGCGCAGAACCTGCACCTCGCCCGGTGTGCCTTTGAGGTAGGTCTTGGTCAGACCGTTCAGTCGCAAGGTGACATCATTCATAGCGCAGCGCCTCGACCGGGTTCAGCCGCGCCGCGCGGCGGGCGGGGAAATAGGTGACGATGAAAGACAGGCCAAGCGACAGGCCCGTCGCCTTGAGCACATCGCTCAGATGCAGTTCGGCCGGCAGGGCGTAGATGACACGGATCGACGGATCCCACACGCCACCGCCCATCACGTAGTTTACGAATGAGAAAATCGGATCAATGTAGATTGCAAAGAGGCATCCCAGGATAACCCCCATTGCAGTGCCGATCAGGCCGGTGAACGCACCGCAGATGAAAAAGACGCGCAGAACCGATCCTTCGCTCAGGCCGATCGTGCGCAGGATTCCGATATCGCGCCCCTTGTTCTTTACCAGCATAATCAGGCCCGAAACGATGTTCATCGCAGCAATCAGAACGAGGATCGACAGGATGATGAACATCACATTATCCTCAACCTCGAGCGCGCGCAGAAAGCCGCCGGATGCGTCCTGCCATGTCCAGATCTGGCTGCGCTCGCCCGACGCCTCAAGAATGGGAATCAGGATCGGGCCAAGATCTTCGGGCTTGTCCACCATCACTTCTATCTCATCCGCCACACCTTCACGGTTGAAAAAGCCCTGCGCCTGCGAAAACGGCATGTAGACGCGGGTGCGGTCGATGTCATAGCGACCGGCCGAAAACACATAGACAACGCGATAGGCATTCACGCGCGGCGACGTGCCAAAGGCGGTTTTGACCCCGTTGGGCGAGGTCAGTTTGACCACATCCCCGACAGTGACCCCGATGCTGCGGGCCACACCCGATCCAATGGCGATGACATCCTCACCCGTCTGGAAGTCCGACAGGTCCCCCGCCGCCTGTTCCGCCTGCGCGATACCCGGCAAGTCGAGCAGATCGTCGGGTCGGATGCCAAACACCTCGACCCCGCTGCTGCTGTCGCGGTTGGTGATCAGCACCTGCCCCTTCACCAGCGGTGCGGCACGCTCAACTCCGGGCACCTGCGCTATGCGGTCGGTGCGTTCCTTGTAGTCGGCAATTGTTCGATCCACCCGGCCCTGCGCGTCAAATTCACCCGAGGAATAGACCGTCACATGCGCATTGGCACCCAGAATGGTGCCGACGAATTCAGAGCGAAAACCTGAACGGACAGCCAGCGTTGCAATCAGCGCAAACACGGCAAGCGTGATCCCGATCAAAGAGATCCATGTCATCACGCTGACACCGCCTTCGGCCCTGCGCGCGCGCAGATATCGCCAGGCGATTTTCCATTCAAAAGGGGCAAAGGGCGGGGGTGTCTTGGCCATGCCTGCTCCGGGTTTTCTTGTTTGCGGCGACCCTTTCGGCATTTCGCCCAATGGTCAAGCCGGTTGTCACTCTGAACTGGCTCCTCAGCCTGAAAGAGCCGAATCGTTGCAGGACATGACCAAAATACACGTGCAAAACAGGTGTCTTCTAATTCGGGCGCTACACCATGAGTTGTGAAGCGCATCACAGACAGAAGGTGATTGTTTCAGGTATGACGTTAATCATCGCACATCGTGAGCCACTGAATCGTAAAGGCAACAATAAGTGCGAAATTTTATTACTCTTTTTGATTATTTTCAGAAACTTTGCCACCCTAACCATGGGGGAACACATTTAAAGAGCGGGGGTCGCTCAATGAATTTACGAATTTCAACCAATGGCGCGGGTGCAATTTCGACCCGTCAGGCTTCAACAGAATTGGATTGTGAGACCGCAGCCTTGCTGCGCGCGGCCATCCGGCCGATCTTTGTCACCGCAGCAAGCTGGGGCAATTTGGCAGACATCCTGAAAGACAAAGGATATCGTCTGGTTTTCCGTCAAGGCCGTTTGTGTATCACGGATCGGGCAACTGATGCGCGGATTTGCGGATTGCGCTTTCTGGATATCGAGTTTCGCGAACTGATCAGCCGCCTTGGCCGCCCGATTGTTGTGGCGACAGGTGACGGAGCCAACGGAGACGTCCTGGCCGAGCGCCCGACGTCGGATCAAAACTGAGAACCTGCCGACTGACGCGGTCAATTCAGGTAGCTTGGGAAGGGCCGCCAGATCTGAGCCTCCGGCACCCCTTCCAGATCACGGGGCGTGTTTCAACGCCTGCTTAATGCAGCAACGGATGGTGGCTCAGGCGATCTGCTGGTAAATCTCAGCAACTTTGGTAACGGCCGCCTCGGGGCTCAGTTCCTCGCTTTCGCCGGTACGGCGGCAGGTCAGTTCAACCACACCATTCTTCAGACCACGCGGGCCAACCGTGATGCGCCAGGGCAGACCGATCAGGTCCATCGTGGCGAATTTGCCGCCTGCGCGTTCGTTGCGGTCGTCATAGAGCGGCTCCAGACCCAAAGCCGTCAGCGCCGTGTAGATCTTGTCACAGGCTGCATCGGCTTCTTCATCGCCCTGCTTGAGGTTGACGATACCGCAATGGAACGGGGTCACGCCCTCAGGCCAGATGATGCCCTTATCGTCATGGCTGGCCTCGATGATCGCACCGACAAGGCGGCTGACACCGATACCATGGCTGCCCATGTGAACCGGAACCGGTTTGCCATCCGGGCCTTGGACAGTTGCACCCAAGGGATCGGAGTATTTGGTGCCAAAGTAGAAGATTTGGCCCACCTCGATGCCGCGCGCCACGCGGCGGCGTTCTTCGGGTATCTGGTTGAACAGCGCTTCATCATGGGTTTCGTCAGTGCGCGCGTATTTCGAAGTGAACTCTTCCAAAATGGCCTGACACTGTTCGCGGTTGTCATAATCGATGTCGCGATCGCCAAAGGTCAGATCAGTGACAGCGCTGTCATAGAAAACTTCGGATTCACCGGTATCGGCCAGAACCAGGAACTCATGCGTGTCATCACCACCGATGGGGCCTGAATCGGCGCGCATCGGAATCGCCTGAAGTCCCATCCGTTCATAAGTGCGCAGATAGCTGACCAGATGGCGGTTATAGGCGTGCAGCGCATCTTCCTTGGTCAGGTCGAAATTGTATCCGTCCTTCATGTAGAATTCACGGCCCCGCATCACGCCGAAACGCGGGCGGATTTCATCGCGAAACTTCCACTGGATCTGGTAGAGCGTCAGCGGCAGGTCCTTGTAGCTACTGACGTGGCCACGGAAGATATCTGTCACCAGTTCTTCGGCCGTCGGCGTGAACAGCATGTCCCGGTCATGCCGGTCCTTCATCCGCAGCATCTCCTGACCGTAATCGTCATAGCGCCCGGATTCACGCCACAGATCCGCCGACTGGATGATGGGCATCTGGATCGCGATGTGACCGGCCCGCGCCTGTTCCTCGTGGACGATGTTTTCCAGCTTGCGCAGCACTTTGAAGCCCAGCGGCAACCAGGAATAAATCCCGGCAGAGGCCTGCTTGATCATCCCTGCACGCAGCATCAGCCGGTGGCTGACGATCTGAGCCTCGGACGGGGTTTCCTTGAGAACGGGCAGAAAGTAACGGCTCAGGCGCATGGACGGACCTTCAAAGGTAAGAATTCGACTGGACAGGTGATTATGCCAAAGCCCCGCCGGGGGCAATCGCGCATTGGTGTTTTTCCGACCTTGCGGCAGTCGGTTTTTTGATTGACCCGCCAATCGGGAATCCCAATGGTAGCGGAAACGCAAATTCCATGAGGCGCCAATGCAGACCATTCAGGAACCCGCACGCCAAATCCCCGTCATTCATCAAACCGATGTTCTGGTCGTCGGTTCCGGCCCCGCCGGGTTGGCCGCAGCGCTTGCAGCGGCACGTGCGGGGGCCGAGGTATCTTTGATTGATCGGTTCGGCTGCATGGGTGGCAACATCACAGCGGTCGGCGTCGAAGGATTTGCCTGGTACCGGCACGAGCAAACCGTCGAGGCAGGCGGCATCGGGATGGAATTCGAAACCCGCGCCAAGGAGATGGGCGCCGCCGTTCCGGAAAGCCAGTCGCTGAGCTATGAGCTGGACAGCGAAGGCTTCAAACTGGTCGCCGACAAGCTGGTCGAAGAAGCGGGTGTGCATCCGATGTTGCATCGGCATTTCGTGGCCCCGATCCTGGAAGGCGACCGGATCACCGGCGTCATCACAGAATCCAAAGCCGGGCGCGAAGCGATTTTGGCCAAGGTCGTCATCGATGCCACCGGCGACGCGGATGTGGCCCATCGTTCGGGCGCGCCGACCCACAAAACTCCGCGCGAGGACATGATGGCGGCTTCGGTCATGTTCCATCTGGCGGGCGTAGATAAACGCGCCTTCATGGAAGGTGTGAAAGCTGACCCGCAGACCTACAAGGACTGGGGCGGTGGCGGAGAGTGGAACATTGAGACCTCGGGTAAAGAGGACGACATGTTCTCACCCTTCGTGCACAAACCGTTCCAGCAAGCAATCGATCAGGGGCTGATCCCGCCGCATCTGAACACCATCGCCGGCACCTGGGGCGCGATGCATGACACGGGCGAGCTGACATACATGAACCTCATCCATCTGGCCGAGGTTGACGGCACCGATCCCGACAGCCTGACGCGCGGCGAGATTGAAGGTCGCCGCCAGACCATGCTGGCCATCGAGGCGCTGCGACGGTTCATGCCCGGTTGCGAAAACGCACGTTTGCGGAATTTCGGTATGACCATCGGCATCCGCGACACCCGCAAGATCGACGCGGTCTACAACATGACCGAAAACGATGCCCGCCATCAGGGCCGGTTCGAGGATACGATCGGCATCTATCCCGAGTTCATCGACGGCTATGGCATCCTGATCCTGCCAACTACGGGGCGGTACATGCAAATCCCTTATCGCTCGATGCTGCCCAAGGGCATCAAAGGCCTGCTGGTTGCAGGACGGTCGCATGGCGCGGACCGGGTGGCACATGCCGCAACCCGAAACATGGCTTGTTGCGCGGTCTTAGGTCAGGGCGCGGGCATCGCCGCTGCGGTCTCACTGAAAAGCAATCAGGAGCTGGACCAGCTGAATCTGGCACCGGTTCGCGCTGAATTGCAACGCCAGGGGGTGAGGATTCACTGATGGACAGTATCCCAACGATTGATATCGCGCCTTTGACTGCCCCGGGAACCGCAGCCTATGACGCGACGGTCCGTTACATCCTTGCGGCCTGTCAGGGGATCGGCTTTTTGTCGATCACCGGGACAGGCGTATCCCGGCAGACCGTGGATCAGGTACGCCAGATCACCCGACAGATTTTTGCCGTCGATGACGCGCAAAAATGGGATCAGGCCATCACCCGCGCCAACTATCGCGGCTATATACCCATGGGGTTTTTCACACCCAATGATGGCTCGGGCAAAGCCGACAAATACGAGGGGTACAAACTGCATCACGAGGTCGCAGCAGACGACCCGGTGCGTGAGGATTGCGCGTTATACGGGCCAAACCTCTGGCCCGACGGTGTACCCGGTGCGAAAGAGGTCATTCTGGGTTACTGGCGGCAACTGGATCGCGTCACCGATCTGTTGCTGGGCGCGTTAGAAGCAGGGTTGGATTTGAAAGCCGACTCGCTGCGCGGTGCATTCCGGGACCCGATGACCAACATGACCCTGTTGCATTACCCGCCTCAGGCCGAAGATGAGGCAGGCTATGGCATCCATCCGCACAAGGATACCGACGCCTTGACCATCATTGCCCCCGATCCGGTGGGCGGGCTTGAGGTGCAGACCCGCAACGGCGGCTGGATCACGCCCGATTGCCCGCCCAGTGGTTTCGTGGTGAATATCGGTGACATGCTGGAGCTGTGGTCGGGCGGGCGGTTGAAATCCACGCCGCATCGGGTTGTGAACCGATCGGGTCAGGAACGGTATTCTTTTCCCTATTTCGCGGTGCCCCGTCACGACGTCGTCGTCGCGCCTTTGCTGCCGCCCCTGCCCGGCTTTGACCGTCCGGCGGTTCATTGCGGTCACTGGTCGGCCGAGATTTGGCGCACCAACTGGCCCGACGAAACCGCCACCGAAGACACCCCGGAATTGGGAACGTTGCGCGGCTGACTCCTGTAAACGCAAGCGCCATGAACCGCTTGCATCATGGGCTTTGATGCGCCAAGAACACCTGCAAGGGCCTGAACAAGGGGATCGCCATGGCTTTGCCGGTTAAGGATCAGCTGAGATACTGGAGCATCGCCGCTGCGGTTTTCGCGTTGATCCTGTGGGCGCTTGGGGATGTCTTGTTGCCTTTTGTCATCGGTGGGGCCATTGCCTATTTCCTTGATCCGGTCGCTGACCGGCTGGAGCGGCTGGGCCTGTCGCGTATGGCCGCCACGGCTGTCATCACGGTCGTCGGTGTTCTGGGATTTGTACTGGCAATTCTGATGGTGGTCCCTGCGCTGATCACCCAGTTGCTGGATCTTGTCGATGTACTGCCTGATCTGTTCAAACAATTGCGCAGTTTCATAGAAAAACAGTTCCCGTCCTTGCTTGACCGGGAATCGAGCACGCACGCGATGCTGGTGTCCTTTGGCGAAACGCTGAAATCCAAGACCGGGGACGTTATGCAGACGGTGCTGTCCTCGCTGGGTTCCGCGATCAACATCGTTGTTCTGTTGGTCATTGTGCCGGTTGTGGCCGTCTACTTGCTGTTGGACTGGGATCGCATGACCGCCCGCATCGGAGAGCTGCTGCCACGTGACCACGCCCCCATCATCAGGCGGCTGGCGGGTGAGATCGATGCGGTTCTGGCCTCGTTCGTGCGCGGCATGGGAACGGTCTGCTTGATCCTTGGCACCTATTACGCGGTTGCACTGATGCTTGCTGGTCTGCAATTCGGCCTGATTGTGGGTTTTATCGCGGGCCTGGTCACGTTCATACCCTATCTGGGCGCCCTTATCGGAGGCTCGCTGGCCATCGGGCTTGCGCTGTTTCAGTTCTGGGGTGACTGGGCTCATATCGGGCTTATCGCGGGTATCTTTGCCGTTGGGCAGGTCACCGAAGGCAATTTCCTGACACCCAAGCTGGTCGGCAGCTCTGTCGGGCTGCACCCGGTTTGGCTCCTGCTGGCCCTGTCGGTCTTTGGCGCGCTGTTCGGCTTCGTCGGCATGCTAATCGCTGTCCCGGTCGCCGCAGCATTGGGCGTGCTGGCCCGCTTTGCCACATCGCTATACCTCGACAGCAGATTGTACACTGGTCTTGAAGGTCTGGATCAGGAAACCGAGTAAATGGCCCGACAACTCAGCTTTGATCTGCCCGCCAAAACTGCGCTCGGGCGAGAGGATTTCTTTGTGTCACCGGCAAATGCGCTGGCGGTGGCAATGATCTCGGCCACGTCCTGGCCTGGCAACAAACTGGTGCTGAGCGGACCTGCCGGTGCGGGCAAAACCCATCTGGCCCATGTCTGGGCCGCTGAAACCGGCGGGCGTATCCTTCAGGCCAGCGACCTGCGATATGACGATGTGCCAGACCTGGCGCGTATGCCGATTGCGGTCGAAGACGTGCCTTTGATTGCCGGTGATATCGAGCAGCAAAAAACGCTGTTCCACCTGCACAATCTTGTTCTGGCCGAAGGGCACCCCCTGCTGATGACCGGCCGTCTTGCGCCCAAATTCTGGGCGTTGCCGCTGGCCGATCTGCAAAGCCGGGTCGAAGGCGCGCATCACGTCGCACTGGATCCGCCCGATGACGCATTGCTGGGCGCAGTACTTGCCAAGCTGTTTGTCGACAGGCAGCTCAACCCCGGCCCCGATGTCATCGCCTATCTTGTCAAGCATATGGACCGGCGGTTTGAAAGCGCAGCCGACGTTGTATCCCAACTGGACCAACTGGCCCTGGCTGAAAAACGCGACATTACACGCGCGCTTGCCATTCGCGTACTGAACACGGCCCCGGATGAGGTCGAGACCAATGATTGACCCGCTGACGTCAATTTCGCATCCTCAGGCAGAACTATCTGGAACACACATGGATCAGACCGTCAAAACCGATATCCCGGACTGGGGAACGTTCGGAAAGCCCCTGTTTGACAAACCGGACGCACGGGCGCTGTCGCGCGTCGGGGTTGTCGATGTCGGGTCGAACTCGGTCCGGATGGTCATTTTCGACGGGGCGGCCCGATCACCGGCCTATTTCTACAATGAAAAGGTCATGTGCGAACTGGGGGCGGGCCTGTCCGAAACCGGGCGACTGAACCCGCGTGGCCGCGAACGCGCCTTGTCGGCACTACGACGGTTCCAGCACCTGGCAATGGATCTGGATTTGCCCGGTTTGCATGTTGTCGCCACCGCTGCTGTGCGCGAAGCCTCGGATGGGCCCGAGTTTTGCGATCAGGTGCAGGCTGAAACCGGTTTGCAGGTGTCTATCATTGACGGTGACGAAGAAGCCCGCCTGTCGGCGCAGGGTGTCCTGTTGGGATGGCCCGGAGCTTATGGGCTGATCTGCGATATTGGCGGATCGTCGATGGAATTGGCCGAAATCGGCGGTGGTCAGGTCGGCCGTCGCGTAACCTCGCCGCTTGGGCCGCTGAAACTGCGCGACATCAAAGGCGGGCGGCGCGCGCGAAAAGCGCATATCAAGGAAACGATGGAGGATCTGCGCAATCAGATGGGCCAGCAGCGAGACCGTTTGTTTCTGGTCGGCGGCAGCTGGCGCGCCTTTGCGCGGCTGGACATGCTGCGGCGGGGCTATCCGCTGAACGTTCTGCATGAATACCGCATGACCACCAAACAGGTGCGCGAGACGATCAAATACATCGAAAAACACGATGGTGAAAAGCTGCGTGCTCAGGCGGGCGTGTCGAGCTCGCGCATGGCGCTTATCCCGTATGCGATGGACGTTCTGGCGCGGCTGATCCGCACGTTCAAACCCAAAGATATCGCCATCTCAAGCTATGGGATTCGCGAGGGGTTGCTATATGAGCAGATGCCGCAGGAAGTGCGCGATCGCGACCCGCTGATCGAAGCCAGCCGGTTCTCGGAAGCCAAGGACGCGCGCCTGCCCGGATTTGGCAGCAATCTCTATGATTTTGTCATCCCGCTGTTCAGATCGGCACCGCCCAGCAGAGTGCGCCTGATCAAGGCGGCCTGCCTGCTGCACGATGTAAGCTGGCGCGCGCATCCCGACTATCGGGCCGAGGTGTGTTTCGACAACGTCACGCGCGCCAATCTGGGTGGTTTGAAGCATTCCGAGCGTGTCTTCATCGGATTGGCACTGCAACACCGCTATCGCAACAAACGGGAAGGCAATCGGTTCTCTCGGCTTTACGAATTGCTGGATGAAAAAAGCCAGAAACAGGCCGAGATTTTGGGCAAGGCCATGCGGTTTGGCGCGATGCTGTGGATGCACAACGATGCCAATATGGGGCAGCTCAAGTTTTTCCCCAAAAAGCGAGAGCTGGAACTGTATCTGCCCGAGGCCGCAGCCCCCCTGTTCAGCGAAGTGGCAGAAGCCCGGTTAAGCGCCTTGGCAGCAGCGCTGAAATCTCAGACTCGCGTGATTGTCAAAGGCTGAACTCTTGAGCGGGTCAGATATCTGTAGGTCCTTCGGGCACCTCGATATCCCGCTTTTCAGGCTCAGATGGCTCTTGGGTCGGTTTTCTGCGGATAATGATATCGCCATTGGGCAGAATCTCGGGTGGTTCATAAACGCTCCAGTCCTTGACCTCAGCCGCCAGTTCAGCAAGCGCCGGGCCCATCTGCTGCAAGAATGACTGCATCGCCGGGCCAAACTCTTCTGCCAGACCCAGCAAGTTTTCCAATGCCGGTTCCATTTCCTTGCGCAGACCTTCGAAAAACAGTTCGGCCCCCTGTTCCATCAGGGATTTTTCATTGTCTTCCTGTGCCATTGCAGGCGCGGCAAGGAACACTGAGATCGTACTGATCAGCAAGATGCGTTTCATACCTGACATATAAGGCCCGTGTGGCAGGCTGGAAAGGTCACAGTTCAATATCAAGCGTGACCGGAAAATGATCGGAGGCCGTCAAAAGCGCCTGCCGCAATTCCGGTTCAGCCCAACAGGCGGCATCCTGAAACGGGTGCCAGATACGCCAGGACGGGCGATATGCTTGCAGGTCCGTGGTAATCATTATGTAATCCAGTAATGCGTCCAGAAATTTACCTTCTTCCGGGCGGGCAAAGCGCGCAGTAGCAGGCACCGGCCCGGGCCGAAACCTGTAGGCTGTGACGGCGTTCGGGTCGAACAATCCGGCTTGCAGCAACACCTCGACCGACGAGCGGCCAAAGAGGTGCTCAAACTCATCCAGCCCGGGGCCATCGTTCAGATCGCCCAGCAAAATGACGGGCTGTTTTTGCGCAACATGCCATTCGACGCGCCGTGCAAGCCAGATCGCTTGCGCCAGCTGTTTGCGGCGATTGGCAATCGAAATCCGGATCGCCTCGTCCCGCGATTCGGCACCGTGCGGTGCCTTGGATTTCAGATGTGCCCCGATCAGGCGGATGTTGTGCCCCGCTTGCGTCGTCACCGCCAGTTCCATCGGCGGTTTGGAGAACCGCACGACATCCTCGGTCGCATCAATGTCGAGGTCGATTTTGAATACACCATCGAACCGGGGGGCTGTGGTATCTGCAATATCTCCCTTGGGATCGTGGCGAACACTCAGCACCGTTCTGTCATAGAGCAATGCCAGTTCCTGATGCGTGTCGTTTGCATAGCCCATCACCGCATCAGACGTGCGCAAGTCGAACGCTTCGGCAAAGGCTTGCAGGGCCCGAACCGTGTTCTGGCGTCTGCCCGTGTTGGGCGCCTCGACGATTACAATCGCATCAGCGTCAATGGCAGTCAGAACCTTGGCAATCGCTTCGATCTGCTGCGCTTTGGTGACGTCGTGCCTGCCGGACCAGCTGTCATCGACGATCAGCCTGTCTTTCTGGTCAAACAGATTGGCGAACCATTCGATATTATAGGTCGCCAGCCGCATCTGATCAGGCCCGCGCGCCGTTGATTTCATCCCAGGCGCGATTGATGTCGATCATCTTTTTCTCGGCCAGCCGGATCGCCTCTTCGGGGACACCCCGGGCCATCATGGCGTCGGGGTGCGTTTCCCGAACCAGCTGCCGCCAGACATTGCGAATGTCGGGCAGCGGCATGTCATGTGGAACGCCCAGAACCGTGTAAGGATCGTTTGGCGCATCCGGAACAAAGCGCGCCCGCAGTGCTTTGAACTGCGCGTCGGTTTGCCCGAAAATCTGGCTGACATCTTCGAGAAACGCGTTTTCGTTCGGATGATAGAAACCATCCGCCATCGCGATGTGAAAAAGACCTTCCATCAGGTCACACAGGGTTGTGCTGTCTTCGGAAAACATGCGGGCAATTTTGCGGGCGTAGTCCTGATATCCCGCCACGTCCGTACGGGCCATGTTGAAGACGCGGGCTGCACCTTCCTCATCTTCGCGCGCGATCTGAAACACGTCGCGAAAGGCGGTGACCTCATCACGGGTCACCTGACCGTCTGCCTTGGCCATTTTGGCACCCAGTGCGATGACCGCAATCGTAAAGGCCACGGACCGTTCCGGTGGCGAGCGTAGTTTTTCAAAAACTGCGGTCAGGCTTTCGCCCTGGGCAAGCGCGCTGAGCGCATCGGATATGCGAGTCCAGATCGACATGACCGCACCCTAGCGTCACAATTCGGGACTGTCAGGTGCAACAGGTCATTCAGCACCAAGAATTTTCTGCATCAGCACAAGGTCCAGCCGCTGGCCGAACTTAAAGCCGACTTCGGGCATCACCCCGACTTTCGAATAGCCAAGTGCGGCATGAAACGCCTCAGCCCCCGGATTGGCCGAGGATATGCCCGCGACCAGAACATGAACGCCTTGGGCTTGCGCGACTTCCTCCAGCTCTGACATCAACGCACGTCCCAGCCCTTTGCCCCACGCATCCGGTGACAGCTGGATCGTATGTTCGCAGGTTTGCGCATAACCGGGCCCGGTGCGGAAAGGGCCATATGTGGCAAAGCCGATAACGTGGCTGTCGTGCTCGGCAACCAGAAAACCGGGCGAGCGTGCCTTGATATCTTCGGCAATCTGGGCGGCGCTGCGTTCGTCCGTCGTGAAAGTGACCAAAGTGTCCCGGATGATCGCATTGGTGATCCGGGCAATGGCTGGAGCATCTGACGCTGTGGCCGGGCGAATGTTCATTCCAGCACCCGCAGCCCATGAGGTGTCTCAATTTCTGCCTGCAAAGCCGCGGGGCCGGTATCGAACACAACAAGATCCAGCTCACCCAGTCGACGGGCCAGTGTCAGGGCATCGGGGTGATAGACAACCAGACGCCGCAACCGGCACGCGCTGTCCTGCAACATGTTTGCCGGGTGCAGGTCGCCCTGCCATTCGATAAGGGCGGGAAACAGATTGTCGAACGGCAAACGCCCCGTTGGCGGAACCGCCATGCGCCATTGCAACGCGCCGCGGGTCAGGTCGATGGGCTCTCCGGTGCCATCGGGAAAGATCGACAGTGTGGCCTCGATATCCTCGACCCGGCATATCCAGTTCGTCAAACGCGGGCCGCCCTGAAAATTGTCCAGATCGAACCATCGCGGCCTGCCCGGAGGCTGCGCCTGCGGATCGATGGCAATCGCTTCCAGATAGAGCCCGTCTCTGAGCCCCAGCAGCCTGTTATGTGTCCCGAATTTTTCGTGTTTCCCACCGGGTTGCAGTGCAACACCAAGCGCCTGTTCGATATGCGCAGACGCTTCTTCAAGCGTTTCGCCCGCGACGGCCAGATGATCGAGTAACATGTGCACCCTCCTGCGAAAACGACCGGACCCAAAGGGATCCGGCCGCATGTTTTCGCCATTGGCGCAGGATCACAAGAGCTTTCGTTGAAAGACTTGCCTTGTGTCAGGGCCGCGCTTCGCGGATCAGGCGCAGAATGTCCTGAGCGGCCTCGGGAATGTTGGTGCCCGGACCAAAGATAGCCTTGACCCCATGGTCATACAGGAACTGGTAATCCTGTTGCGGGATCACCCCACCACAGATCACGATGATATCGTCGGCCCCTGCTTTCTTCAGCTCTTCCACCAGCTGCGGTGCCAGTGTTTTATGCCCCGCCGCCTGTGAGGAAATGCCGACCACATGTACGTCATTGTCCACCGCGTCCTGCGCGGCCTCGGCAGGTGTCTGGAACAGCGGGCCAACGTCCACGTCGAACCCGATATCTGCAAAGGCCGTGGCGATAACCTTGGCACCGCGATCATGCCCGTCCTGCCCCATTTTGACCACCAGAAGACGGGGGCGGCGGCCCTCGGCCTCGGCAAAGTCCTCGATGGATTTCTGGATCGCGGCAAAGCCTTCGTCGCCCTCATAAGCAGCGCCATAGACACCGGCCAGGGTTTTCACCTCGGCGCGATGGCGGCCGAATTCTTTCTCCATTGCCATGCTGATCTCTCCTACGGATGCACGGGCGCGGGCGGCTTCGACCGCAGCGGCCAGCAGGTTTCCGCCCTCCTGGGCGGTCTTGGTCAGGGCGTCCAGCGCGGCTTGGCACGCGGCTTCATCACGGGTTGCGCGAATGCGTTCCAGCCGCGCCACCTGCGCCTCACGCACGGCGACGTTGTCGACATCCAGAATGTCGATCGGGTCTTCCTGTTCCTTGCGGTACTTGTTGACGCCGACGATCACTTCGTCGCCCCGGTCGATCATGGCCTGACGGCGGGCTGCGCTTTCCTCGATGCGCAGCTTGGGCATACCCGAGGCAACCGCCTTGGTCATGCCACCCATCTCCTCGACCTCTTCCATCAGGGCCCAGGCTTTTTCGACCAGTTCATTGGTCAGGCTTTCAACATAGTAAGAACCGGCCAGAGGATCGACCACATCTGTTACACCGGTTTCTTCCTGAAGCACGAGCTGTGTGTTCCGCGCGATGCGGGCCGAAAAATCGGTGGGCAGCGCAATTGCCTCGTCCAGAGCATTTGTATGCAGCGATTGGGTGCCACCCAGAACTGCGCTCATCGCTTCATAGGCGGTGCGGATGACATTGTTGTAAGGGTCCTGTTCCTGAAGCGAAACGCCGGAAGTCTGGCAATGGGTGCGCAGCATTTTCGACCGTTCGGACTTTGCCCCAAACTCGGTCATTACCCGGTGCCAGAGCGTGCGTGCGGCGCGCAGTTTGGCGATCTCCATGAAGAAATTCATGCCGATGGCGAAGAAGAACGACAAACGGCCCGCGAACTTGTCCACGTCCATTCCGGCCTCAGTCGCGGCACGGACGTATTCGCGCCCATCGGCCAGCGTATAGGCCAGTTCCTGAACAAGGTTCGCCCCGGCCTCTTGCATGTGATAGCCCGAGATCGAGATCGAGTTGAACTTGGGCATCTCATTCGACGTGTATTCGATGATGTCCGAGATGATCTTCATCGACGGTTCAGGCGGGTAGATATAGGTGTTGCGCACCATGAATTCTTTCAGAATGTCGTTCTGAATGGTGCCGGAAAGGACAGACTTGTCGTGACCCTGTTCTTCACCCGCAACGATGAAACTTGCCAGGATCGGAACAACCGCGCCATTCATGGTCATCGAGACCGAGACCTTGTCCAGCGGGATGCCGTCAAACAGGATCTTCATATCCTCGACACTGTCGATGGCAACGCCTGCCTTACCGACATCGCCAACAACGCGTGGGTGATCACTGTCATAGCCGCGATGTGTCGCCAGATCGAAGGCAACCGAAACGCCTTGCTGGCCTGCTGCCAGGTTGCGTCGATAAAACGCGTTCGACTCCTCGGCGGTTGAGAAACCCGCATACTGACGGATCGTCCAAGGACGGCCCGCATACATCGTGGCCTTGACACCGCGGGTAAACGGGCCAAATCCCGGCAAAGACCCCATATGCGGCAGATCGGCGGTGTCTTCCTGGGTGTAAAGCGGTTTGACCGCGATACCTTCCAGCGTTTCCTTGGTCAGGTCGTCCAACGGACGTCCGCGCAGCTCTTTCTCGGCAAGCGCTTTCCAGTCCTTCGTGTCGGTCATTTCGATTTCCTCTCGTCAATACGGATGGCGGTCGCTGAAAGCGTCCGCGCCAAAGTCCTGCACTTGGCCTGTTCATTCAGGCGCAAGCGCGAAAATGTGGTCACCCGGCGCAAATCGCCGGTCGCAATCGCGGGCACAGGGGCTATATTCGAAAGAACAGGAGGCCACATGACACGCACGCTTGCCTTTGTTTTCTCGGCACTAATCCCTCTGGCTGCCCTGGCGGCAGACGGAACCGCGCCGTCTGATGACAGTTTTGTCCGCCCGGTGGGTGAAAGTGAACTCAGCGAGTTCTTGTGGGTCAAACGCCCCATCGTGGTTTTTGCTGACACGCCTGCCGATCCGCGGTTCCAGCAGCAGATCGATATGCTTGTCGCAGAAGAAGCAGCCATGCGCGACCGCGATGTCATCGTGCTAACAGACACGGACCCGTCTGCCCGGTCCCCGATCCGGACCAAGCTGCGACCGCGTGGTTTCCAGATGGTGTTCGTCGACAAGGACGGCGTGGTCAAATTGCGCAAACCCAGCCCGTGGAGCGTGCGTGAGATTGGCAGATCTATCGACAAGACCCCCCTGCGCGAACGCGAGATCCGCGACCGGCGCGAAGGGGGCTGAACGCTTTCGCCACACCCAATGGCCCCGGCGCGATGCGCCGGGAACGTTGGAATGTATATCGAAAGCGCCAACATGGTCACTCGAACTCGATGATCACGTCGTCCACAGCAAGGCTGTCACCGGGGCCTGCATTGACTTTGGCCACCACGCCCCTCTTTTCGGCACGCAGGATGTTTTCCATCTTCATCGCCTCAATCGTGCAAAGCGCCTGACCTTCCTGCACTTCCTGCCCCACTTCGACATCGACCTTCACGACTAGGCCCGGCATTGGGCAGAGCAGCAACTTCGAGGTATCAGGCGGCAGTTTTTCCGGCATCAGTTTGGCCAGTTCCGCCTGCCGTGGGCGGCGCACATGTACTTTCAAGTCCGCGCCGCGGTTGCGAACGCGGAAACCGCCCGAGACCTTGCCGATTTTCAGAACCAGCGGGCTGCCATCCACGTCCAGAACCGCAAGTTGATCGCCCGGCGTCCAGTCCGACGCGACACGCAGGGACGATCCGTCGTCAAACTTGACCGTTGACCCCTCTTTGTCGGCATTGACCTGCACGGCGAAATCCTGCCCCTGCAATGTCACAACCCAGCGCTTGCCTACTTTGCGTTCGTGATTGTCCATCCGGCCCGACACGCGGGTGCGCCGGATTTCGGCGACGCGGTGCATCGCGGCGCAGGATGCAGCAATCCGGCGCAGATCCACTTCGGGCAACGTTACGCCCTCGAACCCGTCTGGATATTCTTCAGCGATAAAGGCCGTTGTCATGTCACCGCTTACAAACTTCGGATGATCCATCACTGCCGACAGGAACGGCAGGTTGTGACCGATGCCTTCCACTTCGAAACTGTCCAACGCCACGCGCATCGCCTCGATTGCTTTTTCGCGGGTCGGCGCCCAAGTGCAGAGCTTGGCGATCATCGGGTCGTAATACATGCTGATCTCGCCGCCCTCGTAGACGCCGGTATCGTTGCGCACGGCGGTTTCACCATCGGGTGCTTCACCCTGCCATTTGCCGTTGACCAGCAACGGACCAGCCGAAGTTTCCTGCGGCGGGCGATACCGGGTCAGCCGACCGATCGACGGCAGGAAGTTGCGATACGGGTCTTCCGCATACAGACGGTTTTCAATCGCCCAGCCGGTCAGGGTCACGTCATCCTGCGTTATCGATAGCTTTTCACCCGCTGCGACACGGATCATCTGCTCGACCAGATCGACGCCGGTGATCAGTTCCGTAACAGGATGTTCCACTTGCAGGCGCGTATTCATTTCGAGGAAGTAGAAGTTCTTGTTTCCGTCCACGATGAACTCGACCGTACCTGCACTTGCGTAGTTCACGGCCTTGGCCAGAGCGACAGCCTGTTCACCCATCGCCTTGCGGGTTTCAGGATCAAGGAAGGGTGACGGTGCCTCTTCCACCACTTTCTGGTTCCGGCGCTGGATCGAGCATTCACGCTCGCCCAGGTAGATGCCATTTCCGTGACTGTCGCACAGAACCTGAATTTCGATATGGCGCGGTTGGGTTACGAATTTTTCGATGAAGATCCGGTCATCTCCGAACGAGTTTGCGGCTTCGTTCTTGGACGACTGAAAGCCTTCGCGCGCCTCTTCATCGCTCCACGCGATGCGCATACCCTTGCCACCACCACCGGCGCTGGCCTTGATCATGACCGGATAACCGATGTCGTTCGAGATCTTGACCGCCTCGTCCGCGTCCTCGATCAGCCCCATGTAACCCGGAACGGTCGAAACTCCGGCCTCCTGTGCGATCTTCTTCGAAGTAATCTTGTCGCCCATGCTTTCGATTGCACCGACAGGGGGCCCAACAAAGGCAACACCTTCGGCCTCGAGCGCTTCGGCGAACTTCGAGTTCTCCGACAGGAAGCCATAGCCGGGATGAACCGCCTGCGCACCGCTTTGACGGATGGCATCCATGACCTTGTCGATCACAATGTAGGACTGGTTCGCCGGGGGCGGACCGATATGCACGGCTTGGTCGGCCATCGACACATGCAGCGCGTTCTTGTCCGCGTCCGAATAAATGGCAACGGTGCCGATACCCATCTTGCGGGCGGTCTTGATGACCCGGCAGGCGATCTCGCCCCGGTTGGCGATCAGGATCTTATTGAACATGAAACGTCCTTTGGCTTGGTGTTCCGGAAACGCAAAACGCCGCCGCAGGGTACGATCCCCACGACGGCGTGATGCGCAATGATGGCTGAGGCGCCAGGCGCCCCGAAGGATATGCGTTAGTTACAGTTGTTCTGTGTCTTGCAGTACAGCACGTTGCCCGCTGCGCCGACGGCCGCGCCAAACAGCGGGTCGGCATTGAGGACCGCGGCCCCCACAGCCCCGGCACCACCGCCGAGGAGTGCCTGTTCGCCCGTGGTGTCACCGCACGCGGCCAGACCCGCACAGGTCGCCGCAACAAGGATGAGTTTCGAGAATCGCATTGTGTCTGCCCTTTTAGGTTTCTTGGTTCGTTTGGGATCAGATGCGCGAAATGGGGCCTGTTATTCAATATCAATGCAATTGCAGGCAGGTTTTGTGCAGGTTTTCGCTTCTCTTTGGCCGTGGAAGCCAAAAAGAAAAACGCGGACAGGTCTATGTGGGGAACACAAGCCTGCCCGCGCAAGGAAGGGGTACGGAATAGTAGGTGCATGTGCGGCGCAGGCAAAGTAGAGCCGCACGGCCCATTCAGTTTGCACGGCACAATCTGTTGAGCAAACACAGTATTGTTTCCCTGGGACAACTCGGCTGGTTTCTGCCCAAGCCACAACATGGCGCGCAACATCGTGCCGACAGCATTCAAGTGAATTACCAGCACGAAAGCCCCGTTCACCGTCACAGTTTCGTTACAAAATGGGTCGCTTCCGATGCTTTCTGCGGTTGCAGCATCACGAATCGCCGCCACTCCACCGGCGAAGGAATTACGGCGCAACAGCGCGTTAGATGACAGGTTCAAGACGCTGTGATTCAAGAAGTCGAAAAAGGCACATTTTATTGAGAAATCAGATGGTTCTATTCTCTTTCTCGTGATTTCCAAAGATTTCTGCTGCGTGAAACGGTCCTTGGGCACACTCGCACTCAAAGGAACACCCACATGACTATGACTAGAAAAAAGGCACTCCTGCTCGCTGCCTCTGCGCTCAGTGTGACCGGCACGTTTGCTGCTGCCCAGGACGCCCAGACCCAGGCCGAACTCGACGCTTTGCGCGCCCGGGTCGAGGCGCTGGAAGCCGACAAAAGCGGCCCCGCCAACGGAGATTTCCGCATCGGCAACACCGTTTTGGACGTTTACGGATACGTGAAGGCCGATTTCTTCTATGACTTCGACTACGATCAGGGGGATACGGCGTTCGTGAATGTTATCGGTGAACCCTCGGCCGCAACCGACGGCACCTTCGGGGCAACCGTTCGCCAATCTCGGATCGGATTGCGTACCACCACCCCAAGCGGGATCGGTGACATTGGCGGACAGCTTGAGCTTGACCTGTTCGGTTCCGGCGGCACGGCTGAATTGCGCATTCGCCATGCCAACATCACCATCGGCGATCAGTTCCTGATTGGTCAGTACTGGACCAACTTCCAACCATTGGACACCTACCCGACCACTGTCGAATTCAACGGCCCCGTGGGTATCGCATTCGCTCGTGTCCCACAGCTGAGATACACCGGACAGCTTGGCAGCAATGCACAGTTTGCGGTCTCGATCGAAGAGAACGTCAGCGGGTCGAATTCCGATGATCCCGTCCTGACGGCCTCGGCGGAATATAACGACGGTACGTACATTGCCCGTGGTGCCGTTTTGTACGGTAAAGCCAATTCCGGCAATGTCGAAGTGGATCAAACCGGCTTTACGTTTTCCGGCGGCATTCGCCCCTGGCAAGGCGGGTTGTTCCAAGTCAACTACGTCACAGGTGAGGCACTTGGCCCGTACCTGATCGGTCTCGGCGATGCCATTGTCGGTGGGCAGGCCAACGATGTGGATGGCTACACCGTGGAATTCAGGCAGGACATCGGTGCAAAGTGGAATGTCGGCATTGCCTACGGGCGCGAAGATTATGATCTGCCGACCTCGACCGGCACGCTGTCCTTCACCGAGCTGGAAACGATCCATGTCAACGCGTTCTACAAGGCGACAGACAGTCTGACGCTCAGCGCCGAATACATCTATGGCGAGCGGAACGACGCGCCCACCGGCAGAACCTTTGATGGTAGCCGCGTTCAGCTTGCGGCCCAGTTGAACTTCTGAGACCACACATAAATCCTGCCCGGTTTCGGGCAGGATTTTCCCGAAACCGGCCATGATTGGTTTATGTGCGGCTGCGAATGTCACAATCAGTCCATCCCGTCGATGATGTCCGGGAAGGATGCGCGCGCAGCGTTTACGTCGATAACGAGCAAGGCATCATAACTGGCCGGATCAAAGGGATCTTCTGCCGCGATGACTTCGCGCCCGAATAGCCAGCTCAAACGCCCCGCATCCAGATTGCCCCGTTCGAACGGCTGGTCACCGAAATGGGCCCAAAGAGCCTCCATGAACGCAATATCAGCGCGCCTGTCCGCAGGTTTACGATCCCGAAACCGCTCGCGCTGCGTTAACGGTGTAACGCCCTTTGGGTTGGCGCGACGGATGGTGAACTGAAAGTCGGTGCCTGAAAGGCGACCGGGAAAACCACGATGCTTCAGCATGAAAGGCCCCCCTGTGTCATACTTGCAGACAAAAGCAATTCGAGCCCGAAAAAGGATGGGGTCATGATGCGCACCTCCAAAGCCGCACAGTTGGTCTGAGATGCTTTGTACTCATGGCGTCTTGCGGTCATGGTCAAAGCCCCTCCCAGATACACCGGGACTGCTCCAGCCGGTAGGCCTCAAAAAACTGGGTCGCATCAGGGGCGGCATCGCCAAACTCTACCGGGCGATCGGACAAAGAGATCACGACCCGCGCCGGATGCAATTCATGCTGAGCGACATATGGAATGGCCAGAATCTGGCACAGGTGCTCCATATCCTTCGACGCCACATCATACCCAATCCGCCCTACTGACGCGCCTATTCTGGGCGCGATAAAGCGAAAGCGCAGCCAAAGCTCGCCAGGGTTGTTGTCCAGCAGGACATCGCTCAGTTGCACTGGCTGGCCCGACGGAACCGGCAACAACGTATCGGAGTCTGCAAAAGCAGGATGGCTGAAGGCGAGAGCAACCAGACAAATGGCGCGACCCCGGACCCACCAGCGGCGAGCTCCTCCTTCCGGGGTCGCGCGCGCAGTACGATTAGTCTGCGCGGTTCTATGTCTGACGGGTCGGATCATTCAACTATTTGCCGGTTTTTGTCAATTCCGCCTCAATTTGAGGGGGTTTCAGCCTCGGAACCGCTGTGACGGTCAAAGATTGAGCGGGGCGGGCCATCCCGCCCCTAGATGGATCACAGCGGGATATTGTCGTGCTTTTTCCACGGGTTCTTCAGCTGTTTGCCGCGCAAGCTGGCAAATGCCCGGGATACACGACGGCGGGTCGAATGCGGCATGATCACCTCATCGATGAAGCCGCGCTCGGCTGCCACGAAGGGATTTGCAAATCGGTCTTCGTAATCCTTGGTATGCGATGCGATCTTGTCGGCATCCCCCAGATCGGCGCGATGAATGATCTCGGTCGCCCCTTTGGCCCCCATGACCGCAATTTCGGCGGTGGGCCAGGCATAGTTGAAATCACCGCGCAAATGCTTGGAGGCCATAACGTCGTAAGCACCGCCATAAGCCTTTCGGGTAATCACCGTCACCTTCGGCACAGTTGCCTCACCATAGGCAAAGAGCAACTTGGCCCCATGCTTGATGACACCGCCATATTCCTGGCTTGTTCCCGGCAGGAAGCCAGGAACGTCGACCAGTGTCAGGATCGGGATTTCGAAGCAGTCACAGAAGCGCACAAAGCGTGCAGCCTTGCGCGACGAGTCGATATCCAGACACCCGGCCAACACCATCGGCTGGTTTGCGACGACGCCTACGGTCTGACCTTCCAGCCGGATGAACCCGGTAATGATGTTCTTGGCAAAATCTTCCTGAATTTCATAGAAATCGCCCTCGTCCGCCACTTTGGCGATGAGTTCCTTCATGTCGTAGGGCGTGTTCGGATTCTCTGGCACAAGAGTGTCCAGCGAAGCCTCGATCCGGCCGGGTTCGTCAAAGAACGGGCGCACGGGCGGCTTTTCGCGGTTGTTGAGGGGCAGGAAGTCCACCAGGCGCCGCACCTCGGCCAAAGCTTCGACGTCGTTTTCGAACGCGCCATCAGCGACTGAGGATTTCTTGGTATGGGTCGAGGCCCCCCCCAGTTCCTCGGCAGTCACCACTTCGTTGGTTACGGTCTTCACCACATCCGGGCCGGTCACGAACATGTAAGAGGTGTCTTTGACCATGAAGATAAAGTCGGTCATCGCCGGGCTGTACACCGCACCACCCGCGCAGGGCCCCATGATTACGCTGATCTGCGGCACCACACCCGATGCCATGATGTTGCGCTGGAACACTTCGGCATAACCCGCCAGCGAAGCCACACCTTCCTGGATGCGCGCGCCGCCCGAATCGTTGATTCCGATCACCGGGGCACCGTTCTGGACCGCCATGTCCATAATCTTGCAGATCTTCTGAGCATGGGTTTCCGACAGCGATCCGCCAAAGACGGTAAAATCCTGGCTGAACACATAAACCATGCGCCCGTTGATCGTGCCCCAACCGGTGACAACACCGTCACCCGCAGGCTTTTGTTTTTCCATCCCGAAATCGGTGCAGCGGTGGCTGACAAACATGTCAAACTCTTCAAAGCTGCCCTCGTCCAACAGCAGTTCGATCCGTTCACGCGCGGTCAGTTTGCCGCGTGCGTGCTGGGCATCGATCCGTTTCTGCCCACCGCCCAGACGCGCGTTATCGCGGCGGCCTTCCAGTTCGGAAAGAATGTCTTTCATGACGACTATCCCCTTATAAATTTGACGGGACCCTACCTGTTTGGGCCGCTCATCCAAAGCTATTTTCGGCAAATTTGCAAAATTTCAGCAACAGTAATTTGGATAATTGCAAAACTGCGAATTCTCGCAGGCAATTTTGCGAATGGCTGGCATTCCGTAAATCCACGGCTATACATGTGAACCATGCAGTTCAGCTCTGACGCGGTCCACCGCACACCACCCACATTGGCGACGCTTGTTTTACTCTCGGGCCTGTCCGCCCTGAGCATGAACCTGTTTCTGCCCAGCCTGCCAAACATGGCCGAGTATTTCGAAACCGATTACAAGGTCATGCAGCTGTCGATTGCGCTTTATCTGCTGATCAATGCCATTCTGCAAATTCTTATAGGTCCAATTGCGGATCAGGCAGGACGCAGACCAGTTTTACTGTGGGGCCTTGGCCTGTTCCTGATGGCGACCCTTGGGTGCATCTTCGCCCCCAATGCCACGGTTTTTCTGGCGTTCAGGATGTGTCAGGCGGTAGTGGTCGTCGGTATGGTTCTCAGCCGCGCAGCGGTGCGGGATATGTACGATCAGGACCAAGCTGCCTCAATGATCGGTTATGTAACGATGGGCATGGCCGTGGTTCCGATGATTGGCCCTGCCATCGGCGGCTTACTGGAAGTGAGCTTTGGTTGGAAAGCGAATTTCTGGCTGCCCTTTGCCGTAGGTCTGCTGACTATGGCACTGACCTATTCGGACTTTGGGGAAACATCGGCAAAAAGTGGCAAAACGCTTGTCCAGCAATTCAAGGAATACCCCGAACTTCTGACCTCGCCACGGTTCTGGGGATATTCACTGGCTTGTGCCTTCTCATCGGGTTCGTTTTTCGCCTATCTCGGCGGCGCACCTTTCATCGGCACCGAATTGTTCGGGTTGAGCGCGGCACAGGTTGGCATTTATTTTGGCGCACCTGCGGTTGGGTATTTTGTTGGCAATTTCATGAGCGGGCGTTTTTCAGTGCGGTTCGGTGTGAACCGCATGGTGCTATGGGGAAGCCTGCTCAATGCGTTTGGCGTCGCTGTGTCGGCATTGCTGTTTCTGGCCGACCGTGGAACCGCACTCAGTTTCTTTGGGTTCATGACATTTGTGGGCGTCGGCAATGGCATGGTCATCCCCAACGCAACCTCGGGCGCGCTATCAGTGCGCCCTCAACTGGCTGCAACCGCCTCGGGCCTGAGTGGCGCCATTATGTTAGGTGGCGGCGCCGGGCTGAGCGCGCTGGCAGGTGCCCTGCTGACACGTGAAACCGGCGCGATGCCGCTGCTTTGGCTGATGCTGGCAACAGGCGTTCTGGCAATCGTCGCAATTTCAACTGTCGTACGAAGAGAACGGCAATTGGGGCTGTAATCGCTTGCCCCAATGACTTTGCAAAGTTAACCTCGGAAATTGGAAAACTTGCAAAGGCACCCAATGGCCACCCAAAAGCTCTATGCCGGCGCGAAACTGCGCGAAATGCGAACGCGCCTGACCCTGACGCAGCGTGAATTTGCCGCCAAACTGGGCGTTTCACTGCCCTATCTGAACCAGATGGAAAACAACAACCGGCCGATCTCGACCACGGTTGTGCTGGCTCTGGCGCAGGAGTTCGGAATGGATGTTACCGAACTCAGCACCGGCGACAGCGAACGTCTTGTTTCAGACATGCGCGAGGCGCTGGCCGATCCAGTTTTTGCCGACATACAGCCCCCTCTGGCCGATCTGCGCCTGACCGCATCCAACGCCCCCGCCCTGGCGCGCGCGTTTATCGAATTGCACAAAACCTACCGGCAGACACATGAACGCCTTGCCTCGCTGGACGAGGCTTTGGGGCGCGAAGATGCGCGTATTCAGGCCAGCCCTTGGGAAGAAGTGCGCGATTTCTTCCATTATTGCGACAACTACATCGACGCCGTGGACAGGGCAGCGGAACTGTTTGCCAACCGCGCCGACGGCCCCGGCGGTATCCGGCAAGCCGCCCTGAGCAGCCTTTCAGAGCGCGGAATTCAGGTGGTTTTTTCAGATATGGGCCCATTGCGCGCTTATGATGTCGACAGCAAAATTTTGCGCCTGTCCTCCCGTGCAGCGCCGCAGACGCAGGTGTTCCAGCTTCTGTTGCAGGTCGCGCTGATCAGTCAGGACCAGTTGCTGGAGGCGACGCTGGATTTCGCCAAATTCCAAAGCGACGAAGCCCGCGCCATCGCCAAGATCGGTCTTGCCAACTATTTCGCTGGTGCCTCTCTGATGCCTTATACCGCGTTTTTGACCGCCGCTCAGGAAGAGCGTCACGATCTGGAGCTGCTCAGCAACCGGTTCGGCGCGTCGGTCGAGCAGGTTGCACATCGGCTGTCGACACTACAGCGTCCCGGCGCCAAGGGCATCCCGTTCTTCTTCGTTCGGGTTGATCAGGCGGGGACGATCACCAAGCGGCACTCGGCCACACGCCTGCAATTTGCGCGCTTTGGTGGGGCTTGCCCGCTTTGGAACGTGCATCGGGCCTTTGAAACACCCGGTCATTTCCTGCGGCAGCTGGCGGAAACGCCTGATGGTGTTCGCTATATCTCGCTGGCGCGGGATGTCTCAAAATCGGGGGGCTCGTTCGGTGCGCCGGTCAGACGGTACGCCATAGCGCTGGGATGCGAGGTCCGTCATGCCCCGGCGCTTGTTTATGCCGACAACCTCGACATCAACAATGCCAGTGCCTACGAGCCCATCGGTATTTCCTGCCGCATCTGCGAGCGGCAAACATGTCACCAGCGTTCGGTTCCGCCGCTGGAACGTCGTCTGAGCATCGACACCCATATTCGCGGCACCCTGCCCTATGAAGTGACCTGATCTTAGTCTGATTTATTATCCCACCGCAGTCGCGTCTCTGGTCACGACGGGGGCAGAGCCCCCGCCAGTGGTTTAAGCCTTGGACAGGATCGCCCAGATCTCATCCTTTAGCGCGGCGCGTTTTTTTCGCAGATCAACCTCGGCCAGCTCCTCCATGGGTTCGACATTGGTTTCGGCGCGGTGTACTTCGCGGTTGACCTCATGATACTCATCGGCCAGCCGGGCAAAATGCGCATCCGACTGCTTGAGCTGGCTCATCAGTTCAACTTTGTCCGGAAACTCTTCGGCCAGTTCATGCGGGGTGTGAGACATCTCTGTTCGCTCCTTCATATGTCGTTGCAAATCAGTGATAGAAGCGTGATCGGGCTTTCGCTTTGACCCGGATCAACTAGCCGTAATAATCCCGCGAATTTCAAAACAACGCCACGCGCCATCCTGCCGTGCAGGGGGCAAGTTGTTCTGAAACGTGGCTCAGGCTTATCTGGACAGGAACACTGAACTTTTTGCCAGCATACCCCCGGCAACCGCCGAAAATTTACGCATTCAACCGGGGGCAGTTCAGAAGGATTAACGCTGAGCGGTTGCCCAGCCGGGGTGAATCCACGGGCGGTCATTGGCCTTGGGCAACGGGTCTTTGCCCAGCAAAGAATCCGATACTTTCTCGCCAACCATGATCGAGGGCGCGTTGAGATTGCCGTTGGTGATCTGCGGGAAAATCGAACTGTCCGCGACGCGCAGCCCGTCCACGCCGATGACGCGACCCTCGGGATCGACCACCGCACCTTTGTCATCCGCACGCCCCATCCGGCAGGTGCCGCAGGGGTGATAGGCGCTTTCGGCATGTTCCGCGATAAAGGCGTTCAGCTCTTCATCCGTTTGCACAGCGGCACCCGGCTGAATTTCCTTGCCCGCATAGGGTTTGAAGGCGTTTTGCCCAAAGATTTCACGGGTCAGCCGGATACAAGTGCGGAAATCTTCCCAATCTTCTTCGTGACTCATGTAGTTGAACTTGATCACCGGCGCGTCTGCGGCTTGGGCAGAGCGCAATGTGACCGCCCCGCGCGACGGGGACCGCATCGGGCCGACATGCGCCTGGAACCCGTGCCCCTCTGCCGCTGCCTGCCCGTCATAGCGAACTGCGATCGGCAGAAAGTGGTACTGAATGTCGGGATATTCCACACCCGATTTCGACCTGATGAACGCCGCGCTTTCAAACTGATTCGATGCGCCCAAACCTGTCTTGGTAAACAACCATTGCGCCCCGATCAGGCCTTTGCTGAACAGGTTCCAGTGCTTATAGAGCGTGATCGGCTGTAGCGAAGCTTGTTGAATATACAGCTCCAGATGGTCCTGAAGGTTCGCACCCACCCCCGGACGATCCGCAACGACGTCGATCCCATGCTCGGCCAGATGCGCGCCCGGTCCGATACCGGACAGCATAAGCAGCTTGGGCGAGTTGATCGAGGACGCGGCCAGAACGACCTCGCGCCGGGCCTTGATGATTTCTTTCTTGCCGCCACGGATCAATTCCACGCCAGTGGCGCGACCGTTTTCCATAACAACCCGAGACGCAAGACCCCGCACGATATCACAATTGTCGCGTTTGAGCGCGGGCTTCAGATAGGCATTTGCCGCCGACCAGCGCCGCCCTTTCCAGACGGTCTGCTCCATCGGGCCAAAGCCTTCCTGCTTTTCTCCGTTATAGTCGCCGGTGACCTCGTATCCCGCCTGCTGGCCTGCATCGACAAAGGCCTGAAACAGTGGGTTTGCGCGGGGACCGCGCGACACGTGCAATGGGCCGTCAGTGCCGCGCCAGGCCGGATCGCCCCCATGGCCGCCGTCATGCCATGTCTCCATGCGTTTGTAATAGGGCAGCACATCCGCATAAGACCAACCGTCAGCCCCCATCTCGGCCCAGGTGTCGAAATCGCGTGCGTGACCGCGCACATAGACCATGCCGTTGATCGACGACGACCCGCCGATCACCTTGCCGCGCGGGCAGGCCAGACGGCGGTTGTTAAGATGCGGTTCGGGCTCGGACTGATATCCCCAGTCATAGCGCGACATGTTCATCGGATAGCTGAGCGCGGCAGGCATCTGGATAAACGGCCCCATGTCGGTGCCACCGTGCTCGATCACCAGGACCGAGGCCCCACCTTCGCTCAGACGATATGCCATTGCGCAGCCTGCGGACCCTGCGCCAACGATGACAAAATCTGCTTCCATATTCACAACTCCTCGCCCGCCGGGTGTGACGCCTCCGGCGGGAGTATTTTTAAAAAGATGAAGAGGTTACTCGCCGCGTGGGAACCGGGCATTTTCCTCGACGATGTTCAGATCCATATGATTGCGCATGTAGCGTTCGGACGCTTTTTGCAGCGGCTGATAATCCCATGGGTAATATCCGCCTTGCCGCAGTGCCTCATACACGACCCAGCGTCGCGCCTGACTGGCACGGACATCCGCGTCGAAGCGCTCCAAATCCCAGCGGGTCTCGGACTTTGCGCGCAGGGTTTGCAGCGTGCCCGCATGTTCGGGGCTGTCTGCCAGATTGGTCAGTTCATGCGGGTCTGCCTCGAGATCAAACAATTGATCCGGGTCCAGCGCGCATCGATTGTATTTCCACTTGCCATAGCGCAGCGACACCAGCGGCGCATACGATGCCTCGGCCGCGTATTCCATGGCCACAGGTGCGGTTCGTTCCCCGCCTTGCGCCAGCGGCACCAGGTTTTCACCGTCCGTCCATGGGGCGATCTCGGCCATGTCAACACCTGCCAGAGCCCCGAGTGTGGGTGTGACATCAATGGTAGAAACCGGTGTATCGATCCGCCCCGCAAGCAAATCCGGGGATGAAATCATCAAAGGAACGCGCGCCGAGCCTTCGTAGAAGTTCATCTTGAACCACAAGCCCCGTTCACCCAGCATGTCACCGTGATCCGAGACGAACAGGATGATCGCCTCTTGCCGTGTCGTTTCCAGCACTTCGAGGATTTCACCGATCTTGTCATCGAGATATGTGATGTTGGCGAAATAGGCACGGCGGGACTTGCGAATGTCTTCCTCGGTGATGTCGAAGCTACGCCAGTCATTGGCGTCGAAGATTCGCTTGGCGTGAGGATCCTGGTTTTCATAGCCAATATCAGCGATTTCAGGCAGCAGATGCTCGCAATCCTCGTAGAGGTCCCAGTATTTGCGCCGGGCGACATAGGGATCATGCGGATGGGTGAAGCTGACCGTCACGCACCATGGGCGGTCATCCTTGCCGCGCGCAAGGTCATACAGTTTGGCCTTGGCGTTATAGGCGACCTCGTCATCATACTCCATCTGGTTGGAAATCTCGGCAACACCCGCGCCGGTCACCGATCCCATGTTGTGATACCACCAGTCGATCCGCTCGCCCGGTTTGCGGTAATCCGGTGTCCAGCCAAAATCGGCCGGGTAGATATCAGTTGTCAGGCGATCCTCAAACCCGTGCATCTGGTCCGGGCCGACAAAGTGCATTTTGCCTGACAGACAGGTGTAATAGCCGGCCCTGCGCAAATGGTGTGCGTAAGTTGGGATATCGCTGCGGAACTCTGCCGCGTTGTCGTAGACGCCGGTGCGTGAGGGTAATTGACCGGACATGAAGCTGGCCCGCCCCGGCGCGCAAAGCGGCGACGCAGTATAAGCGTTGGCAAAGCGGGTCGACCGTTCGGCCAGTTTCTTCAGGTTCGGAGCATGAAGCCAGTCAGCGGGACCGTCGGGAAAGAGGGTTCCGTTCAGCTGATCCACCATCAGGATCAGAATGTTTGGTTTTGTCATTTTTCAGCCTCGAGCAGAGTATCGAGCACGCGCATAGCGTGGTTCACGGCCAGTTGCGGTTCTTCCGGGGCGCTGAGTGCTGCGCGAATATAGAGCCCGTCAATCAGGGCAATCATATTCTCGGCAGCCTCAACCGGATCCAGCATCCTTGGACGCAGGGCATGAACCAGATTCGATCTGATGCGCGCCTGATAGATCTGCCACAATCGCAGCGCGTCACTGTTGGTTTGCGCCAACACATAAAACGTCATCCAGGCGGCAGTCACGTCAGGTGTGAAACACGAAGGGGCAAAACAGGCGTGGATAATCGCCTCTGCCCGATTGCCCGGTTTGGCCGCTTTCAACTGGGCCCTGGCTTCGTCGCTGAAGTCGGCGAGGATCTGACGCATTGCGGCCAGAAATATCTGATCCTTTCCGCCAAAATAATGGTGTGCCAATGCGCTGGACATGCCCGCGCGTTTGGCAATCTGGCTTACGGTTACATCCAGGGATTTCTTGACACCCAGTTCAGCAATCGTCGCTCGAACAATCGCGTCCTTGCGGATCGGCTCCATTCCAACTTTTGGCATCGCTTTCCCCATACAGGTGTCATGCGACCAAGCTAGGATGTTTTTATTGACTCGTCAATTAATGTAAACACTGAGATGTCTTGTTACAGCTTCGGCGCAATACTGGGAGGCGTCAAGTCCCGCCGGTTCAACATGAACTCGCGCCATGAGATGAAGCTTACAGCGCCCAGTATCAGGGTTCCGCCAGCCACAACCCAAAGGTCGACGCTTTCGTGGAAGATTGCTGCACCCACAAGCGTGGCCCAGATCAACTGCAGGAAAGTGACGGGTTGTGTGACGGCCACAGGCGCGGCCTGCAACGCCAATGTCATGAAGTAATGACCTGCGGTCGCAAAGCTGGCCACCAGAAACAGAACCCCGAGTTCTTGCATACTGGGCCGGGTCCAGACGGCAACCGCAAAGGGGATCAAGGCTATGGTTACCCAGATGGACAGATGCGCCACAACAACCGAAGGTGGAACGTCGCGGACAAGAAGCTTGGCCAGCAAATAGGACCCGCTTAGCATCAGGGCCGTTCCGAGCATGGCAAGGTGACCTTGTGAGACTTCGCGAAACCCGGGGCGCAGGATGACCAGCACGCCCACCAAAGCGACCAGAATCGCGGCGACCCTGCGAAAAGCCAACTTCTCACCCAGAAACAGGGCTGCACCCAAGGTGACATAAACCGGCGTCATGTAGTTCATCGCAGTGACTTCGGCCAAGGGAATTTGTGTCATGGCGAAGAACCAAAGCATGACAGCAATCGCGTGTACTACACCGCGCAAACCGAACAGCGTCAGCAGGCGGGGTGTCAGCCGGGTCGCCATGATCGACCGCAAGGCCGGTAACAGAAACACCAATCCCAGCGCATAACGCAGGAATGCGGCCTGGATCGGATTCATCGTCGTGCCCAGAGATTTGACCAATGCGGTCATCACAACAAAGGACAGCCCGGCGGCAAACATCCAGAACATAGCGGCAAGCGGGCGCGACGAAACGGCTAACGATGTCATGGCTTAGGTTGAACACCGAAACCCTGTCGGGAACAACCCTTCACATGACAACAAGTTTCAGTGCGATACCCAGCATTACGACACCGATCACTGCATCCAGCACCTGCCAGGCGCGCGGGCGCGCAAACACCGGAGACAAAACACCAGCGCCGTATCCAAGTGAAAAGAAGAAGACAAAGCTGGAAGTGACTGCCCCAATGGCAAATCCGACCCGGTTATCATACTGTGCCGAGATAGAGCCGATCAGAACCACTGTGTCCAGATAGACATGCGGGTTCAGCCAGGTGAAGGCGAGAGCGGTAAGCATCGCGGTTTTGAGGCTGGTTCGCGGACCGTTGCCCGCTTCCATCACCGCGCCACCCCGCAGGGCAGACCCGAAGCTGCGCAGCCCATACCACGTCAGAAAAGCGGCCCCGCCATATCGCATTACAAGTTCAAACCAGGGAGCTGAATGGGTCAGGGTCCCTAACCCCGTGACACCTGCAACGATCAAAACCGCGTCGGACATTGAGCAGGTCAGGCACAGAAGGAACACATGTTCACGCCGCAGCCCCTGTCGCAGAATAAAGGCGTTCTGTGCCCCGATGGCGAGAATCAGACTGAAACCCAGCGCGAAACCGGCGATTATGGACGTGGGCATGGGATCTCCTACTACTGCAAGACGTTGACTAAGGCCGTCGGTGCGATCTATCAAATTAAAGATGTTATCCCAAGTTAAGCCTGGCTAATGCTGCTTGATCCTCTTCACCTGTCCGCTTTGTCTGCCATTCTGCGCCATGGCAGCTTTGATGCGGCTGCGGCAGAGCTGGCGGTGACACCCTCGGCGATATCCCAGCGGATCAGGGCGCTTGAGGATCGGATTGGAGCCACCCTGATACATCGGGGCAGCCCTTGCACAGGAACGCCCGCCGGGCTGCGCATTGCCCGTTACGCGGAAGATGTCGGACTGCTTGAGGCACAGCTGGTTCGAGAACTGACGCTGGAGCAGGAACCAAGGTCCGCCCGCGTCCGCATTGCCGTACCGGCAGACAGTCTGGCCACCTGGTTTGTTGATGCGATGGCGCAGGTGCCTGACATGCTTTTCGATCTGGTGATCGACGATCAGGATCATTCCGCAGACTGGCTGCGGCGGGGCGAGGTGAGCGCCGCCGTCACTGTTGGTGGTCAGACAGTGACCGGGTGCGACGCGATCCCATTGGGCGTGTTGCAGTATCTGCCAACAGCCAGCCCGGATTTCATTAACACCTGGTTTCGGGACGAAGTGACCGAGGCAGAGCTGGGCAAGGCACCCTGCCTGGTTTTCAACCAAAAGGACGGGCTGCAAAGGGCCTGGATTGTTCAACACACTGGCAAACGTCTGTCACCCCCGTCTCATTTCCTGCCTTCTTCACAAGGATTTGTGGACGCGGCGATTGCCGGGCTTGGGTGGGGTATGAACCCCGCGGCTCTGGTGCAGGAGGCTTTGAAACAAGGGCTGTTGCGCCCCATCGTACCTGATGCGCCGTTGGATGTCGCGCTGAGCTGGCAGGTTGGGCGTGTTCTCGCGCCCGCACTCAAACCACTGACCCAGGCTGTCAAAAAAGCTTCAGAACGGATTTTGCTTCCGCCTCAAAGCGACTAAACAAACACGACATTTTCGGAGGAACCGATGTTCTCACGTGACGCTCTTAGCTATGACCCCATTCCCCTGCCGGATCGATGCGACATCAGCGATACAGACATGCTGGGCGCGGCGCAGGCATTTTACGAAAAGATGCGTCAGCGTCATACTGTACGGGATTTCAGCCCCCGCCCCGTTGCCCGTGAGGTAATCGAAACCAGCCTGAGCACCGCGGGTACCGCGCCGTCAGGCGCCAATCACCAACCCTGGCATTTTGCAGCCATCTCGGACCCTGCCCTGAAACACCGCATCCGGGAAGAAGCCGAAGAAGAAGAACGCCGATTCTACGCAGGTGGCGCCGGGGATGAATGGATCAAGGCACTGGAGCCCATCGGCACCAACGCGGTCAAAGAACATCTGACAATCGCCCCCTGGCTGATCGTGGTTTTTGCCCAGCGCTGGGGGCAATTCGAGGATGGAACGCGGTACAAGAACTACTACGTCCCGGAAAGTGTGAACATTGCCACCGGCTTTCTGATTGCCGCGCTTCATCACGCGGGCCTCAGCACCCTGACCCACACCCCAAACCCGATGCGGTTTCTGAACGACGCGCTGGACCGGCCCGCGTCGGAAAAACCAACCATGATTATCGCGGTGGGACACCCGTCAGAAGGAGCGACTGTGCCTGCTGTGGCAAAACTCAAGAAACCCCTGGAAGAGATTTCATCCTTCTTCTGAGGCTTTCGCGACGCTCGCCAAAAACTCAATTCGAGGGCTGTTCCGCCTTTTTCCGTTCTGGTTGCATCATGCGGTAGCAGTTTATACAGGACACCAGACTGGCGACGACGATGAATGCGACGGCCATCGCGACCTCGTGCATATGGGCGACAGCGGCAAGGCCCGCAGACAACAACACCGCGGTTAAACGCGCGAACGCCTTGACCGCCGCCGATCCCCGCACCCGCTGCTCTTTGGGTGCCACATCCAGAAAATAGAGCTTACGCGCACTGCTGGTCCCGGTCACAGCAACGGTGACAACGAACAGTGCAATTGCATGCAAGTGAATCTGATGGTCGATGCCCAAATAGTGGAACACCAAAAGAACACTGCCTGTTGCGGCGACCATCAATGTCCCGACCACCATGACCGCACGATGGGATTTCATGTTGATGATTTGCCACAGAGGGCCCGATACAAGATATCCCGAAGCGGAAGAAACGATCATCGCGGTCAATCCCTGTGTCGAGCTGTGATGCGCTTCGGCTGCGATGAGCGCGAAGAACGGAACGGACAGCGACACAGCAACCAAGGGCAGACGCATGATCATATAGCTCCGGAACCACTGGTATTCGAACATGCCCAGAACACCCTTGATATTCGCCTTAATCGAAATGCCCCTTTCGGACTCCTGCGGTGTCGTCGGCGCGACCTCACGCGCGGTTTCTGTTATCGCCAGCATGAACAGACCAGACAGCAGGAAGAATAAAACCGAAACGCCAATCATGACTGAATGGCGCGAAAAGGGTGGATTATCCTTGGTGATCTGATGCACCAGCAACGCAAGGCCAATGGCACATAGCCCCCCTGCACCAAGCTGTAGATATTGCATGATCATGCGCGAACGCGCCTGAACATGGTCCCCTAGCAGATCCGTAAGCATCAAGGTCTGCACTTCGCTGACAAGCCCGATCACAAGAAATACAGACAGGAAAACCACTGCGATCAATGGGACAGCCCCGGTCGCGGCCGCAGCTATTGCCAGAACCAGACAGGCGCCAATGACCGCTTCGGTCAACGCAATTGCATGTTTCTTCCGGCTTCTTGCTGCAACGGGTTGCGCCAGAAAGAAGTCGGCAATCAAGCAACCGACCATCCGCACCGACACCAGTGCCCCTGCTACAAACATCGGCAACTCGAAGGAAACGGCTAAAAACGGCAAAACAACCGACGGGCTGCCGAGCGTCCACGCGACCTGAGACAGGATACTTTGCCCGGCCAGGACGGGCACGTTGCGCTTGGTCTGATCGGAAGTTTCGGATGTCATTCGTACTGTGTCTTCGTGTTTTCTGTATTTCCCGCACTTTCAGCCTAAGTGCATCGATTGTTTCAGCCAATAATTCAATAAGACCATCAAAAAACAAAAAACCCGGCCGTTGCGACCGGGTTTCAATGAGTTGGTATTGGGTCAGCTTAAAGCTGCGCCATGACCTCGTCGGTGGCTTCGAAATTGGTCGTGACACGCTGCACGTCGTCATCGTCTTCCAAAGCATCGACCAGCTTCATCAGCTTTTGCATGTCTTCCAGGCCTAGTTCCGTCGTTGTGGTCGGTTTCCAGACTAGCTTGGTGGATTCTGATTCTCCAAGCGCGGTTTCCAATGCAGAGGAGACATCGTTCAGATCGGTATCGGCGCACCAGATGATGTGACCGTCTTCCGAGCTTTCGACGTCTTCGGCTCCGGCCTCAATGGCGGCCTCAAAAATCGTGTCGGCATCGCCAGCATCTGCCGGGTAAATGACCTCACCCTTGCGGTCAAACATGAACCCAACCGAGCCGGTCTCGCCCAGATTGCCACCGTTCTTCGAGAACGTGGAACGAACGGTCGATGCGGTCCGGTTGCGGTTGTCGGTCATGGTTTCGACAATTACCGCAACACCATTGGGCCCATAGCCCTCATAGCGGATTTCTTCGTAATCGTCGCCTTCACCCGCTTGGGATTTCTTGATCGCGCGGTCGATCACGTCCTTGGGGACCGAGTTCGACTTGGCTTCTTTCACCGCCAGACGCAGGCGCGGGTTCTTGTCGGGATCGGGGTCGCCCATCTTGGCGGCCACGGTGATCTCTTTTGACAGTTTGGAAAACAGTTTGGACCGCGCGGCGTCCTGACGCCCCTTGCGGTGCTGGATGTTGGCCCATTTGGAGTGGCCTGCCATAGTGCGTCCTCGTCATCATGTTTGCGTGTTCGGCGCTCATATAGACGTTTGCGGGGGGCAGGATCAAGAGAGCGGCTTGCGACGACCTCACCGCCTTGTATGGTGACGGCATGACGACAGATCAGATCATACTTTTTGCCCTTTTCATCACTGTCTTCGGGATGCTGCTTTGGGGTCGGTTTCGATACGACCTTGTGGCTTTTGCCGCGCTTATGATCGGCGTCGTGCTGGGTGTTGTGCCGGTGGGTGGCGCCTTTGCGGGCTTTGGCCACCCGGCGACCATTATCGTCGCGCTGGTGCTTGTGGTCTCTGCCGGCTTGGTCAGGTCGGGTGCGGTCTTTCTGATCACCCGCACTCTGGTTGATGCGTCACGGGGGCTGGGCGCACATATCGCCCTGATGGGCGGGATCAGTGCGATTCTGTCGGCCTTCATGAACAATGTCGCGGCGCTTGCCCTGCTGATGCCCGTGGATATTCAGACCGCGCGCAAAGCGGGTCGGCCCCCGGGTCTGTCCCTGATGCCCCTGAGCTTTGCCACCATTCTGGGGGGCATGGTCACCCTGATCGGCACCCCGCCGAATATCATCATCGCCTCGATCCGGCAGGAAACACTGGGTGAGCCGTTTCACATGTTCGATTTCGCCCCTGTTGGTGGAATTGCAGCGATTGCCGGTCTGGCATTTGTCGCGCTGATCGGATGGCGATTGATCCCCAATCGCGGCGTACAACAAGAAACATCCGAGGTGCTGGCCGAATACATTGCCGAACTGACGATCCCGCCGGGCTCTGCACATATCGGTAAACGGGTCAGCGAACTTTATGAAACGGCCGAAAAATCCGACGTGGCTATCATCGGCCTGATCCGGGATGGGAAACGGCGATATGGCCGGTCAACCCATGCCACACTGAACGATGGCGACGCGCTGGTACTGGAAGCGCGCCCGGAGGCGCTGGACGAGTTCCGTTCAGCGCTGAAACTGGATTTCTCGGACACACGACGGCAGGAGCTGCTGACTGCCGAGGGTGAAGGTCTGGAAGTAATCGAAGTGGTCGTTCCCGAAAGCGCGCGCATAACCGGCCGTACTGCGCAGGGTATCGGGTTGGCCTGGCGCCAAAGTACCGTCCTGATGGGCATCTCGCGTCAGGGTCGTCAGATCACCGAACAGGTTCGCAAGACCGAGGTTCAACCGGGAGACATCCTGCTGCTGCTTTGCCCTCGTGATCGCAGCGCTGATGTGACCGATTGGCTGGGGTGTCTGCCACTGGCCGAACGCGGATTGAACGTGACGGCAAACGATAAGGCCTGGTTGGCCATCGGTCTGTTTGCCGCTGCCGTCTTTGCGGCCAGTGTCGGGTTGATTTACCTTCCCGTCGCATTGGGGCTTGTCGTCATTGCCTATGTGCTGACCAAGGTCATGCCAATCACGGAGATCTATAACCACATCGAATGGCCCGTTGTCGTGCTGCTGGGTTCGATGATCCCTCTGGGCAGCGCTTTGGAGACATCCGGCGGCACCGAGCTAATTGCCAATGCGCTGATCCAGCTGACCAACGGCCTGCCTGCATGGGCGATCCTGACCGTACTGATGGTCGTGACGATGACCTTGTCGGATGTCCTGAACAACACCGCCACCGCCATCGTCGCGGCCCCGGTGGGCATCCAGATGGCCCAAACGCTCGGGGTGTCGCCCGACCCGTTCCTGATGACCGTGGCCGTTGCGGCCTCGGCTGCGTTCCTGACGCCTATCGGTCACAAGAACAACACGCTGGTTCTGGGCCCCGGCGGCTATCATTTTGGCGACTACTGGCGCATGGGCCTGCCGCTTGAGGCTCTGATCATCGCGGTTTCCGTCCCCGCCATCCTTGTCTTTTGGCCGCTGTGACGGGTAAAGGCTGTTCATGAAACGCTTTTTGATCCTGCAACTGCGCCCGGAAACGGATGCCTCCGACGCAGAATATGCTTCGATCCTGAACCGCAGCGGGTTATCGCCCGAACGCACACACCGCATCCGTCTGGATTGCGACGACCTGCCTGAAGGGCTGGATGTTACGGACTATGCCGGTGTCATCGTAGGCGGTGGGCCGGGATGCGTCAGTGATGACCCCGCAACCAAATCTGCGACGGATGCGCGGATCGAAGCCGCAATCCTGGGTTTGATGCCGCAGATTACCGCGCTGGATCACCCCTTCATGGGGTGCTGCTATGGCCTTGGTATTCTGGCCGTACATTTGGATGGCAACGTCAGCAAAGCCCGGTATGGCGAGCCTGTGGGACCATCCAGGTGCCGCCTGACCCCCGAAGGACAACAAGACCCGCTTACCGCAGAATTGGACGCCACCTTTGATGCTTTTGTTGGTCACAAAGAAGCGGTTCAAACCCTGCCCGAGGGCTGCGTTCACCTTGTTGCGTCCGACCCCTGCCCGTTCCAGATGATCCGCTGGGGCCAGAACGTCTATGCCACTCAGTTCCACCCGGAAGCCGATGCCAAAGACTTTGAACAACGCATCAACATCTACAAGAACCATGGCTACTTCCCGCCCGAAGACGCGCAGAAACTGATCGACCATTGCCATTCGGCAGAGGTTACGCAACCCGGCGAAATCCTGCGCCGTTTCGTCCAGCGATACGAGTGACCCAACGGCGCGGTTGCCTGCGCCTTGCCCCCTCGCATAGGCTGATCTGACGCAACTTTGGGAGGGGTTGTCCTTGGATTTGCTTTTGAATGTCGGCTTGCCGGTGTCGCTTGCCATTATCATGTTGTCTCTGGGCATCGGGCTGGAGGTGGCAGACTTCCGTCGTGTCCTGAGCCGGCGACGCGCCTTTGCCATCGGGGCGGTAAGCCAGATTGTTCTCTTGCCAGTCGCAGCCTTTGTGACGGTCACAATCTTTGGATTGCCCCCCGAGATCGCGGTTGGTTTCATGCTGCTCAGTTTTTGCCCGGGCGGCGTAACCAGCAACATCCTCTCCAAGCTCGCCAAAGCCGATGTCGCGCTTTCGGTCAGCCTGACCGCCGTGATCAGCCTTTTGTCGATGGTGACAATACCAATACTGGCCGCGTGGTCGATCAGGCACTTCATGGGCGACGAAGCCCCCGAGGTTTCGATCACCGGGCTGGCTGTTGCATTGTTTCTGATAACAACGCTGCCTGTGGCAATCGGGGTCGGAATTCGCTACTTTGCAACGGAGTTTGCAAACCGCGTAGAGCCGGGATTGTCAACGCTCGCGACCGTTTTGTTCGTGCTGATCGTTGCCGCGGCACTGGCCGGGAACTGGCAATTGTTCGTCGACAATCTTGGCATCATGGGCGCAGGCTTGATTTCTTTGAATATCACCCTGCTGTTCATCGGGCTGGGGCTTGCGCGGATATCAAACCTGTCCTGGAATGAGTGCAAGACGATCTCGATCGAAACCGGTATTCAAAACTCCACGCTGGGCATTACACTGGCGGCGCTGATCACGAATACCGAAAGCGGGTTCAGCCCGCTGGCCCTGCCCTCGGCGGTTTATGGCATTACGATGTACGCCGTGGTTCTGCCGTTTCTTGTCTGGTTCCGCAGGCGCTGAAAGGACCGTTATGACAAACAACACTGCTGATGCGATCGTAATCGGTGCTGGTCTGGCCGGATTGGCCGCCGCAGCCGAACTGGGCGACCGAGGCAAAAAGGTAATCATACTCGATCAGGAACCCGAAACCTTTCTGGGCGGTCAGGCGTTCTGGAGCCTTGGTGGACTGTTCATGGTCGACACCCCCGAACAGCGCCGCATGGGTATACGCGACAGCCACGATCTGGCGTTGCGCGACTGGATGGGCAGCGCACAGTTTGACCGTGACGAAGACGCATGGCCCCGCAAATGGGCCGAAGCCTATATCGAGTTTGCGGCTGGCGAGATGCGTCAGTGGCTGCACGAAATGGGCCTGCGCTGGTTTCCGGTCGTTGGCTGGGCCGAACGTGGCGGGTCTTATGCGACGGGGCACGGCAACTCGGTCCCGCGCTTTCACATCACATGGGGCACCGGCCCCGGCGTTCTTGAACACTTTATCCGACGTGTCCGCGACCATGTCAGCGCCGGATTGATCCAGATGAAGTTCCGCCACCAGGTCAGCCATATCATCATGCAGAACGGAACCGCCAAAGGTGTTTCCGGAGAAATTCTGGCCGATGACACCTCCCAGCGCGGTGGCAAAACCAACCGCGATGAGGTTGGCGAGTTCGAAGTTTATGCCCCGTCGATCATCGTCACCTCCGGCGGTATTGGCGGCAATTTTGACATGGTGCGTCAAAATTGGCCCCGGGACCGTTTGGGTGAGCCTCCCAAAGACATGGTTGCAGGGGTACCCTTTCACGTTGATGGCCGCATGATCGCAATCAGCGAAAAAGCGGGGGGCCATGTCATCAATGGTGATCGGATGTGGCATTACACCGAAGGCGTCCGCAACTGGGACCCGATCTGGCCCGCCCACGGCATTCGCATCCTGCCCGGCCCAAGTTCAATGTGGTTTGACGCCAGGGGCAACCGCCTGGCACCGCCCTGTTTGCCGGGGTTCGACACATTGGGGACACTGCGTGAGATCCTGAAAACCGGATATGAATACAGCTGGTTCGTTCTGACCCAGAAGGTGATCAAAAAGGAATTTGCGCTGTCCGGGTCGGAACAAAACCCCGACTTCACTTCGGGCAGCTGGAAAGAGGTTATCCGCCAGCGCATTCTGTCAGGTTCCAGCGCAACTGCTCCGGTCGAGGCGTTCAAGGAAAAGGGTGAGGACTTTGTTGTTGCCAACACGCTGACCGAACTGGTCAACGGCATGAACCATCTGGGCGACACTCCGATAGATGAGGCTCAACTGCGTGCCCAGATCGAAGCCCGGGATTCGCAGGTCGACAACCCTTTTTCGAAAGATGCGCAGATGATGGCGATCCTTGCCGCGCGCAATTATCGCGGAGATAAACTGATCCGCACAGCCAAACCGCATAAGTTTCTGGATCCGGCCAACGGCCCGCTGATTGCCGTCAAGCTGCATATTCTGACACGCAAATCTCTGGGTGGGTTGCAGACCAATCTGGACAGTCAGATGATTGGATCAGACGGCAATGTCGTACCGGGCCTGTTCGCTGCTGGCGAAGTCGCCGGATTCGGCGGTGGCGGCTATCACGGCTACAACGCGCTGGAAGGCACATTCCTGGGCGGCTGCATCTTTTCCGGTCGCAATGCCGGGCGTTCAAGGGCCGTCGCCTGACGCACTTTCCCTGTTACTTGCGCACCAGTTTGATCACCGGCTGGCCCTGCGCATCTAGCAGAGCCAGAGCGTTGCCCTGCATCGCGAATGTCGTAACGTTTTGCAAGGCTTGCAGGAATTGCCGCTCAACCGCGTCCAGCGGGGGCGGGCACGCCATGAGTGTTGCCGCCATGTTGTCTGGAAACGCAATGCGATTACCGGAAATCTCGGCCTGACCGCTGAACCGGTTGCAGCCGCTGCTTCCTGAAAAAACCCCATCCTGACCAAAGACAAGCTCGGGGCGTTTCTCGGATTCGACAGGCGCACCATTCAGGCCCGAGGCGGCCCATTGGGTGTTGTCCAGCGTTGCCGCCCCCTGCCCCTGGACCTGAACCAACAGAAGATCAGCGGCATTTTCTGCCCCATTCGTCAGAACGGGGTAAACGGTATCTGTGGTGAACAGCAGGTTTTGCCCCTGCATCACAGATGCCCGAACGCTATAGCGATGAGCATCCATGATCAGTGCATCGTCATAGGTCAATTTGAACTGTGCGGGCACCCCGCTCAGCGCATACCGTTGCGCGGCAAGCGTGACAGCGGGAGCATCGGCCAGCGAGATATCCTGAAGCTCGACATAAAGGGTTGCGTCCGGTGGCAGTGCAATGCGCTCTCGGTATGTGGCGGTCCCTTCAACTGCACCGGCAATGGCGACACCGCTTAACGCTGCCCAAGTTGCTGCACCCACCCATATTGCGCGACTTAATTGCTGCATAGGTCAATTCCTTTTGCAAACCCTCTTTGCAAAAGATCGTGTGCCCTTGGGTCTTTGCAAGATGTGCTTCGACAAAGTGGCAATTCTGCGCCGAAATCACAAAGGCCAGATCAATGGAATAAGCAGGGATGCCAGCAATCCGACCGTCAGATTTAGCGGAACACCCACCTTCATGAAATCGGTGAACCTGTAGCCGCCAGGGCCGTAGACCATCATGTTGGTCTGGTATCCGATCGGTGTTGCAAAGGACGCCGAAGCCGCCACCATAACGGCAACCACCAACGGGCGCGGGTCCATTCCGACGGCCTGGGCCAGCCCGATAGCTATAGGCGTGACCACAACCGCGACCGCATTGTTGGAGACCAGTTCGGTCAGCACCGAGGTCAGCAGGTAGATCGCCCAGATGATCAGGAAGGGCGGCAGAGCGCTTAGTCCCGGCGCCACGGCCTCGACAATCAGTGAAACCGCGCCAGAGCTGTCCAGTGACGCACCGATGGCGAGCATTGCGAAGATCAGCGCCAACAGGCGACCTTCGACAAAGGAGAACGCCTCGTCCGCGTCGATGCAGCGGGTCAGAAGAACCACGGCTACGGCCACAATCGACAACAGCAGGATCGGCGCGACACCCAGCGCTGCAAGGACGACGATCCCGACCAGCGCGCCAATTGCAATTGGCGCATGGCTGCGACGGAAGGCGCGTGCAGAAGGCTGGCTGACATCCACCATATCCATGTCCGCCGCAAGGCGCTGGATATCTGCCGGGGCGCCCTCCAGCAGTAGTGTATCCCCTACCCGCACCACCAGATCATCCAACTGGCGACCAATATTCTGATTGCGGCGGTGAACGGCCAGAACATAGACACCGTACCGGCGCCGCAACCGCAGCATTCCCAATGTCCGCCCCACCATCCGGCATCCGGGTGTGATCAGAACCTCGACTGTCTTGGTCTCGACAGCGGAAACCTGATCCACGCGCTTGAGCTCTTTGTTGGTCTGAAGGCTCAGAAGTTCGGTCATCTCGGTCCGCAGGACCACGCGGTCACCGACCTGCAATTCAACGCCCTTCAGATTGCGCCGCAGTGATTCATCGCCCCGGACCACGTCGATCAGACGCACGCCGGGACGTTTGAACAACTGAACACCGGTCACTTCACGCCCGATCAGGTTGCTGTCGGGCGGAATGACCGCTTCGGTGAAAAACTTCATTCTGGACCGGTCGCTGAGCAGCGAGGCCATGCTGTCCCGCTCGGGCAGTAATCTGGGGGCGATGAAGCGCAGATAGATCATGCCGTAGATCACCAGTGCAATCCCCAGCGGCGTGACCTCGAATATCGAAAAGGCTTTCATCCCCTGCGCGCGGGCCACACCATCCACCAGCAGGTTGGTGGACGTTCCGATCAATGTCAGTGTCCCGCCAAGAATAGCGGCATAGCTGAGCGGAATTAGCAGCTTTGACGCGGGTACGTTCAGCGTGCGGGCGATCTGAACAAAAACCGGGATCATGACCACAACAACGGGTGTATTCGACACAAAAGCCGAGGCCAGCACGACAAATCCCATCAGCAAACCGATGGCAATGCGCGGGTTGACCTGCGCCTGCCTTTGCGCGGTCGACGTGAAGGCGTCCAAGGCCCCGGTCCGCACCAAGGCCCCCATGATGATGAACATCGCCCCAATCGTCCAGGGCGCGGGATTGGACAAGACCGCCAGCGCGCTTTGATAGGGCAATATCCCTGTGACCAGCATCAGTGAGACACCGCCGATGGCCACGACCTCGGTCGGATAAACCTCGCGCAGGAACATGACGAACATGCTCGCAACAATCAGCAGCGCCAGAATTGCGCTGCCCGTCTCTGTCAGTGAAAGGAAATTCATTCGTGGTATTCTGTCCGAACCCTGGCCCAAGCGCCTGATGACATGCAGTTTCACGCATTGCGCGTGGCAGGGCAAGCCCGACGTTCGTTAATCAGGCCCGGCTTGTTCCAAACGCCCACCAACGCGCACCATGCGAACAGATTTGGCCTGACCGTCGCGATCATCCGTTTCGACGAACACTCCGCTCAGCGTGGCCTCGCCATTGGCAGGGGTAAACCGGGTCTTGGGCATCCCGGTTATGAACCGGCGCATCGGTTCCTGCTTGTCCATACCAATGACCGAGTCATAGTCGCCGCACATGCCCGCATCCGTCAGATAGCCTGTGCCGCCCGGCAGAATCTGCGAATCCGCTGTCGGTACATGGGTATGTGTGCCCACCACAAGGCTGGCGCGCTTGTCGCAATAGTGACCCATGGCCATCTTCTCGGACGTCGCCTCACAATGCATATCGACAATGATGGCTTGTGCCTGCCCGCCCCTGGGGTGCGATTTCAGGATGGGCTCTATGGCCGAGAACGGGTCGTCGAATGGCCGTTTCATAAAGACCTGCCCCAACACCTGCACCACCAGAACCTTGCGCCCTCCGGGTGCGTTGAACAGCCGGTGCCCCCGCCCCGGCGCGCCCTTGGCATAGTTCACCGGGCGCACGATGCGCTGTTCTTTCTCGATATATTGCAGCATGTCTTTCTGGTCGAACGCATGGTCGCCCAATGTCAGGCAATCTGCACCGGCATCCAGCAGCAGCTTGGCGTGATCGCCGCTCAACCCCATGCCGTTCGACGCGTTTTCGCCATTGACCACAACGAAATCCAGCCGCCATTCATCGCGCAGGCGCGGCAAATGCTGCTGAACGGCCGCGCGCCCCGCGCGCCCCATGACATCACCAAGAAACAAAATCCTCATTATCCGGGTCGTAGGGGCTGTGCTGGGCAATAACAAGGCGGAACCGTGAAATTTAAGTTGAGCCCGAACTTGAAATTGCTTGCAGGCGTGGCAAAGTCTTAGCCATGCGCTTATATCAAAAGGACATGTTGTGAAGTTATTGGCAATATTGACATTCGGCCTTGTGGTCGCTTCGGGCGTTATGGCGCAAGGCACAAAGACATCCATGCCCAATCCCGCGGCAACCTTTTGCGTCGAGAATGATGGAGTTTACCAACTTCGGAAGAACGAAGACGGAAGCGTCTTTGGTGTCTGCATCCTGAAGGAAGGCACCGAGGTGGATGCCTGGGATTACTTGCGCAGCCATTTCGAACAGTAGCAGCTAGAACGTCAGCACCCGGCTTTCCGTGACAACCATGTCCAGCGGCTGATCGGTCGGCTCCAGTGGCAGATCCTGCGCCTCTTGCGCGTCAAAAGCGAAACCGATTGCCAGTGTCGCGCGCTTGCCTCGCAATCCTTCCAGCGTGCGATCATAAAATCCACCGCCATATCCCAGACGCCCGCCGTTGGCATCAAAAGCCACCAGCGGCACGATCAGGATCTCGGGGTCGAAATAATCATCGACCTCGGGCACTCTGGCACCGAATGGGCCATCTTTCAGCGGTCCTTCTGGCGTCCAGCGCGAAAATTTCAGCGGTTTTCCAGCGGCTTGGATCACTGGAACACCAACAGGCCCATAAGCCGCAGCTTCAGCCATGGCGGATACCGGGTCGATCTCGGTCCGGATCGGCATGTAGCCTGACAAGGGCACACCGCGATAACCCGCCAGAACCTCGGACAAACGTCCGGCTGCACCGGGAACACGCGTGTCGAACGCGACCTTGCGGCGCGCAAATGCCGCTTTGCGTGCAGCTGCTTTGATTTCAGTCAGATCGGTCACAATAGCACCACACTGGCAAGCCCAAGAAAGATGAAGAACCCCATGACATCGGTTGTGGTTGTCACAAAGGTTCCTGACGCCAGCGCCGGGTCAATTCCCAGACGATCCAGCACTACCGGTACTACCGTACCTGCAAAGCCCGCGATGATCATGTTCACGACCAAGGCTGACCCAATCACGACACCCAGCCAAGGTGAACCGAACCACAGCATCCCCACGGTCCCCAGTACAATGGCAAAACAGAGCCCGTTCAACACGCCCACCAGCAGTTCCCGCCTGATAACGCGCATCACGTTTGAATTGGTCAGATCGCGCGTCGCCAGTGCGCGCACTGCAACGGTCAGCGACTGAGTACCCGCATTGCCCCCCATGGATGCAACAATCGGCATCAGGATGGCCAGCGCGACAAGCTGGTCAATTGCCGCCGCAAATTGCGAGATTACCAACGAAGCACAGATTGCCGTGCACAGGTTTACCGCCAGCCAGGGCAGTCGCCGGCGGCTGGTGGCCGCTACACTGTCGGACAGAGAGCTTTCGTCGCTCACACCGGCAAGGCGCAGGATGTCTTCTTCGTGCTCTTCATCCAGAACGACCATCGCGTCATCGATGGTGATCACACCAACCAGACGCCCATCGGCATCCACTACTGGGGCCGAGATCAGGTGATACTGGTTGAAGGCGTAAGCCACGTCCTCCTCGTCCTGATCAACGGGGATGATGTGAAACTCCTCTTCCGCCAGATCGCGCAACGGCACCTCACGACGGGACGCCATCAGCTTGCCCAATGTCACCTGCGCTGTTGGTTTCAGGCGCGGATCGACCAGAACAACATGATAGAACTGCTCGGGCAAATCATCATTGGCACGCATGAAGTCGATGGCCTGACCGACGGTCCAATGCTCGGGCGCCATGACGACCTCGCGCTGCATCAAACGACCAGCCGAATTCTCGGGATAAGCAAGCGCCTGTTGCGCCGCTAGCCGCTCGGAATCTTCGAGCGCGCCCAGAATGGCTTCCTGCTGCGGTTCCTCAAGATCTTCCAGAAGGTCAACGACGTCGTCGCTTTCCATCTCGCGCACGGCTTCCGCCAGAACCTCGGGGGTCAGGACGGAGATGATTTCCTCGCGGACCGCTTCGTCCAGTTCCGACAGGATGTCGCCGTCAAATTCCTTGTCATAAAGCCGGATCAGCCGCGCCCGGTCATAAGGATTGATCTGCTCCAGTAGGTCAGCGATATCAGCCGCGTGCAGTGGCTCCATCAGCTCAATCAGCTTGTCGCGATCATCCACATCGACGGCGTATAGGATCGCCGCCACTGTCCGGCGATCCAGTGCATACGCGTCTTCGTCGTGGGGCAGATCGTGTTCGGCTTGATCACTGCCTGTCGTCATGCGCTGCCCCCTTCTTTCGGCGATTGGCCCCTAAATAGAAGAAGCAGCTACCAGAAAACAATGACAATGCGCCGATTTACCCACTTCTTTCGTCTGCCTATGCTACAGCGCGGTCCCAAACAGGTGGAGAACAGGGCAAATGGCGCAAAAGACGCTTTTGAAAGGGCGCGTTCTGAGTTTCACAGGCTCACCCTTTGACGGAGAGCCAACCGAAGCGACCCGACTGGACGAAGCTGTCGTGATTGACAAAGGGCGCGTTGCTGATGTCGGCGCGTCTGAAGCGCTGATGCGGCGTCACCCTGATGCTGTCATCAAGGACCATGGCAATCACCTGATCATTGCGGGTTTCGTTGACCCGCATGTGCACTACCCACAGACGGCCATGATTGCCAGTTGGGGTAAGCGGTTGATCGACTGGCTGAACACCTACACCTTCCCCGAAGAGATGAAGTTTGGTGATCCTGAATACGCCTCTGAAATCGCCAACCGTTATCTGGATCTGACTGCCGCCCATGGCACAACGACGATGTGCAGTTTTTGCACCATCCACCCCGAAAGCGTGGATGCCTTTTTCACTGCCGCGCAACAACGGGGACAGCGCGTGGTCGCGGGCAAGACCTGCATGGATCGCAATGCGCCTGAAGGTCTGCGTGACACGGCCCAGACCGCCTATGACCAATCTGCCGCTCTGCTTGAGAAATGGCACCGTGTCGACCGCCTGTCCTATGCCATCACGCCCCGGTTTTCACCTACGTCCACCCCTGAACAGCTTGAGGCCATGGGCGCGCTTTGGGCGGAGCATCCCCATTGCCTGATGCAAACACACCTGAGCGAGCAGACAGACGAAATCGAGTGGGTCCGCTCCCTGTTCCCCGATGCGCGGGACTATCTGGACACTTACGAAAAGTTCGGGCTGCTGGGGCAGAACGGACTTTATGGGCATGTCATCCATCTGGAAGACCGGGAACGCGATCGTCTGCGCGAGGTTGATGCGTCATTGATCCACTGCCCCACCTCGAACACCTTCATAGGGTCGGGTCTGTTCGACATGAACGGCTTGATCCACGATGGCCACCGGATCGGTTTGGCAACGGATACCGGTGGCGGATCAAGTTTTTCAATGCTTCGCACCATGGCTGCCGCATATGAAATCGGTCAGTTGCGTGGGCGCCCCCTGCATCCGGCGCAATTGCTGTGGCTGGGTACAGTCGGGTCGGCGCGCAGCCTGCGGATGGATGATTGCATCGGCAACATTGCTCCGGGAATGGAGGCGGATCTGGTCGTGATTGATCTCGCCTCGACCCCGGCCATCGCCCAGCGCGAAGCTTGTGCAAACGATGTTTGGGAGGCAATCTTCCCGACCATCATGATGGGTGATGATCGGGCTGTGGCCGAGGTCTGGATTGGTGGGCGGCAGGCCGCTTAGGCCTGCAACCCCTTGGCAAGACTGTTTTGACGCTCAATCACGCGGGGCAGGTCAATCGTCGTGATATGCCCATCCCGCACGATCTGGCGGCCTTCGACAAACAGGTGCTTTACTTGCATCGGACCGGCCAGAAGCAGAGCTGCCGGGTCCCAGCTGCCTGCGCATTCGATACTGCGCATATCCCAGACAGCGACATCCGCGCGTTTTCCCGGCATAAGCCGCCCGCAATCGGGACGCCCCAGCACATCGGCCCCGCCGCGGGTTGCAATCTCCAATGCTTCGCGGGCCGACATCGCATCCGCCCCATTGACCACCCGTTGCAACAGCAGCGCCTGCCGGGCCTCAAGCATCAGATTACCGTTGTCATTACTGGCCGAGCCATCAGCGCCGAGGCCTACCTTTACCCCCGCATCGCGCATCGCCCGCACCGGCGCGATGCCTGATCCCAGACGGCAGTTCGAACATGGGCAATGAGCGACACCAGTTTTGGTGCGCGAAAACAGATCAATCTCGGCCCCGTCCAGCTTGACGCAATGAGCGTGCCAGACATCCGGGCCGGTCCAACTCAGATCTTCGGCGTATTGACCGGGTCGACAGCCGAACTGAGCCTGTGAATAGGCGATATCTTCATCGTTTTCAGCCAGATGTGTATGCAACATCACGCCTTTGTCCCGTGCCAGAAGGGCTGCATCTCGCATCAGGTCCCGGCTGACGGAAAACGGTGAACACGGGGCAAGACCTACGCGGCACATCGACCCTTCTGACGGATCGTGAAATGCATCCACGACGCGGATCATGTCGTCCAGAATGGCAGTTTCTTCTTCCACCAGACTGTCCGGAGGCAGGCCGCCATCGCTTTCACCAATGCTCATCGCGCCACGTGTCGGGTGAAATCGCATCCCCAACTCGGATGCGGCAGCAATCGTGTCCTCCAGCCGTGAACCATTGGGATAGAGGTACAGGTGATCAGAACTGAGCGTACAGCCTGACAGCGCCAGCTCTGCCAAACCGATCTGGGCCGAGGTGAACATCTCGTCTGGTCCGAACTTCGCCCAAATCGGATAGAGTGTCTGAAGCCACCCGAACAGCAATGCATCCTGCCCGCCCGGCACCGCGCGGGTCAACGTTTGGTAAAGATGGTGATGGGTGTTCACTAACCCGGGTGTCACCAGACAGCCCGAAACATCGTGAACCTCGCCTTGTGTTTGCAATCCGTGCCCGATCCCCGCGATCTGGCCGTCGCGGATCAGAATGTCCGCCGCGGGGAGTTCCTGCCGGGACTCGTCCATCGTCAGGATCAGATCAGCGTTTTTGAGTAGGATTTCTGTCATGTCGCGCTCCTGCATCTGCCCGTCTCTTGCAAGGAGTGCGAAGGTCGGCGGAAAACGGGCTCAAGAACCGACCGGGTATTATGTACCCGCCATCGGGATCTGCGACAACAGGTTTCAGAACCGACGCAGGATCTGAAGTGCCTCTGCATGTATTTCTGCGTTGGCTGCGGCCAATGCTCGACCGCCCTCATGCGCCGGGCCGCCTTGCCAATCGGTCACAATTCCGCCTGCCGCCTGAATAACCGCGATAGGGGCCTGAATGTCATATGAGTTCAGCCCTGCTTCGATCACCAGATCTGCTTGCCCTGCGGCCAACAAGGCATAAGCGTAGCAGTCCATTCCATATCGAGTCAGTTGCACCTGCTCCGACACGGCCTGAAACCCGGCCCGGTCATCCGGGGTGCCGACTTCAGGAAAAGTGGTGAACAGCGTCGCCTGCGCCAGAGATTTCGTCCCCCGTGTTTGCAGCTTTCTGGTCCCCTGTGGCCCTGTAAGCTGCGCACCAGCTGTCGATCCGACAAAGCGTTCGCCAATGTAGGGCTGATCAATCACCCCCATGATCGGCCCGTCTGCTGTGCTGAGCGCGATCAGAACGCCCCAGGTTGGTGTGCCACTGATAAACCCGCGCGTGCCGTCGATGGGGTCCAGAACCCAGGTTCGGCCACTGCTGCCCTTGTGCGCACCGTATTCTTCACCCAATACGCCATCTTCAGGGCGCAATCGGGACAGCACCTCTCGCATGGCTTTTTCAGCGGCCCGATCCGCTACGGTGACGGGGTCAAACCCTTCGGTCAGCTTGTTCGCAGTTTCCAGATTGGTCTGACGGAAAAAAGGAAGAATGGCCGCGCGTGCCGCTTCGGCCATTTCTTCTGCAATTTCAATGTCGCTTAAACTCGCCGGATGCATGGCACTCTGGTGCGGGCATTACCTGACAAAGTCAAGCCGGTCTGATCAGGCGACGTCGCTGAGGACACGTGCAAGTTCAAACAGGCGGCGGCGCTGGTTTTCCGGAATTGCGTAGTAAGAGCGAACTAGATCCAGGGCTTCTTTATCGCCCATCAGATCGGCTGGAACAGATTTCTTTTCCGCGCTGCTTTTCTGGGCCTCTTCCAGACCTTCAAAGAAGAAGCTGACCGGTACGTCCAATGCCTCGGCAATGTCCCACAGGCGGGACGCGCTGATTCGGTTGGCTCCGGTCTCATATTTCTGGATTTGCTGAAACTTGATACCAACTTGCTGCGCCAATTGTTGCTGGGTCATCCCAATCAGCCAGCGGCGATGCCGAACGCGCTTGCCCACATGGACATCGACGTGATGAGTCATTGGTATTCTCCTCTACTACACACACATTTGTACGGGATCGTGCGACGTCCGAGATCGCAATACCAATAGGGGCTTCCTTAACCGCCCCCAAATCCGGACTGTGCCGTCCCCCGTTACCAGCACTGCTTGCCAATATTGCCGGTTTTGAATTTTTTTTCAAGCTGGTTGAGTCGATCCCCCCTCACAAGGGCTGTGGTTGTATGCGTCAAATGCCCTGCCCGCTGTTCGCGTGGCCCGGCTGGACATGCGACAGATTTTCAGGCGTTTCATGACGCCGCGCATAAGGAATTGACATCTCGCACAGCTCACGTGCCTATGCCCCAAGCACGTGAGGAACCAAATGAAGGCCTATTGTATTAGATCTGACGGGGCAGTTGCCCAGCTGTGCGATGTACCGAAACCCGAGCCGGGTGAGGGTCAGGTACGGGTTGCGATCAAAGCCTGCGGGTTGAATTTCGCTGATCTGCTGATGCAGAAAGGCACGTATCAGGATACACCGCCTGCGCCGTTTACTTTGGGTATGGAAATCGCCGGTGTCGTGGATACCATCGGTCCAGGTGTGTCCACCCTGAAACCGGGCGATCGGATCGCCGTCTATTCCGGTCAGGGCGGTCTGGCAGAATATGGCGTTTTCGACGCCGATCGCGCGATCCCGCTGCCGGACACGACCCGTTTCGAAGACGCCGCTGCGATCCAGATTGCCTATGGCACCAGCCACATGGCGCTTGACCACCGCGCCCGACTGCAACCCGGCGAGACGCTTCTGGTTACCGGCGCAGCGGGCGGTGTCGGGCTGACCGCAGTTGAAATCGGCAAGCTCATGGGCGCCACCGTCATCGCACAGGCCCGCGGCCTCGAAAAGCTGGCCGTTGCACGCGCCGCAGGGGCCGACTACCTGATTGATGCCTCAGAGGATCTGAGGGATCGGGTCAGATCGCTTGGCGGCGCGGATGTCGTTTATGACGCAATCGGCGGCGATGTGTTCAAGGCGGCCTTTCGCGCCACCAACCCCGAAGGCCGCCTGCTGCCCATCGGATTTGCCGGGGGAGATGTTCCGCAAATCCCCGCCAATCATCTGCTGGTCAAGAACCTGACCGTGATCGGCTTTTACATTGGCGGGTATTTGAAGTTCCGGCCGGAAGCCGTGCGCGAAAGCTTTGGCACCCTTTTCCGCTGGCACGCCGAGGGCCGTGTCAATCCGCACATAAGCCACGTCTTGCCTCTTGATGAGGTCGCGCAGGGCCTGCGGTTGCTGAAAGAGCGGAAATCGACGGGCAAAATCGTGATCACCCCCTGACCGCAATCAGCCCACCACGGCACGCAGTTGCGTTCCCGCAAGCAGGCGGAAGTTCTGACGCACCAACTGCGCCAGTGCTTCGACAACCGCGTCTCGACCCGGCTCGCCACCATACAGGTTGATCATATGCGCAGGCAGGTCCGGTAGCGCACCGCCGCCTTCGATCTGCTCAAGATGTGCGGCTTCGGTACCTTCCAGTGCCGCATACACTGCCAGATCAGCACTGACTGTGGCCTCGATTGTGCGGTCGTTTTCAGTTTCCACCGACAACTCCCAGGGAATACCGGCTGCATCCAGCGCGGATATCACCTGTGGTCGAAACAAGCAGCGACGTCCAAGTGCCAAAGGTAGCGGACGCTTGCGCCAGGCTGACCCGCCCGGTGCACCTATCCAGCGCAAGGGCAGCTCTGCAATGGTTTCCGCACCATCCACCGACGACGGTTCCGTGGTCAGGATCACGTCACATTCACCGCGTTGGTACATCTCTTTCAACTGCAAGGAATAAGACGACACCAGCTGAACTCTGACCCGCGGGAAATCCGCGTTAAATCGTTGCAGGACCCTTGGGATGGCCGGGTAAACTATGTCGTGAGGAACCCCCAACACCACCTCACCTTCAAAGGCCTGATCGGTCAGTTTCGAGATGACCTCATCATTCAGTGCGATCATGCGGCGCGCATAAGCCAGCAATTGTTCACCGGACGCGGTCAGGGCAATCGTTCTGCCACTGCGGTCCAGCAACTGCAGGCCAAGCAACTCTTCCAGCCGTTTCAACTGCATCGAGACCGCAGATTGCGTCAGATGCAGGAAACCTGCAGCGCGCGTCACCCCACCCTGATCTGCCACAGCAACAAATGAGCGCAGGGTTGTGATGTCCAGATTCCGCATCTTCACAATTCCTTATGGGTTTCATCAAAAATATTCGTTTTCAAAATATGTCATACTCCCCCATATCAATCAAGGAAATTGATGAAGACAAGCGAAACCATCGAAAAGAGACGAAAGGACAATAAATATGACCCAAATTGCCATTCATCGCCCCTGCAAGCAGAAAAAGCAATCACTCAGCACTATCATCAGGCATGCTGTTTCCCTGAAGCGTCAACGCCACCAGCTGGCGCGACTTGATAATCGCGCCCTTCAGGACATCGGAATCTCCAGATCAGAGGCCGATGCCGAAGCCAGACGCTTCGTCTGGGACGCGCCGGAATTCTGGCAGAAATGATGCAAATACAAATCTTTAGTTCATGAGTGGCGGTCACTTGTTACGGATCGCCACTTTTGTTGCGTAAATTAGTTGGTTTTCCGCGGTAAATACTTGAAACACAGCCCTGAGTTGCCGATATTTGCCTAGAACGCTTCCCGCACAGCCGGGGGGCTGCATAATTATGTAAAGGGAGACCCTTTGATGGCACAATTCGACACGATCCGGACGGCGGCCGGCGCGCGCGCTGCCGAGATTGATGAGGGCCTGCGCGCCCATATGAACAAAGTCTATGGCACTATGTCCGTAGGCATGCTCATCACATTCGCAGCAGCCTGGGCCATCGCGGGCCTGGCAACCACAAGCGATCCGTCAGCCGCGGCGGCACAGTTGAATGCCGATACCTATCTGACATCGCTGGGCTACAGCATTTACGCATCGCCCCTGCGCTGGGTCATCATGTTTGCACCCCTGCTGTTTGTCTTCGGCTTCAGTGCCGGGATCAACCGTATGTCGGCGGCCGCCGCACAGCTGGTGTTCTACGTTTTTGCAGCGGTGATGGGCGTTTCGATCAGCTGGATCTTCCTTGTTTTCACCGGTGAGTCGGTCATTCAGGTCTTCCTGATCACCGCAATCGCGTTCGCAGGCCTTTCCCTGTATGGTTACACAACCAAGAAAGACTTGTCCGCCATGGGCACTTTCCTGATGATGGGCCTGATCGGCCTGATCGTCGCGATGGTTGTGAACATCTTTCTGGCATCTTCGGCGGTTGCCTTTGCAATCTCGGCCATCGGCGTTCTGATCTTCGCGGGCCTGACTGCTTATGACACCCAGAATATCAAGAACACATACCTGCAAATGGCCCATAGTGGCGATCAGGAATGGCTGGGCAAGGCCGCTATCATGGGCGCGTTGAACCTGTACCTGGACTTCATCAACCTGTTCATGTTCCTGCTGCAATTCTTGGGTAACCGCGAGTAATTGCAAACCAATGTAAGGGAAAAGGCCGGTCATCAGACCGGCCTTTTTTCGTTTAGAACCAACTGATGATTGCGCTTGCCCGATGCACAAGTCCTTCCAGACAAAGCTACGGCGTCCGCGCGTACCCAGATAAGAAAAGCCCCCACCAGATCGGCGAGGGCTTGATACATCAGAAGGTATGAGACTTAGCTGCAGTTCAACGGCACCGCAAAGCCCGAACTACGCTCGGACGTGCCTTTGCGGAACACATCACCAGCAGGCAGGCACCCGGTAAAACGCTCGGCCTCTTGCGCAAAACCAACACCGATCGAGTTATCGACCTTTACGCTGTTCGTCGGCGTGCGAAGGACACCAAACAAGGTTCCGTTGACACTGACGGTGCTCAGGAACAGGTTCGTATCGCTGCCCTGTAGCTGGACCGCATTGTCCGGCGTCCGCCCGCCATTATCGATAGCAACGGCTGCCACCTTGGAGGGGTCCACTTCATCAGCCAATAGAGTAACGGTCTGAAGTTCTGCCAGCTCAGCCGGGACATTCGTTTCAGGCGGCAGAAATGCGACGGCTCCGGGAACGTCGGAAATCGTGCGGGGTTCGCCATCGATTCCGGTAAACCCGACACCTTCACGGTTGAACGGGTCTTCACAAGCCGCCAAAGTCAGAACGGCTATTGTGGATAACAAGATTTTTTTCATGGCGGTCAACATTTTGTGGCGGTTTGCTCAAGCGTACTTGCAGGTCGGCACAAAAAGCAAGCCACAGCCAATGCGATTGCATCGGTGGCTGATGCGCTCCTGCAACGGCCCCAGATGGGCATGTTGACGTAATTGGCGACCAAGCACCGGAATTCAGCACAAAAAAAGGCTCTGCCAAGCAGAGCCTTTTTGGAAAGTCCAAATGGAACGGAAAGATTACTTGATCTTGCCTTCCTTGTACTCGACATGCTTCCGAACGACCGGATCGTATTTACGAATGGTCATTTTCTCGGTCATGGTGCGTGCGTTCTTTTTGGTCACGTAGAAGTGGCCCGTGCCCGCGGTCGAGTTCAGACGGATCTTGATTGTCGTCGGCTTCGCCATGGTTATCTCCTGCGTCCGGAAAGGCAGGGGCCTTTCGGTTGAATTCCTATGAGCGTGCGCTTTTACGCGCTACGCTGTGCATGTCAAGGCCAATCGGACGATCCCAGCCCAGGAATCGGGCACAGATTTAACCCGGTAACGTTGGCGCACCCATATAGCTGTGAATCTGGTCTCTTTCACTGTCCGAAAGACCCAGCGCAGTGGACAATTGCCGCAAATATGCGGCCTCACGATCATTGTCCAACCGTATTGCCGCCAGAGATGTCGCATAAATCTGCGTTCTGAGCGGTGCCCCAGAATCAGCTGCCAGACCCATGACGTCGACAGGTGCGTTCAGTTGTTCCTGCACGAATGCGCGTTCCTCGTCACTGATGTCATCGCCCAACTCTCCGAGGATCGTTTCTTTCTCGTGCTCGTCCAGCTCGCCGTCTGCCTTTGCCGCCTGGATCATCGCCCGCAACATGAGCTTGGCCTGAGCTTCCATGGCAGCCCCGGCTGGTGTTCCGCCAAACACCGTCTCCATCATGTCGGTGGTCTGCTGGCTGCCAGTTCTGGCCGCCCCCTGTATCGCATTCAAAAGCCCGCCAAGACCGGCGGCACCTGCGGCACCTGCGGCACTGCCACCCAGCCCCATCTTACCCATCATGTCCTGAAGGCCTGTCGCACCTCCGGGAAGGCCGAACTGTTCGGCCATTTTGCCAAGCTGATCCATACCAAGGCCGCCGCCTGCGCCTTGCATCATGTCCTGCAAGCCAGCCATTCCGCCCATTTTCTGGTATTTCTCCATCCCCTTCGCAGCCGCGAAACCAACTGCAACGGACGCAAGTGTCTTCATAAAGCTCATGACAATCCTCCCGGTTTTTCAAAATACGCCCCAGTTCTATCAAAGGAATGCAAAGGCGAATACCACGTTCAACCCCCACGGGATTCCGGACTGAATTTCCAAGCCGATGAGGACCAAAAGACAGTGAGTAAGTTTGTACATATCACGATATCGTGATAGGTTTGCCGCAACTGATACGTCCAAGAGGCCAACTTCAGGCTCGACGACCAAGGCAGTGTGAACAGGTAATGCCCGCGCGGAGCAGTGTTGTTTTACGCAGCTTTTCTTGGGGGGCTATCATGACAGAATGGGTTATTCAGGGCGAAGAACTGGCCAATTGTAATTGCAATTTCGGCTGTCCCTGCCAATTCAGCGTTCTTCCATCACACGGAAATTGCGAGGCTGTTGTCGTTTTCGACATCGAAAGCGGGCATTATGGCGATACTGATCTGGCCGGTTTGCGGGCAGCAGGTGTTTATCACTGGCCGGGACCGATCCACGAAGGCAATGGTCAGATGCAACTGATCATTGACGAAAGTGCTACAGCCGAACAGCGCGCAGCATTGCAGGCCATCATGACCGGCGAAGACACCGATGAAATGGCGACCATGTGGTACGTTTACAGTGCGATGGCCCCGACGAAATATGATACGCTTTTTGTCCCAATCGAATTGAACTGGAACCGCGATGATCGTAGCGGCTACGCCAATGTTCCGGGGGTCTTCGACGTCGAGGTCAGCCCGATTCCACATATCGTATCGGGCGCCGCGCACAGGGCATCGATCCAGTTGCCGAACGGCTTTGAGTACCGCCACGCAGAGGCTGCCTCGGGGTCGGCCAAAACAACGGGCGGCGAAATCAGCCTTACCTTTGATGCCACGCACGCCCATCTCGCACATCTGAACCTCTCGGGTCACGGTGTTCTGGGCGCGTAGCCGGAGACTCTTTCATGACCAGACAGAGTGCGACAGCCCCTGCCGGGGCGATTGAGCGGCTGTTGAAGCAGGACAATGCAATCGTGTTGGGCAGCGTCCTTCTGATCATTCTTGCTGCCACCTGGTACACAGTTGCCGGCGTCGGGATGAAAATGTCTGCGGTCGAAATGACCCGCATGGCAGGGCCGGTTGGGGAGCCCATGCAGATGGGTTCCGCAACCGCCTGGAGCTTCGGTTACACTCTGCTCATCTTCCTGATGTGGTGGATCATGATGATTGCCATGATGACCCCAAGTGCCGCGCCAGCCGTGCTTTTGTTTGCAGCGACAAAGCGCATGGGCCCTGAGAAAGACCGCGCCGCAACGTTCAGCCTGTGTTTCCTGTTGGGCTATCTGGTGACCTGGGGTGCGTTCAGCCTGACTGCAACGGCATTGCAGTGGGGACTGGAACATATCGGGCTGTCGAGCGGGCCGATGATGACAATCCGCTCTGGCCCTTTCGCGGGAAGTGTTCTGCTGGCTGCCGGGTTCTATCAGTTTTCAAGTTTGAAGAATGCGTGCCTTCGTTACTGCCAAAGCCCCGCAAGGTTTCTGGCCGGTCACAACCGGCCCGGACCCTTCGGCGCGCTCAGAACCGGAGCCCTGCACGGCACGTATTGCCTGGGATGCTGCTGGGCGTTGATGCTGCTGCTGTTCGTCGGAGGGATCATGAACCTCTACTGGATCGTTGGCATTGCCGCCTATGTCGCGCTGGAAAAGCTTCTGCCGACAGCCCGGTGGCTGGCGCCGGTGTCAGGTGTGGCGCTTATCGGAGCAGGTCTTTGGCACATCGCGGCACCGTTGATCTCCGGTATCTGACGCAAGACGGCCCCCGGGGCGGCTGACTGAAAGGCCCTGTGATTTCTCGTTAAAAAGGAGGTACCAATGCCTGTTTTCATTACCTACGCAACTTATTCGCAAGCTGGTGTCAAAGGCATGCTGCAAAAGCCCGAGAACCGTACCGGCCCAGTGAAAGCATTGCTGGAGAAAGTCGGCGGTCGACTGCTATCCTTCTACATGACAACCGGCAGCAACGACGTGGTCGTGATCAGCGAAGCGCCGGACGGAACAGATGCTGTGGCGGTCGGCATGGCGGTCGCGGCATCGGGTGCGGTCACGAACATAGAAACGGTTCGGGCCTGGACTGCGGACGAGTTCGTTTCGGTCACTGAGAAAGCCGCAAGATTGGCGGGGACCTACACGCCGCCCGGAGGATAAGTAGATACGCGCGGAGGGCCTGTAAGCCGGATCTTGTTCCGGGGTTGCCCCCTTCGATGACCATTCCTCTAGGCCGTGCATTGCTGCACGGCTCAAGCTGCCAACCCGGTCCCTCTCGGCCAAGACGCGCTTAGCGGCGGTATCGGCTTGCGCCGACCGGCCCGCGCGGGGACCCTATTTGGCATTGCTCCCGGTGGGGCTTGCCGTGCCGCCACTGTTGCCAGCGGCGCGGTGGGCTCTTACCCCACCGTTTCACCCTTACCCGCGGCCGAGGCTCTGGGCGGTCTGATTTCTGTGGCGCTTTCCGTCGGGTTGCCCCGCCCGGGCGTTACCCGGCACCGTTGTCTTGTGGAGTCCGGACTTTCCTCTCGGGCATACGCCCCAGCGGCCATCCGGCCCTCCGCGCCCGGGCTGGGTAAGCTTTGCGGTCTGCGGCGTCAAGAGCTGACAGGCCCGAGAAGGGGCCAGCCCCTTCTTGGCCTGCGGCCAATTCAACCCCGGGATATTTTTGGCCAGATGAAGAGCGGATCAGGTTGTTGTGTCCGACGGGGTGACCGCATTCATATCCGCCATGTCCAGCGGACCTTTCGCCCAGGGGCGAAATCGCAACCGGACAGCGGCCAGCAGTTTTGCATCGTCCACGGGGGCGGTGAAACCTGCCATCCGAGCAGAGGCGCGAAATGCTTCTGCATCGGGTGACATCGGATCAACTCCTGTGCCGCGCGGTTTGGCCAGCGCTTGCTTTTCGAGCCTGTTCCAGTCGAAGCGCGGCCCAGGATCGCATTTACGGCCGGGCGCCATATCGGAATGCCCAATGACCCCGGACGACGCAATGGACCAGCGGGTCATGATCAGGGGCAACAACTGTTCCAGCACCGCCATTTGCGGCTGCGAGAACGGATGTTTGCCGGTGTTATCCAGTTCAATCCCAACCGAGCGCGAGTTGATGTCGTCCTTGCCGTCCCATTCCCCTGCGCCGGCATGCCAGGCGCGATCTTCTTCACGCACCATTTGCCACAGGGTGCCATCACCCCCGATCAGGTAATGAGCCGAAACTTCGGAAGCCGGGTCGCATAGGCGATCCAGAGCCGCCTGCGCACCGTCCATGGCCGTATAGTGGATCACGATCAAGGATGGCACCATCCCGCCCCGGCGCTTGCCGAAATTCGGAGACGGATGCCAGATCGGCGTTAAGGCGTCAGTTGTTAACGGCACTGCGGAACGGGCTGGGGTCCCAGCCACAGGCATAGCCGTCGCCATCCGGGTCCAGACCCTTGCGGTCACGTTGCGGACCGCCATTGGACAGGAATTCGATCTGAGCCTGATCCGGTGACGGGAATTGCGCGCAGTTCCGCTGTGACTTGGCTTGCAGGTTGAAACCGGAACGGCTGTAGAGTTGCGTGCCCACCGGATTGGAGGTGCTCAGCGCATATTGTACGATATTCGGTTGGCCGCTCGCCGTCCGCTCAGGCACGGCGGTTGGCGCGACGACTTCGTAGGTCTGGCGGTTTTGCTCAATCCGGGCGGCATCGGATTGGATGCTGCGCCTCTCGGACACGGCTGCGAAGTCCTGCTCGTCAGAGATTGCGCTGCTGTTGGAGCCGGAAGACGGCGACGCGGAGACCGAGGATTGCCCGGACGTGCTGGCCAACGCTGCGGCGGTCTGGTTGGCGATGTCCGCATTCTCACCTGTTGCAAAGGTCGATGATCCCGGTGTGCCCAGTGGTTGCTGGGAAACATCGACCGGAGCCAGCAGCGGATTGACCGCCCCGCCCTGGCCCGCCAATTGAGCCTCGCGCTGCGCCTGATATTCAGGCGTGTTGAAACCCGTGCTGGTCAACGGCGCGACATTGGTGCAGGCCGCAGCCAGTGTCAGGGCCGGGACCAAAAGCAAAACACGCATTGTTTGGCTCCGTCTTCAGTAATTCACTTGCCCGAAGGCTTACCACCATTTGCCGGGCTTGGCCACAAAACCGGCTGCGGTTTCCAGCGCATAAGCGGTGTTGAGCAAGTCACCTTCTTCCCACGGGCGCCCGATCAGCTGCAACCCCAAGGGAAGACCTTGTGCATCCAGCCCTGCGGGGACCGAGATACCGGGCAAGCCAGCGAGGTTCACGGTAACCGTAAAGACGTCGTTCAAATACATTTGAACAGGGTCCGCCTCGGTCATTTCCCCCAGACCGAAAGCCGCCGAAGGGGTTGCCGGTGTCAGAATGGCATCGATGCCTGCGGCGAACACGTCTTCGAAGTCTTTCTTGATCAGGGTCCGGACCCGGCGCGCGCGATTGTAATAGGCGTCATAGAAACCTGCGGACAGCACATATGTGCCGACCATCACGCGGCGCTGCACCTCGGGGCCAAAACCTTCGGCGCGGGTCTTTTCGTACATCTCGGTGATGCCATCGCCCTGCGCGAGCTGTGCACGGCGACCATAGCGAACACCGTCATAGCGGGCGAGGTTCGAAGATGCCTCGGCCGGAGCAATCACGTAATAGGCGGGCAGCGCGTATTTGGTGTGCGGAAGCGAGATGTCGACAATCTCGGCCCCCGCGGCTTTCAGCATCGCTGCGCCATCGGCCCAGAGTTTTTCGATCTCGGCGGGCATACCGTCCATACGGTACTCTTTCGGGATACCGATCTTCTTGCCCTTGATGTCACCGGTCAGCATGGCCTCGAAATTCGGGACCGCCAGTTCGGCACTGGTCGAATCCTTGGGGTCATGTCCGCACATGGTTTCCAGCATGATCGCTGCATCACGCACGTTCTTGGTCATTGGTCCTGCCTGATCCAGCGAGGACGCAAAGGCGACGATACCCCACCGCGAGCAACGACCATAGGTGGGTTTGATGCCCGTGATGCCAACGAAGGCCGCAGGCTGGCGGATCGAGCCTCCGGTGTCGGTACCTGTCGCAGCCAGGCACAAATCAGCAGCCACGGCAGACGCAGACCCGCCAGACGAGCCGCCCGGTGTCAGTTGCGCATCATCGTTGCCACGGCGCCACGGGCTGACCGCATTGCCATAGGTCGATGTTTCATTGGACGATCCCATGGCGAATTCGTCCATGTTCAGTTTTCCCAGCATCACCGCGCCTGCGTCGGCCAGTTGCTGAGAAACGGTGGATTCGTATTCCGGCTTGAACCCTTCCAGGATTTTCGACGCCGCCTGCGAGGGCACACCCTTGGTGCAAAACAGATCCTTGATGCCGATCGGCAGGCCACACATCGACGGTGCGTCGCCACGCTGGATCCGCTCATCCGCAGCCTTGGCGCGCTCCATTGCAAGTTCGGGTGTCTTGTGGACAATGGCGTTCAGCGCATCTGCCTCGTCAATGGCTTTCAGGCAGGCGTCGGTCAGCTCGACAGAAGTGACGTCACCTGAGCGCAGCGCATCGCGCGCCTCGGCCAGACCCAGTTTGTTCAGCTCGCTCATGTCTTACTCCACCACTTTGGGAACTGCGAAGAACCCTTCGCGGGCGTCAGGGGCGTTGGCCAGCACCTTGCCCTGCTGGTTGCCGTCGGTTACCTCGTCCTTACGGCGTTTCAGCCGCATCGGCGTGACCGAGACCATCGGCTCGACACCTTCGACATCCACTTCGTTCAGCTGTTCGATGAACCCGAGGATTGTGTTGAACTCGGATGCCAGCGCCGGCAGCGCGTCATCCTCGACCTTGATCCGGGCCAGTTTGGCCACTTTGGCGGCGGTGCTTTGGTCAATCGACATCGGCTTCCCTCATCTACGTTATGGGGCGTTTACCTGTCTGTTGCGGCAGTCGCAAGACCGCTGCGCCATGGGCCGTCCCGAGTTTGAGATCCACCGCATGACACCCGCCATTCAAAACTGAATGAGTGGTATGCAAAAAAGTAAACTAATTAGTTCAATATTGTCCTTGAAAACTGAACTGTACTGTTCATTTCTAGTTGTGCGACACAACGCAAACCGGAGAAAAACATGAAACCCCTGATGATTGCCGCAGTCTTGTCCGCCACCTTTTTGGCCGCACCGGCCATGGCCTTGGGTATCGACACAAGCAACCTGACACGCACTTTGACCTTCCCCTCGCCCGTGACGGAACCGGTCACTCAGGACAAGGTTAAACCTGCAAAGTGATGCGCAGGTTCCGGCTGGGTCGGATTTCCCCTCTCCGACCCGGCCAAAAAGCATATTCGAGGGTGCACAGCCCAAAGCGAGTCGTTAGCATTGCTGCAAATACCAAAAGGGAACTGCATAAGGCACTTGCGGTTCTGACAAGCAAGTGGAGCAGCTGATGAACACGCAAAAACAAGCGGTCCTGGATGCCATCGATGCGGCGAATGCAAATGACCCCAACCGCGATGATGGCCGCCCCGAAGCGCAGCTTTACGGCGAGCGCATGAGCGCAGAGCTTGACCGCCTGTTTCCGGGCGCGTCCGACGCCTTGCAGATTGCGGCGCGTGGTCAACATGTGGAGCGGTGGAAACTTGCCCGCAATGAATTCCCGGAAGGTCGGGCGGGTTATCTGGCCTGGCGCAAGGCGCAAGGTGTACACCACGCGGACGTGGTGATGAGTTTGATGACCCAAGAAGGCTATGACACTGAGCAGGCCGAAGCCGCGGGTCGCATGTTGCGCAAGCAAGGCATCAAACGCGATGCAGAGGTGCAGGCGCTGGAAGATGTGATCTGCTTTGTGTTTCTGAAATGGTATTTCCAACCCTTTGCGGCGAAACACTCAGCCGAGAAAATCCAGAGCATTGTTGAAAAGACTGCCCGCAAGATGTCGCCCGAGGGCCGCGCACGGGTTATAAGCGAATTCGACCTGCCGGATCATCTGGCCGCAGCCTTTCAAGACTGAGAAAAGGCCAACGCCGTTTCATCGACCGAATAATAAGTCTTAAGGTTGGTAACGACAGGCCTCCGCGCCATATGCTCATGATCCACGAGTTTGGGTGACGCGGCCCCTGATGAGGGCCGCTCGATACACTTCGATCATCCAGCCCAGCAAAATGGCATTCAGGAGATGCCACATGAAATGTGTCCCCACCGGCCATTGGCCGCAGAAACGCATATCGAGGGCACGGAAAGTTATCGACAGGATCAGGATCAACGCCCCGATTGTCATTCCTTTGGCCAGAATCGGATCACGGCCGCGCAAAAGAACAGCATAGATCAGGATCAGCAAAGGGACTGGCGCATAAACCGCCGACCCTCCAAGCCCCGGAACATGTTGGAACAGTGGGACAGCAGCCGTCGCATAGGGAAGAAAAAGAAGCATTCCCCCGAACGCCACCCCCAAAGGCATCCTCCAGATGTCTTTATTCACCGCAAAAACATAGACCAATATGAACAACAGTATGGGCGCGACATCCGCCAAAGCCGCCCATACCTGCGCATGCGTGTGGAACAGGTAACTGCCAAACCCGACGATCGCCAGAAGCGCCACCAAAACCTTGGCCAGCGGCATGTTCTGATTGCGCACGCGCCTCCACATGACCCATGCGCAAATCAGAAAAGCAGCGTTTGTGACCGCGTTAACGGGCTCGGCCCAGTAGGCTGGAGACAGCCGCTCGCAGTACCCGTCTATTTCACGAAACCAATCCATGGAAATTTACTTATCCGATGTTAGGCTGCCGCCAACAGAATGATTGGGAGGAAATAATTATGAACATTATCTGGTTGGGCCATGGAAGTTTCCGTATCGAAACCCAGGGACAGGTGCTGCTAATCGACCCCTGGCTGACCGGCAACCCGGTCTTGCCCGAGGAACAGCATGACGCCGCCGTTGGTGGCGCCACCCACATCCTTCTGACCCATACGCATTTTGACCATGTCGTCGACGTTCTGCCTTTGGCCAAACACCTGAAGATTCCGGTTGTGGGACAATATGACCTGATGGGGTACTGGGCCGAAGCCGAAAGCATCGAGACCATTGGTTTCAACAAGGGCGGCACGGTCAACCTGAACGGGGTCATGGTAACAATGGTCCCGGCCTCTCACAGCTCGACCTTTTCGACACCGGACGGCCTGCGCACGGGCGGCAGCGAGGTCGGCTTTATGATCAGTGCCGAGGGGCGCATGCTTTATGTTTCAGGTGATACCGACATCATGGCCGACATGGACTGGTTGGGGGATTACTACAAACCCGATATTGGCATCCTGTCAGCGGGCGGGCATTTCACCATGGATATGAAAGCTGCCGCCTACGCCGCCAAAAGATACTTCAACTTCAAGACGGTAATTCCCTGCCACTACAAGACCTTCCCGATTCTTGAGCAATCCGCTCAGGCTCTGGAAGGTGCTTTGCCGGGTGTAGACGTCATCGAACCGCAGGTTATGCAGGCGATAAAGCTGTAGGGATGATATGACCAGCGACATTGTCCCTTCACCGGAACTGATCGCAGTTGTACGGCGATGGAATCAAGCCGTTCATGACAAGGATCGGGCTGTGCTGGTCAACATGCTGTCATCCTCGGAACACCTGCGGTATCAGGGCTCGGCGGATGAAGAGGCATGGTCCGGGCAGGTGTTTCGGCGTGGCTTCGCCGATCACACCAACGAAATCCCGGACTATGACTGGCAGGAACATTCGCTGGAAGCCTTTGAATGTGGGGATGTAGGCTGGGCATTTTGCGAAGCGACGCTGACCTTTCATTCGAACGGCAATTCAGCCTGGCACCGCTTTACATTTGTTCTGCATCTGGAAGACGGCGTCTGGAAAATGGTGCAGCTGCATGTGTCTAACCCGACCTCGAACATGGAAAAGATCGGCATCGAGCATTCGGTGTTGAATGCACTGATCGAAGCCGCAAAACAGGAGTTCACACAGGATCAGACCGAGGGAACCGCTTCGGTCATGTTCACTGACATTGTCGGGTCGTCAGATATCACCCGGCACTTGGGTGACAAAAAATGGGCCCAGCTTATTTCCGGTCATTTTGATCTGGCTGAACACCTTATCCAAGCCCATCAGGGACGACTGGTCAAATCCCTTGGGGATGGCACGATGTCGATCTTCCCGACGGTCCAGGATGCGATTCAGGCAGCAATCGAGCTGCAAAGAAAGAACGCATTGGCAAATTCCGAAACACCTCTGGGTCTGCGGATTGGAATTCATACCGGCGACGTCATACAGAAAGATGAGGATTTCTTCGGGTCCGTCGTCAATAAGGCGGCGCGCGTGACAGACGTAAGTGGCCCGAATGAAATTCATGTCACCGACGTGACCAGATTGCTGGTCAACCCGGAGGGCGGTCTGAGGTTCAGTTCGCCAAAATCGGTTGCACTGAAAGGGTTCGGCGGGCAGCAGACAGTGTATCGCCTGGACTGGAACTGACAGTGGCCGTCCTGTCAGATCACGGTCATTTTTCTATTCGTTTTTCCGCGAAAAAATCCAGCAGCAGGGTTTCACATTCTTTGGCGGCTATGCCGTCATAGACCTCGGGCTTGTGATGCGCTTGCGGGTGGGAAAAAACCCTCGCGCCATGGGCCACGCCGCCGGATTTGGGATCGGAAGCCCCGTAATAAACGCGCCGGATACGCGCGGCCGCCAGGGCCGCTGCGCACATGGCGCAGGGTTCCAGTGTGACATAGATATCATGTCCGGGCAGTCTTTCAGATCCAGCATGGGCACAGGCCGCGCGCAAAGCCAGGATTTCTGCATGCGCCGTTGGGTCGTTCAACTCACGCGTCCGGTTTCCTGCCTGCGCCACAACAGAGCCGTCCGGCCCGACAATGACCGCGCCAACGGGCACTTCGCCGCGATCCGCTGCAGCGCGCGCCTCACTCAGTGCCTGTTCCATATGCGATTTGAACATCATGCCCCTGACTGCATCAGAAACCTGCCTTTCGCAAGCGCGCGGGATAGGGTATGGCCCAGACATGAACAAGACCCCTCCTCCCGGCGACCGGATCGCCAAAGTCCTGGCCCGCGCTGGCGTCGCGTCGCGGCGCGAGGCCGAGCGCATGATCGAAGCTGGCCGCGTGGCTGTGAATGGCAAGACCATCGACAGCCCCGCCCTGAACGTGACGGCGAAAGACAAGATCATTGTCGACGGCAAACCGGTCTCGGAACCGGAACCCTCGCGTTTGTGGCTGTATCACAAGCCTGCTGGGCTGGTTACGACAACCCGCGACGAAAAAGGGCGCGATACGATTTTCGACAAGCTGCCCGAAGACATGCCGCGGGTGATGAGTGTTGGTCGGCTTGACCTGAATTCCGAAGGTCTGCTGCTGCTGACTAATGACGGTGCTATCAAGCGCAAGCTCGAACTGCCCGCGACCGGCTGGTTGCGCAAATACCGTGTGCGGGTAAACGGCCGCCCGAAAGACGAAGATTTCGAACCGCTGCGCAAAGGTCTGGTGATTGAGGGAGAGCGGTTCCAGCCGATGACCGTCACGCTGGATCGCCAGCAAGGGGCCAATGCCTGGCTGACCATCGGTCTGCGCGAAGGAAAGAACCGAGAAATCCGTCGGGCCATGGAAGATATCGGTTTTAATGTGAACCGTTTGTTGCGGGTTTCTTACGGCCCGTTCCAATTGGGCAATCTGAAGCCGGGAGAAGTCGAAGAAATCCGCCGCCGCGTTATGCGCGATCAACTTGGGCTGGATTCGGATGCCAAACCCGAAGCGCCCCCCAAACGCCCGACGCGACCACAAAGAAAACGCCCGCCCATCGGCAAGAATCCCCGCAAGTGATGCAGGTTCGGCAACCTTCCCCCTAGCGCCAAGCCTGCGTATCCCCTAAATTTTCTGTGATTGCTGCTATTTGGGGAGCGTGATGTCCGGAAGCGGAGTGCAAAAATTCGCCTACGCCGTATTGCTGGTGCTTTTGTTTGGCGTGTGCACAGGCGTGCTTGGGGGCTTGTAACGCATGGCAAAGCGATTTGGCGGCAAATACAGCCCTCAGGATGATACGTCCGGCGACACTCTTCAGCCCCGTGGGCAATTCGATGGCGCGCGGGTCGAACCTGCGGGCGCGCGTGCCAATGTCCTGTTCATACCGGCCATCCCATTGGTGTTTCTGTCGCTGAACGACGGCGCGATAGGCATGACCATTGGTCTGATCGCAGCTGGCCTGCTGACGGCAGCTGCGTTTTTACTGCGGGAAGGTCTGCGGGCCGAAGCCGCGTTTAACGCCCGTAAGGCTGCCCGCCGGCCTGCGTTTCCCCGTAAAATCTTTGCCAGCCTTCTGACAGGTCTGGGCGCCGCTCTTGCGTCCTACCGGACCGAGTTTCTGAATGCGGAAACGGCGTCGCAAGTCAGCCTGCTTGCCCCTGTCTTGTTCGGCGCTGCAGCAACCGTGCTGCACTCGGCCTCCTTCGGGTTTGATCCGATGAAGGACAAGGGCATGGAAGGAATTGACACCTTTCAGCAAGATCGCGTTGCCCGGGTCGTTGAGGATGCGGAAAACCGTCTTTCCGAGATGACGGACGCCATCAAACGCGCGGGTGATCGCCGGATCGAAGCCCGTTTGGAACGGTTTCAGGACACCGCACGTGACCTTTTTCGAACGGTCGAGGAAGACCCCCGCGATCTGGCTGGCGCGCGAAAATACATGACGGTTTATCTACAGGGCGCGCGTGATGCGACTGTCAAGTTCGCCGATGTCTATGCCCGGACCCGCGATGCGCAGGCGATGACAGACTACGTCGCGCTACTGGATGATCTGGAACAGAATTTCGCCGCGCGTACGCGGAAAATGCTATTGGATGACCGCAGTGATCTGACGGTCGAAATCGACGTGCTGCGCGAAAGATTGCAGCGCGAAGGCGTCCGGTTGGACTGACCGGCCATTATTTGAGCGAGGAACATCCCCATGTCCGATGAGATCAAGAACAAGGCGGCTCAGGCCGAAACACTGGTGCAGGAAGTCACCGCAGTTGCCCTGCCCGAACCAAAGGCCGAGGTTATCTCGCTTGAAGAAGCCGATGAACCCGTGAGTGCCGAGATCCGCAAGCGCATGGACGAGATTGACATGGGCAACACCAACTCGATTGTTGCTTTCGGGTCTTCCGCTCAGGCCGAATTGCAGGAAATCAGTCAGGCCATGCTTGCGGATGTGCGCAACAAGGATGTTGGCCCGGCAGGAGACAGCCTGCGCAATATCGTGACCACGATCCGCGGATTTTCGGTCAGTGAGCTGGACGTGCGCCGCGAGCGCAGCTGGTGGGAAAGGCTGCTGGGCAGAGCCGCACCATTTGCGAAATTTACCGCTCAGTTTGAAGAAGTTCAGGAGCAGATCGACCGCATAACCGACGATCTTCTGGGACATGAACATACACTGCTCAAGGACATCAAATCGCTGGACCTGCTGTACGAGAAAACTCTGGGTTTTTACGATGAACTGGCGCTGTATATCGCGGCGGGTGAAGAAAAGCTGACCGAGTTGGACAGCCATGACATCCCCGAAAGGGAAGCCGCCGTTCAGGCCGCGCCAGAAGAAGAACAGGTGATGAAAGCGCAGGAACTGCGTGACATGCGCGCCGCGCGTGACGATCTGGAGCGCCGCGTGCACGATCTGAAACTGACGCGTCAGGTCACGATGCAGTCGCTGCCGTCGATCCGGCTGGTGCAGGAGAACGACAAGTCGCTGGTCACAAAGATCAACTCGACGCTGGTGAACACCGTGCCGCTGTGGGAAACGCAACTGGCACAGGCCGTCACCATTCAGCGCAGCGCCGAAGCTGCCGCCGCGGTGCGCGACGCCAACGATTTGACCAACGAGCTTTTGACTTCGAATGCTGCCAATCTGCGCCAGTCGAACAAGATGATCCGCGAGGAAATGGAACGCGGCGTGTTCGATATCGAAGCGGTCAAAAAGGCCAACGCAGACCTGATCGGTACCATCAACGAAAGCCTTGCCATTGCGGATGAAGGAAAAGCCAAACGTGCTGCCGCCGAGGCCGAGTTGCAGAAGATGGAGGCGGAACTGCGCGACACTCTGGCATCCGCCAAGGCGCGACGAGACGGGACCGGCGACAACGCCGGAACCGCTGTCCCCGGCTGAGGCTGAACTGGGCGTGCGGGATATTACATATCTGAAACTGGGGTTGGGGATGGCGGCGTTTTTGGCTTTGGCCAATTGCGATGAAACACTGACATCCTCGATTGCACCACAAGCGCGCCCGGCGCCTGTTTCTGTTGCGGCGAATGCCTATGTACCGCCATCTGCCGCAAGTCAGGATCTGGCGCGGTTTTACCAGCGTGTCGAACGCGACCTTCTGGTCCGGGGGTTATTGCGGACAGACGGGGGCGGCCCCGATACGCCTTATGACGCCCAGGATCTGGCGCGAAATTTCGAAGCGATTGCGTTCTACAGCGAATATCCGACCCAAAACGTTTCCATCGGTTCCCGCCAGACAGACGGGCAACTCAGCCGGTGGTCGGGGCCGGTGCGCATCCAGACTGAGTTTGGGCCTTCCGTGCTGCCCGCTGTTCGGGAACAAGATGCGGAACGGGTTCAATCCTTTGCCTCGCGCCTGGCGAGGCTGACGGATCATCCGATTTCCGTGGTCTCCCGAAACGCTAACTTCCACGTCTTCTTCGCGGGCAAGGACGACAGCACCTATGTGGTGTCCCGACTGAAACAGCTGATCCCGAATATCAGTCAGGCTTCGCTTGATCTGGTCGCAAATCCGAGATCGAATTTCGATTGTTTTGTTTTTGCCTCGGCGACAACGGCGTCTCCGTACAAATATGTGCGCGCCGTTGCGTTGATCCGGGCCGAGCTGACCGATCTGGTCCGCCGCAGCTGTATCCACGAAGAAATCGCACAGGGACTGGGATTGTCGAACGACAGCCCGGCAGCGCGCCCATCGATCTTCAATGATGATGACGAGTTTGCCCTGCTGACGAGCCATGACGAAAAACTGCTGACAATGCTTTATGACAAGCGGCTGGAGCCCGGCGTGACAGTCGATCAGGCCCGCCCCATCGTGCATGTCATAGCCCGGGAAATGATGGGGCAACCGCTCTGACACCAAGGACAGGAGAACCCAAATGGGAATATTCGATTTTCTGACCGGAGAATTCATTGACGTCATCCATTGGGTTGACGACACTCGCGACACCATGGTCTGGCGGTTCGAGCGTGAAGGCCATGAAATCAAATACGGTGCCAAGCTGACTGTGCGCGAAGGTCAGGCGGCCGTATTTGTGCATGAAGGGCAGTTGGCGGATGTGTTCACGCCAGGTCTCTATATGCTAGAGACCAACAACATGCCGATCCTGACCACGTTGCAGCACTGGGATCATGGCTTTCAGTCGCCGTTCAAGTCCGAGATCTACTTCGTCAATACGACCCGGTTCAACGACCTGAAATGGGGGACCAAGAACCCGATCATGCTGCGCGACCCCGAGTTCGGGCCGACACGCATACGCGCCTATGGTACCTATACCGTTCGGGTCAAAGACCCGGCCAGGTTCCTTGTGGAAATCGTCGGAACCGACGGCGAATTCACCATGAGCGAGATCAGCTTTCAGGTCCGCAACATCATCGTGCAGGAGTTCAGCCGCGTTATTTCGGGGTCAGGTATTCCTGTATTGGACATGGCGGCGAACACGGCTGATCTGGGCAAATTGATCGCGGCTGAAGTTTCCCCGGTGTTGGAAGGCTATGGGCTGGAGATGCCGGAATTCTACATCGAGAATATTTCGCTTCCTCCGGCGGTCGAGGCCGCATTGGACAAGCGGACCTCGATGGGATTGGCCGGAGATCTGGGCAAATTCACACAGTATTCCGCAGCAGAGGCAATGACGGCTGCGGCCAGCAACCCCAGCCAAGGCGGTGGCATGGGCGCAGGTCTTGGCATGGGAATGGGCATGGCGATGGCACAGCAGATGTCAAACATGGCAGCGGCCCAGCCAAGCGGCCCGTGGGGATCGCCCGCCCCCGCTGCCCCACGACCGTCAACTCATGCGGCCCCGCCGCCGCCGCCGGTCGAGCATGTTTGGCATATCGCCGTGGATGGGCAGACCAGCGGCCCATACTCCAAAGCCAGGATGGGCCGAATGGCCAGCGAGGGTGATCTGACGCGCGACACCTTTGTTTGGACCGCGGGCCAGGACGGCTGGAAAAAGGCCGGTGACGTGCAGGAACTGGCGCAACTGTTCACCATTCTGCCGCCACCGCCGCCGGGGGCCTGACCGAAGCGCAAGACTCCTCCATCTGACCTGACACTATTGGGTAACGTATGACAAACGCCCCTGACCTTGCAGAGCACCGCTTTCCCTGCCAGCAATGCGGTGCGGATTATCGGTTCAGCCCTAGCAATGGTACGCTGACATGTGATCATTGTGGTCATTCGGAACCAATCGGATCGGGCCCATGGCAAGGTGCCAGCCTGCGCGAACTGGATTTTGACGCGGCCATTGCGGACCGTCTGCCTGACAGCGAGCTGGAACAGACGCGCGTTCTGTCCTGCCCGAACTGCGCGGCGCAGGTTGAATTCGACCCCAACACGCACGCTGCGGAATGCCCGTTCTGTGCCACGCCGGTGGTAACTGACACCGGCGTGAACCGGCATATCAAGCCAAAGGGTGTTCTGCCTTTTGCTTTCGACGAGCGCGAGGCGCACAAGGCGATGAGCGATTGGCTGGGTCGGTTATGGTTCGCGCCAAACGGGTTGAAGGACTATGCCCGCAAGGGCCGCAAGATGCAGGGCATCTATGTTCCGTACTGGACCTTTGATGCCGACACCAAGTCCGCCTACCGTGGTGAGCGCGGCGTGATCTATTATGAAACCCACACAGTGATGCGGGACGGTAAACGGGTTCAGCAGCAGGTTCCAAAGGTGCGCTGGTCACCCAAATCGGGTCGTGTTGCGCGGTTTTTTGATGACGTCCTGGTGCTGGCCTCGCAGTCGCTGCCCAAGGCTTACACCGACGCGCTGCAGCCTTGGGATCTGCCTGCGCTGGAGCCTTACCAGCCAGAATACCTCGCCGGGTTTCGCGCCGAAGCGTATACGGTCGAATTGAAAGAGGGCTACAGCGAGGCCCGCGCGCACATGGCGCGCGTGATCGAACGGGATGTTCGTTTCGATATTGGGGGCGACAAGCAGCGTATCCACACGGTAGACACCGAGGTACGAGACGTCACGTTCAAGCATATTCTGCTACCGATCTGGCTGGCGGCATACAAATATCGCGGGCAAACCTATCGATTTGTGGTGAACGGCCGAACCGGGCGGGTTCAGGGGGAACGCCCCTGGTCAGCCATCAAGATCACGATTGCCGTTATTCTGGGCCTGCTCGTAGCCGGGGTTGTCGGGTATCTGGCAGCCAACGGGCAGCAATAGCGGTCTCTTGTACATCTGGCGTGGCATGATCATCCTAAGTGTCGAGACGTAGAAACGAGGCGCCCGTGTCATTTGCAGAACTGAATAACCTTCTGAAAAATCGCCATTCCTGCCGGGCCTTCCTGCCCGACCCTGTACCAAACGAGCAGATCGAACAAATCGTGGCCAGCGCGGCCCGGGTCCCAAGCTGGTGTAACGCGCAGCCGTGGCAATTGGTAATCACAAGCGGCGCAGAGACCGACAGGTTCCGTGCTGCGATGCAAAACGAAGCTGAAACAGGCGTACCGGCCCCCGATCTTCCGTTTCCCGCGTCATACTCCGGCGTCTATCAAGACCGCCGCCGCGCGTGCGGTTGGGCGCTCTATGAAGCCGTCGGTGTGGAACGCGGGGACCGGGCAGGATCGGCCCGACAAATGATGCGCAATTTCGCTCTGTTCGATGCACCGCATTGCGCCATCGTCTCAAGCCCGGCGGAACTTGGGCCATATGGCGCAATGGATTGCGGAGGGTTTGTTACGGCTTTTTCGTTGGCAGCGCAGGCGTTGGGTGTGGCAACCATTCCTCAGGCCGCATTAGCCGCGTATGGCCCGTTCCTGCACAGATATTTTCGGATCTCGGAAGACCGCCTGATCCTGTGCGCGATTTCCTTTGGGTATTCGGACGGAAAGCACCCCGCAAATAACTTTCGTACAGATCGTGCCGTGCTGGGTGACTTTGTCGACTGGCGCGTCTAAACCATCGCTCAGGCAAGATAATCGCCAAGGGGGGGAACCGCGTGCGCGCATTGCTGCAAAGAGTTTCGCAAGCCAAAGTATCGGTCGATGGCAATGTCATTGGCGCATCCGGTCCGGGGCTTTTGATTCTTGTCTGCGCCATGCAGGGGGACGATGAAGCCCAGGCTGAAAAACTGGCCCGGAAAACCGCCAGACTCAGGATTTTCAAGGACGATGCGGGCAAGATGAACCGCTCGCTTCTGGATGTAAAAGGGTCAGCCTTGGTGATCAGCCAGTTTACACTGGCGGCAGATACAACAAGCGGTAACAGGCCGGGGTTTTCAACTGCAGCACCGCCCGAACTTGGCGAGCATCTGTATAACACCTTCGCAAACTACCTTGCTGCGCAAGGTGTAGCGGTGGAAACTGGACAATTCGGGGCCGACATGGCCGTTGAACTTGTCAACGACGGACCGGTCACAATCTGGGTGGAGACTTGATGGATACTGAAAAGCAAGCCGTTCAACTTTGGCGCGCCGGGGTTGAGGCCGTTGACGGATACACCGCCACCGAGGCCGCCCTGCACGACATCCCGAAACCGGACCGTATTCTGGCCGTAGGCAAGCCCGCCGCCGCCATGGCACGGGCGGCCTTGGCGCGGTTCGGCACGGTTCCCACGCTTGTTGTGACCAAGGACGATCACGGCCGTGACTTGCCGGACACTGTCGAGGTGATCGAAGCTTCGCACCCGGTTCCGGACAACCGCAGCCTTGAAGGCGGGCGTGCTCTGCGTAAGGCGCTGGAACAGATGGACCCCGGATCACATGTGCTGCTTCTGGTGTCGGGTGGCGCATCTTCGCTGGCCGAAGACCTTTTGCCCGGAAAATCACTGAGCGATCTCGAAGCATTGAACCGCAAGTTGCTTTCAGAGGGGATGGATATCGGTGCGATGAACGCCGAGCGGCGCAAGCTGTCCCGCATCAAAGGCGGGGGGTTACTGTCGCACTTTGCGGGCGCGCGCGCGACCGTTCTGGCCATCTCGGATGTACCGGGCGACGACCTCAATGTCATTGGATCGGGTATCGGCGCTTTGCCTTCCAGCCACACATTTGAGGCCGTCACGCGGATCGTGGCCTCGAACGCCCATGCCCGCAGTGCGGTTGTACAAGCCGCCGAAGCGGCTGGGCTAAAGGTTTGGGCCGATGAAGAGGCGCTGCATGACGACTATCTGAAGGTTGCCGCACATCTCGGCCAACTGCTGCGCGGCATGGAAAAGGGCGTGATGGTCTTCGGCGGAGAGCCGACAGTGGTCTTGCCCGATCACCCTGGGCGCGGTGGGCGAAACCAGGCGCTGGCACTTGCACTGGCACAGGAGATTGCCGGGCAGCCAAACCTTACAGTTGTTGTCGGCGGCACGGACGGCACAGACGGGCCGACCAATGCGGCAGGGGGAATCATTACCGGCGCAACATGGAGCGAAAGCGGGATAACCGCCCTTCGAAATGCTGACAGCGGATCGTTTCTGGAAAAAGCCCAAGCCTTGCTGACAACCGGGCCAACCGGCACCAATGTCATGGACCTGGTTGTCGCAATACGTGGATGAATTGACGCATATCGCACCGCGCCGTACCGCAAAGGCTCGGAAACTGGCCTGAAACAGAATTGTATCATAGTATTCTTGTGGAAAGGGCATCGCGCCAAACAAGGTTACTTGCGCTTCGGCCTTCGGCATCTAGGAGAAATACCCTTGCCCGGTCCGCCGAAATAAGCCAACGTTGACTCATGCGTCAACAAAAACCCGAAAAGGGTTAAAACCACTCGATAGGGAGAATAATCGATGAACGAACAAATCACGCATATGGCCGGTCAGGTCACAGCCGGAAAAATGACCCGCCGCGAATTCATGGGGAAAGCCGCGGCTCTGGGTGTTTCGGCTGCGATGGCCAGCACAATGTTCGCGGACGCCGCTCGGGCTGCTGGGCCGAAAAAGGGCGGTGATTTGAAATTTGGTCTTCAGGGTGGTGAATCCACTAACTCTCTGGACCCAGCGACCTACGCAAGCTCGGTTCCCTTCCAGAACGGCAAACAGTTTGGTGACCAGCTTGTTGAAGTTGCACCAGACGGCTCGATCGAGCCGCGTCTGGCGGAAAGCGTTGAAGGCAGCGCCGACGCTAAGGTTTGGACTTTCAAGCTGCGTCAGGGTGTCGAATTCCACAACGGCAAGACTATGACCAGCGAAGACGTGCTGAAAACCATGCAGCGCCACTCGAACGAAGACTCCAAGTCCGGTGCCCTGGGCATCATGAAGGGCATTGAGTCAATGAAAGCTGACGGCGACAACTTCCAGGTCACCCTGACCGAGCCAAACGCCGACCTGCCCTATCTGATGGCCGATTACCACCTGATCATTCAGCCTGATGGCGGTATGGATAATCCGGGGGCAGGTATCGGGACTGGACCGTACAAATTGGAAGTTGACGAACCCGGTGTGCGTCACTTGTTTACAAAGAACGAAAACCACTGGAACAGCGATTACGGCAATTTCGACAGTGTCGAAGTCATCGTCATCAACGACGCAACTGCGCGTACCGCTGCCCTGCAATCCGGACAGGTCCACGCGGTCAACCGCGTGGAACCCAAAGTTGCCGACCTGTTGGGCCGCGCACCCAACCTGACCGTACATTCTACCGCTGGTCGCGGTCACTATGTCTTCATCATGCATTGCGACACGGCACCGTTTGATAACAATGAACTGCGCACCGCGCTGAAATACGCCATCAATCGGGCTGACCTGGTAGACAAGGTTCTGCGAGGCTACGGTTCGATCGGTAATGATATGCCGATCAACGCGGCCTACCCACTGTTTGACGAAACAATCGAGCAGCGCGAGTTCAGTGTCGAAAAGGCGGCCGAGCACTACAAAAAGTCTGGCCATGATGGCTCGCCGATTATCCTGCGTGTTGCAGATGGTGCCTTCCCAGGTGCTGTCGACGCCGCAGCTCTGTTCCAGCAGACGGCCGCTCAGGCTGGTATCCCGCTGGAAATCAAACGTGAGCCCAACGATGGCTACTGGTCCGAAGTCTGGAACGTCCAGCCCTTCTGTGCGTCGTACTGGGGTGGTCGCCCTGTACAAGACCAGATGTATACTACCGCTTACCTGTCAACTGCGGATTGGAACGACACTCGTTTCAAAGTTCAGGCCTTTGACGATCTGTTGTTTTCGGCGCGTGCAGAACTGGATGCAGAAAAGCGCAAAGGCATCTATAGCCAGATGGGCCGTATGGTCCGCGACGAAGGCGGCTTGATTTGCCCGATGTTCAACAACTTTGTTGAAGGCGTCAGTAATCAGCTGGATGGTTGGGAATCAGACCCGAACCAAGAGATGATGAACGGCAACATGTCCCGCAAAATGTGGTTCGTCTAAAACGGGCCACGGATCATGCATCCTATCATCAAACTGGTTTCCCAGCGCCTTGCGCTGGGACTCCTATTGCTGTTTGGCGCTTCGGCTCTGATTTTTGGCCTGACCGAAGCCCTTCCCGGAGACGCAGCGCAAGCCGTCCTGGGGCAGTCCGCAACCCCAGAGGCCCTTGCAAACCTTCGCGAAGAAATGGGCCTGAACCGGCCTGCCCTGACCCGCTATTTCGAATGGCTGGGCGGTATCGTTCAGGGTGATCTGGGTCAGTCCCTGACCAACAAGCTCGACATTGCTGAAAGCATTGGCAAACGGTTGGGCAACACATTGTTTCTGGCATGCGCCGCGGCCGTGGTTTCGGTTCCCCTTGCCATCTTTCTGGGCCTGCTGGCAGTCCGCTACCGCAACCGCTGGCCGGACAAGCTGATCTCTGCCATCACGCTTACGACAGTGTCGATACCAGAGTTTCTGATCGGCTACGTGGTGATCTACTATGTCTCGGTAAAGCTGGGCTGGTTTTCCTCGCTTGCGATGATCAACGACTCGATGTCATTCGGGCAAAAACTCAATGCGATCGCGTTGCCCGCTTTCGTGCTGACGCTGGTGGTCTTGGCGCAGATGATGCGCATGACCCGCGCGGCGATCCTCAACCTGATGCAGTCGGCCTATATCGAAACGGCGGAACTGAAGGGGTTGTCAAACTTTCAGGTCATTGCGCGACACGCCTTTCCGAACGCGATCTCGCCCATTGTAAACGTGGTGATGCTAAACCTGGCCTATCTGGTTGTGGGTGTTGTCGTAGTCGAAGTGGTGTTCGTTTATCCCGGCATGGGACAATACCTGGTGGACTCGGTGACCAAGCGTGACGTGCCGGTCGTGCTGGCGTGTGGTGTGGTCTTTGCCGCCGTCTATATCGGGCTGAACATGGTGGCCGATATCGTATCGATCCTGGCCAACCCAAGACTGAGGCATCCGAAATGATGAAGAATATTCCAATTTCGGCGATGATCGGTCTGTTTTTCACAGGTCTCTATTTCTTTGTCGCCTTGGCCGCACCTTTGATTGCACCATACGGTATGGCCGAAGTGGTTGGCGATGTGTGGGAGCCATCAAGCGCCGAACACCTGTTGGGCACCGACAATATCGGTCGGGATCTACTGACACGCATGATCTATGGCGGGCGCACCACCATCTTCATTGCTGCTGCGGCTACGATCCTCAGCTTTGTAACCGGCACGTCGCTGGGTTTGCTGGCTGCGGTTCTGGGCGGTTGGGCCGATCAGGTGCTCAGCCGGGCAGTTGATCTGGTCATGTCGATCCCGACGCTGATCCTGGCGCTGGTCATTCTGGCCATCGTCCCGGTGACGGTTCCGATCCTGATCCTGGTGATGGGGCTTCTGGACGCGACACGCCCGTATCGCCTGTCGCGATCGGTTGCTGTCGACATCAACGTGATGGATTATGTCGAGGCCGCCAAATTGCGCGGCGAAGGCCGTGCCTGGATCATCTTCCGTGAAATCCTGCCGAACGCCCTGTCACCGCTGGTGGCCGAGTTCGGGCTGCGGTTCATCTTTATGGTCCTCTTCATCTCGACCCTTTCGTTTCTGGGGCTGGGCGTCCAGCCCCCGCTGGCCGACTGGGGCGGCATCGTGAAAGAGAACAAGGATGGCATCGTGTATGGCATTGGCGCAGCTTTGTACCCGGCTGTTGCCATCGCGACGCTCGCGATCTCGGTCAACCTTGTGGCTGACTGGATCCTGAACCGAACCACATCGCTGAAAGGAGGCCGGGGATGAGTGATACCCTTCTCAAGGTCCGTGACCTCAAGATCGGTGCAACGGTCTATCCACCGGGTGAAAAACCCCATGACATCGAAATCGTGCACGGGGTCAGTTTTGACCTCGAACGCGGCAAGGTGCTGGGGCTGATCGGAGAATCCGGTGCCGGTAAGTCCACCATCGGCCTCGCTTCCATGGCCTATGGCCGGGGTGGTGTTGAAATCACCGGCGGCGAGGTTTGGGTAAATGGGCGCGATATCCTGAAATCGTCACATGGCGATATCCGCAACCTGCGCGGGGGTGAGGTTGCGTATGTGTCGCAATCCGCTGCCGCGTCGTTCAACCCGGCCAAGAAGATCATGGATCAGGTTGTCGAAGCTGCGGTCGAGCACAAGAAGTTTTCGCGAAGAGAGGCCGAAGGCCGCGCGCGGGAACTGTTCGCCAAACTAGGCCTACCCGACCCGGATAATATCGGTGACCGCTACCCGCACCAGGTTTCAGGCGGACAGTTGCAGCGATGCATGACTGCGCTGGCGCTGTGCCCCGAACCCGATCTGGTGGTGTTCGATGAACCTACCACGGCGCTGGACGTGACCACGCAGATCGACGTGCTGATGGCGATCAAAGAAGCCATTCGCGATACCGGTGTTGCTGCTCTTTACATCACGCACGACCTTGCGGTCGTGGCGCAGGTCAGCGACGAAATCATGGTTCTGCGGATGGGAAATACGGTTGAATACGGGTCAACCGATCAGATCATCAACAACCCGCAGGAAGAGTACACGCAAGCTCTGGTCTCGGTCCGTTCGATCGAGCACGAAGAAAAACAGCCCACAGCGGAACCACTGTTGAGCGTTGACGGTATCACCGCGCGCTACAAGGGATTGAATTTCGACGTGCTGCACAACGTCAATGTCGAGCTTCATCCGGGGCAGACGCTGGCAGTTGTGGGCGAATCCGGTTCTGGTAAGTCGACACTCGCCCGGGTGATCACCGGCCTGTTGCCGCCGCGCGATGGCGAGATTACGTTTGCCGGACGCAAGCTTTCGCCTGATCTTGCCGGACGATCCCGCGAGGACCTGCGCGAGTTGCAGATGATCTATCAGATGGCTGACGTGGCAATGAACCCGCGCCAGACCGTCGGCACGATCATCGGGCGCCCGCTGGAGTTCTACTTCAACATGCGCGGTGCCGAAAAACGCAAACGGGTTGTCGAGTTGCTGGACGAGATCGAGTTGGGCGAGAAGTTCATCGACCGTTACCCAGCCGAGTTGTCCGGTGGCCAGAAGCAACGCGTGTGTATCGCGCGGTCTTTGGCGGCCAAGCCCAAGATGATCATTTGTGACGAGGTGACATCGGCACTCGACCCGCTTGTGGCGGACGGTATCCTCAAGCTGCTGCTGGATTTGCAGAAGATCGAGGATGTGGCCTACCTGTTTATCACCCACGATCTGGCGACGGTTCGGGCGATCAGCGACAGCATTGCGGTGATGTATCAGGGACGCGTGGCGCGCTATGGCCCAAAGAGCCAGGTGCTCAGCCCGCCATTCGACGACTATACAGACCTTCTGCTGAGCTCGGTGCCCGAGATGCATCTGGGCTGGCTGGAAGAGGTCGTTGCCCATCGCAAAATGGAAAGCGCGGGGAACTGATCTCTGCGCCTGTAACATCACTTTGAAGAAATGGATTCCCGGCGTTTTGCATCTTGGTTGACGTCGGGAATTTATTATTTGGGACGCGATTTGGCAGGCGCATGGTTTCAACTCGCGTATCGTCCGCATGAAATACTCAGATCAAAAGGCCGAACCATGGACCGTAAACTACTATTGATCATCCTGGACGGAGTACCATACCGGAATTTCCGCCGCCTGTTCGGCAACCTCGAAGGCTGGGTCGACAGCGGCGAAGCTCGGGTGTGGAAGCACCGCGCGGTGCTGCCTTCAACTTCGGCCAGTTGCTATGCATCGATCCATACGGGCGTAACCCCGCAAGAACACGGCTGCACCGGAAACGGCAACGTTTTTCGCCTGAGCCACAAGGATATCTTTAGCCAGGTACGTGAGGCCGGCGGCGTGACAGGGGCAGTAACGCACAGTTTTTGGTCGCAGTTCTTCAACCGCCACCCGTTCGACTATGTCCGCGACGTCGAATATGACGAGCCAGAGAGCCAGACCATCAATCACGGTCGCTTTCACAGCATGACCGGTTACGGCAAAGACAATCAGATGACCCCGTCCGACGTCGATCTGTTTGCGACCCTGACCAATCTGTGTCTGCGCTTTGGGTTGGACTATGGCATCCTGCACACCTGCACACTGGACAGCATGGGTCACCGTTTCTATCACGACTGCGAGGAAATGGATCATGCCTGTTTTGTTGCAGACGAGATGCTGGCCCCGTTCATCCCACGCTGGCGCCAACTAGGGTATGAGGTGATCGTCACCGCCGATCACGGTCAGGACGAGCGCGGACACCACGGTGGGCGCAGCCCACTGCAACAGGAAACCGCGCTGTATTACTTCGGTGATGCCGACGGGCCTGACGCTGAAACCGTGATAGATCAGGTCCAATTGGCCCCGACCATTCTGAACCGTTTGGGTGCGCCCCTCGCAGAGACGATGAAGGCTAAGCCTTTCCTGAAGTAACTGGCTGGCGTCAGTCGTAGGGCCAGATTTCTTGCCCAAGCGCTTCGATTGCGATCGAAATCCGTTCGAAACTGTCTGCTGCGCGCTTTACCGAGGTTCGCGCGCGCAGGTACCCATGGACAAGGCCAGGTTCGTTGATCCAATGGGCCAGACCACCAGCTGCACTGATCCGCTCGCAATAGACCTTCCCGTCATCACGGAGCGGATCACAATCAGCGGTAATCACAACAGTAGGCGGCAGTTCCGAGAAATCATTGTCCTGTAAGGGCGCGTAAGTCGGATCGCCCTGAGGCGGGGTACCTGCGTATCGGACGGTTTCGTAGAATTTAATATCGTCCAGTGTCAGTAAAGGAGCATGGGCGTGCTCAAGATATGAACCGCGCGATTGGTCTCCGCCAAAACCGGGGTAGATCAGCACCTGCCCCAGTATATTGTCCAGCCGCCCGCGCGCATGGTGGGCGATAGCTGCTGCCAGATTTCCTCCCGCACTATCCCCGGCCAGGACAAGCGGGTCGCCATACTCTGTCGCCGCCCATTTCACAGCCGTCCAGCAATCTCGGAACTGCGCCGGATGCACATGTTCAGGGCACAGCCTGTAGTCAACTGAAACGACGCGGTATCCCGTCTGCGCACAAAATTCGGCACAGACATCATCGTGGCTGTCCAACCCGCCAACGACAAAGCCACCACCATGAAAATAGACAACCGTTCGGGTCGGATGCCCGGCGGTATAGTGGCGGACCGGCACGCCATCGGCGTACAGGTCCTGGGTTTCGACACCGGCAGGGCGCGGTTGGCGAAACTGCTTGCACATCGTGACATAGACCCGACGCTGGTCCTCGATGGACAAATCGACCGCATCATCCGGATAGCTTTCGGCCGTGCGGCGTATGAACGCCCAGGTTTCTTCGTCGATCAGGCGTTCATAGTCCATTGTTCCTCCGGCTTATTTGGACCACTCCCAGGGCCGGGTATATGCGCCCAGCACTTTCGAGACATCGTCTTCCGAAGATCCGTTCGCGTCAAGCTGCGCGACAAGGCCACGCTTTTTATCGTCGATCACCAGAACAACCCGCGCAGCAAGCCCCGCAGCGTCAAGAGCACCGTTGTAAATGCGGGTGATGGCCTGTTTGCGCAGGTCCGGCTTGAACACCTTGCCGACGGCAGTTTTCGGCAACTCGTCAAGAATGGTTATATGCTTGGGTTGCGCGGCACGCTCATGCACGTGAACCTTGCAATACTCCAGCAGCTCATTTTCAGTGACCGAAGCCCCATCGACCAATTCAACAAAGGCACAGGGCACTTCGCCCGAATGCGCGTCCGGCTGACCGATCGCCCCCGCGAAGGCAACTGCATTATGACCCAGCAGCGCCTCTTCGATTTCAGCAGGATCGATATTGTGACCACCGCGAATGATCAGGTCCTTGGCGCGACCGGTGATCCAAAGGTAGCCGTCTTCGTCAAACCGTCCCAGATCGCCCGTACGCAGGTATTTGTCAAAGTGATAAAGACCAATGTTCTTGTCGGCCTCAGTATACGTGTTGCCTGCGTACACACCGGGGTTCGAGATGCAGATCTCACCAATCTGATCAGTGCCGCACTCTGTCGGCCCATCCGGCCCATCCAGCAGGATTTTGACATCCGTATAGGGGAACGGAATACCGATCGAACCGATCTTTTTCTCGCCATCCACGGGGTTGCACGAGACCAGACAGGTGGCCTCGGTCAGGCCGTAGCCTTCGACGATGGTGACGCCCGTCGCCTCTTCGAAGCGGCGGAACAACTCCACCGGCAGCGGCGCCGAACCCGAAAAGGCGGTTTTCACACTTGAGATATCTGCGTCCACCGGGCGTTGCATCTTGGCTGATATCGCGGTTGGAACAGTGATGATAAAGCTCACCTTCCAGCGCTCGATCAGCTTCCAGAAATTGTCGAATACACCGTCACCGCGATAACCTGCAGGTGTCGGGAATATCACATGCGCACCCGACGACACGGCGGCCATAACGATCACATGCACTGCAAAGACGTGGAACATCGGCAGCGGGCACATGATGACGTCATTCTCGTCAAACAACAGTGTTTTGCCCAGCCAGCCGTTGTAGATCAGGCCCGAGTATTTATGCTGCGCCACCTTGGGCATCCCGGTGGTCCCACCAGTGTGGAAGAAACAAGCAACGCGATCGTCCTTGCTGTCCTCGAATGTCAGCGTCGTTGGTTGCTTAGCGAGTTCCTTGTTGAAACTCTTGTAGTCCGCATGTGCCAGTTTTTCCTTTTCGCCCATCTTGGGGCGCAGGAAGGGAACCAGCCACGATTTGGGCGGCGTCAGGTACCGATTCAGGTCAATTTCCAGAATGGTGTTGACTTTGGGCGCGTGGCGCACCGCCTCTTCCACCTTCTGGGCAACATCCGTTTTCGGGAAAGACTTCAATGTAACAACCACTTTGGCGCCTGTCTCACGCAGGATCGCCGCAATCTGCTCGGGCTCCAGCAGCGGATTGATCGGGTTCACAATCCCCGCAACTGCACCGCCCATCATGGTAATCAGTGTTTCGTTACAGTTTGGCAGCACATAGGCCACCACGTCTTTTTCGCCCACACCCAGCGAACGAAACAGGTTTGCCGCCTGATTGACCTTGCCCAGGAGTTCAGACCAGGTCAGGGTTTCGGCTTTGTCATTGGGGCCAGAAAAAAGCTGAAAACTGATGGCATTGTGGTTCGGGAACTTCCCCGCCGTGCGCGACAGGAGCTGATGGAAGGTGACAGGCAGATCCCGATCCTCCCACGACATTTCCTGTTCCATGCGCGTCTTGTCTTCCAATCCCACAAAGGCCATGTGGTTCCTCCCGTTTTTCTCCCGTGTTTTTGCACGAGCTTGTTGTTCGCAACCAAGATGGAAGCAAAACAACCCTCGCGCAAGCGAGGCCTTAGCCTTCAAAGGGGGTAAAATGTAGAATGACGCTACGGCGAATTGACAAATGCCCGCGCGTCACTCCTATTCTGCCGCAACGCCATCTGTGAACTGCAGTCGTGCAAGGCGTGCATATAGCCCATCTTGGGACACCAGATCATCATGACTGCCCTGCGCCACGATACGGCCTTCTTCCAGCACGACAATACGGTCGGCTTTCTTTACGGTCGCCAATCTGTGCGCAACAATCAGGGTCGTGCGGCCGGCACGCATCTGATCCACGGCGCCCTGCACCGCACGCTCACTCTCCGCATCAAGGGCCGAGGTCGCCTCGTCCAGCAGCAGCACAGGTGCGTCGCGTAAAATGGCGCGAGCGATTGCGATACGCTGTTTTTGCCCACCCGACAGCATGACACCGCGTTCGCCGACAAAACTGTCATACCCATCGGGCAAGGCGGCAATGAAATCATGTGCGATGGCGGCACGGGCTGCGGCTTCTACTTCGGCATCCGTTGCGTCCAGACGACCGAAGCGAATGTTTTCGCGGGCTGAGGCGGCAAAGATCACCGGATCCTGCGGCACCAAAGACATATACTTCCGGAAATCTGTGCGATCCAATTCCCGCAGATCATGGCCATCCAACATCACCCGGCCCGAATTTGGGTCATAGAACCGTTGAATCAATTGAATGATCGTCGTCTTGCCCGCCCCTGACGGCCCGACAAAGGCAACGGTCTCGCCCGGGTTTACCTGAAGCGACAAGTGATCCAGCGCGATTGTATCAGGGCGCGCGGGATAGCGAAAACTGACATCTTCGAACCGGATTTCGCCTCGGACGTCCTTTGGCAAAGGAGCGGGGTTAACGGGGTCCGAAACCGTATCTTCGGCATTCAGCAATTCGACAAGACGCTCGGTGGCTCCGGCTGCGCGCTGAAGCTCGCTCCAAATCTCGGACAGGGCCGCAACAGAACCCGCCATGATGATCGAGTAGATCACGAATTGAATCAAAACGCCTTCGGTCATCACACCGTTGCGCACGTCATTTGCACCCATCCACAGAACGCCGACGATACCTGAAAATACCAGAAAGATCACAATCACCGTCAGCACTGCACGGGTCTGAATCCGACGCAGTGAAACAGTATAGGACATCTCGGTCATCTCATCGAATTGCTGGCGGCTGGCTTGTTCGTGGGTAAAGGCCTGCACCGTCTGTACCGCCCCCAATGCCTCGCCCGCGTTTCCGGATGACGCCGCAATCCAATCCTGGTTTTCGCGGCTGATCACGCGCAGACGCCGACCCAGAATCAATATCGGCACCACCACCACGGGGATAAGCAGCAAGACAAGCCCGGTCAGCTTGGCCGAGGTCAACAGCATCAGAACCAGCCCGCCGATAAACATCAGCATATTGCGCAGCGCGATGGAAACAGATGAGCCTAGAACCGATTGGATGAGGGTCGTGTCGGTGGTAATCCTGCTCAGCACTTCACCGGTCATAATACGTTCGTAGAATTCGGGGCTCATGCCGATCACGCGATCAAATACAGCCTTGCGGATGTCAGCAACCACACGTTCCCCCAACCGTGTGACCAACGCATATCTGATACCGGTTCCCGCAGCCAGAACAGCGGCAATGCCCAACGCTGCCAAAAAGTACCAGTCCAGCAATTCACCGTCCTGAATGCGGAAATTGTCGACAACGCGTCGCACGGCCAATGGCAGGGTCAGCGTCATGCTGGCTGTCAGGATCAGCGCCAGTGTCGCCCCGATCATCAATAGCCTGTAGGGTTTCATGAAAGGCCAGAGCGACCGCAGCACCCCGATCTTCCTTGAGCGGGCCCGCTCTTCGCTAGCGCCAGGAGCCGCTGATTGTGCTGGTTTATTGGCGGTCTGTCTTGCCATGTCCGGCCCTTGTGTATTGAACGCTACAAAGTGAACGCTTTCTTGGCCCCAGCCGCCGTTCCGGTCAAGCATTCCTGCCAGAAACAGCCAACCATAAGGGCCATTTGACGCAGAAATCAGTGGGGATTGGAGCGGGTAGACGGAATCGAACCGACATAGCCTGCTTGGAAGGCAGGGGCTTTACCATTAAGCTATACCCGCAAATGGTTTGCGCTGGTTAAGTCATGCGCCGGGGCGCGTCAAGCGGGAAGTGTGAAAATTCGCGCGACCAAAACCGTGATATTTCCCGGTGGATGTACGGCCTTCAATCGTGACTGCGGAATATCCGCGTCGAGGAGAAAAACCGCTCAAGTTCCTCGATGCGTTCCTTGCTTTCTTCCCACCGTGCCTCTTGCACTTCAGCGATCAGGGTCTCCGATATCAGCTGTAGCGCTATTGTTGAATCCCAGCTGGATGGCGCCTCGACCAGTGCGTGAAAGGTGTAGTTGGCGGTCTTGCCTATCGGTGATCCCCATTGGTCGGTGAACAGGATAACCGTCACACCGCGGCTTGATGCGACCTGCGCCAATTTCTCGAGATAGGCCTCGTATCGGCGGATATCAAAAATCACCAGAACCGAGGTTTCATCCATATCAAGCAGGTACTGCGGCCAAACGTTTGCCGAATTGCCCAGCATCGTCACATTGGGTCGAATAATCTGCATGTGATTGAACAGATAGTCCGCATTTGAACGCGTGATACGCCCGCCCACGACGTAAAGATGGCGATCCGTATTTGCCAGAAGCTGGGCAACGGTGTCGAACATCTCTTTGTCCAGACGTTCCAGCGTGTGGCGCATATTTGTCCAAACAGCCTGCGCAAACCGCGTTGTGGGATGCTCCGCCGCGTCATCCACAACCCAGGCATCCCGTTTCGAGATCGGCTTTTTGATCTGTGCCGCCACCTCTTCTCGCAGGGCGTCCTGCAGGGCGGGAAAACCGTCGAAACCCAGCTTGCGTGCCATACGTATGACCGTCGGGGTCGAGACCTGCGCGGCAGCGGCCAGCTTGGTGATCGATTGCAAGCCGGTCATTGGATAATCCTGCAAAAGTACCGAGGCCAGCTGCCGTTCTGACCGTGTCAGATCGTCAAGCTCTTCCTGTATCCGCTGTTTGACAAGTTTCGCAACGGTGGCCATCGGCACCTTCATTTCTCAAATTTTTTACAGGATATGATTGTTTGTAATTTTGTCTACAGTAATTTTCTTGACAGGTCTGAGGTTGCTGTAACAAATGCTTCTTATGCACCACGATTCCGAGACACCAATGCTACTACCAACCGAAGCTCCAGCAGCCCGCGCGCAGAATGCCAACGGCCGGGCGCAGTGCGTTTTGGTATGCGAACATGCTAGCCGATTCATCCCAGCGTCATTGAACGGATTGGGCCTGACTGAGGACGCAGCATTGTCTCATGCAGCATGGGATATTGGCGCATTGGCGCTTTCGGTCGAACTGACGAAGGCCTTGGACGCGCCGCTGGTTCATTCCTGCATCAGCCGACTTGTTTACGACTGCAACCGCTCACCTGAACGTGCAGATGCAATGCCGCAGGTAAGCGAAGTGTTTTCCATCCCCGGCAACGAAAGCCTGACGGACGCTCAACGTGCCCAAAGGATCCGCGAGGTTTATGAGCCGTTCAAACAACTGTTGTCGTCTACTCTGGACGCACGGGAGCGGCCGCCTGTCGTAGTCACGATGCACAGCTTCACGCCCGTCTACAATGGAAAGACCCGATCAGTCGAACTGGGCATTCTTCATGACGAAGACGACAGGGCGGCCCAACTTATGCTGCGCTGTGCCAAGGGCTCGGGTCTGAAAGCCGCGTTGAACGAACCTTACTCTGCCACGGATGGCGTCACGCATACATTGCAGGAACATGCGATCAGTCGGGGGCTTCCGAATGTCATGGTCGAGGTTCGAAACGATCTCATCGACACTCCAACGGGAGTCGACCGCATTGCCGGGATCCTGACGCCGATCCTGCAAACGGTAATTGATGCGTATTCGCACACAGAGGCGAAACAATGAGAGTTGAGGTATCGAGATGAAGTTCTTGCGGGGCTACGTGGCGGTCATTGATCGAACGAACCGCTGGATCGGGCGCGTCGTCATGTACGGCATATTCGTCATGATGGGTATTCTGTTCTGGTCTTCGGTCTCGAAAACCTTTTTCGTACCGTCGCTCTGGACACTCGAGATGGCTCAGTTCGCCATGGTGGCCTACTATATGCTTGGTGGCCCTTATTCGATCCAGATGGGGTCAAACGTGCGAATGGACCTGCTTTATGGCGAATGGTCTCATCGCCGCAAGGCCTGGACGGATGCCTTCACAATCGTATTCCTGATCATTTATCTGCTCATCTTGCTGTGGGGTGGATGGGACAGCCTGATGTATTCTTTCCAATATGGCGGTGAGCGCAGCGCGACGATCTGGCGGCCCTACCTGTGGCCGGTCAAGCTGATCATGGTTATCGGTATCTTCCTGATGCTGCTGCAAGCCGTTTCCGAGTTGTTCAAGGATATCTTGCGCCTGTGCGGCGACGATATCCCGCGTGAGGTAATCTGATGTCATACGAGATGATTGCCTTGCTGATGTTCGCATCAATGATGCTTATGATGCTGACCGGCCAGCGCGTCTTTGGTGCAATCGGCTGTGTCGCCGTGGTTTCGGCCTTGTTCCTATGGGGGGATCGGGGCGGCTACGACTTGGGTTTTGCCGCTGCGATCAAAGTCATGAAGTGGTACCCGCTGCTGACACTGCCCATGTTCATCTTCATGGGATACATCCTTTCCGAAAGTCGGATCGCAGATGACCTTTACAAGATGTTCCATGTCTGGATGGGCGGCTTGTCCGGTGGTCTGGCTGTCGGAACCATCGGGCTGATGGTTCTGATCTCGGCAATGAACGGGCTGTCCGTTGCAGGTATGGCAATCGGCGCTACGATCGCCTTGCCGGAATTGCTGCGCCGGAACTATGACAAGCGCATGGTGACCGGCGTCATTCAGGCCGGATCATCCCTTGGGATTCTGGTGCCACCATCCGTTGTTCTGGTTCTTTATGCCATGATCGCGCGGCAACCCGTTGGCCAGCTATGGCTTGCCGGAGTGATACCCGGGCTGATGATGGCGGCCATGTTCATCATCTACATTGTCATCCGCTGCCGCATCAACCCGTCGCTCGGCCCGGTCCTGCCCGCGGAAGACCGCGACATTCCGTTGCGAGAAAAGCTGCTGCTGTTGCAAGCCGGATTGTTACCCTTGGGCATTTTCATGGTGATGATGGTCCCTTTTGTTAACGGCTGGACTTCGTTGGTGGAATCCTCCGCCATCGGCGCCACTACGGCCATGCTGGCTGCCTTTCTGAAAGGGCGGCTGACACGCACGGTTTTCGAGAATTCAATTCGGCACACCCTGGGCATCTCGTGTATGTTCATGTGGATCATTCTGGCGGCTCTGGCTTTTGGCGCTGTCTTCGACGGGTTGGGTGCGGTCAAGGCAATCGAAAGCCTGTTCACCGAAAAACTGGGTCTTTCCCCGTGGATGATCCTGGTTCTCATGCAGCTCAGCTTTATCCTGATGGGTACGTTTCTGGACGATACTGCCATGCTGGTTATCGTCGCACCGCTTTACGTTCCGCTGGTGGGTGCGCTTGGTTTTGATCTTATCTGGTACGGCGTGCTTTATACGATCACCACGCAGATCGCATACATGACGCCGCCATTCGGCTATAACCTGTTCCTGATGCGCGCGATGGCCCCCCCGGAGATTTCGCTGCGCGATATCTACAGTTCGATCGTTCCTTTTGTTCTGGTGATGGTCTGCGCCTTGGCCATAATCATCATCTTTCCTGAAATCGCGCTTTGGCTGCCGAATTATGTCTATGGAAATTAAGTCACAAGACCCCGGCAAGGGGCGAAGTTCAGCAAGACTAAACAGAGGAGAAAGACAATGACTACAAGACGCAGATTTCTAAGTTCCGCCGGTCTGGCGGGGGCCGCCACATTGGCCTCTCCTGCGATCGTCAAAGCGCAATCCGCCATCAAGTGGCGGTTCCAGACCTATGCCGGTGGCGCATTGGGCGAACATGTGACCAAGCCAGCCATCGATTACATCAACGCCAATGCCAATGGCGAACTTGAGATCGAACTGTTCTATGCGGACCAAATCGTTCCGACAGGTGAACTGTTCCAGGCCCTGCAACGCGGCACGATTGACGGTGTGCATTCAGACGACGATTCCATGGCTTCGCCTACTCCGCTGCGTCAGTTCGGTGGTTATTTCCCCTTCGCCACCAAGCATATTCTGGACGTTCCGGTGCTGTTCAACCAGTACGGTCTGGCTGATATCTGGCGCTCGGAATATGAGAAGGTTGGCGTGACGTGGCTGTCGGCAGCGGGTCAGGACCCCTGCAACTTTAACACCAAAAAGGAAATCAAGAGCCTTGGCGACCTGGATGGGCTGAAGCTCTATACCTTCCCGACGGCCGGGCGTTTCCTGGCCAAGTTTGGTGTTGTACCAGTCAATATCCCTTACGAAGACGCGGAAGTGGCGGTACAAACCGGTGAGTTGGACGGAATGGCCTGGTCGGGCATCACTGAAGATTACACTGTTGGCTGGGCCAATGTGACCGACTATTTCCTGACCAACAACATCTCAGGCGCGTGGATCGGATCCTGGTTTGCAAACCAGGAACGCTGGGCCGAGTTGCCTGACCACCTGAAATCGGTTGTGATGGCAGGTGTCGAAGCAGGCCACACCTATCGTAACCAGTGGTATTGGGGCGGCGAAGCGGCCTTGCGCGCGAATGGCGACAAACTGCAGTTGCGACAGGTTCCGGCGGCAGAATGGAAAGAAGTGGAAAATGCCGCTATCGAATTCTGGGACGAGGTCGCACAGGAAGGCGAAATTCACCAGAAGATCGTTGGCATCTTCCGTGAGTATAACTCGGTCATTAACCAGGCCGGCGCACCTTACACATTCGATTGATATCAAAACAGGGGCGCTGTCATGCGGCGCCCCTACTCAACGCATGAGGTTTGTTCCATGACCGCAACTCTGACTTTCGAAACCCTGAAATCGCTTGTCGCAGACGGCGCGATCGACACAGTATTGGTTTGCATGGTTGACATGCAGGGTCGGTTGATGGGCAAGCGTTTTCATGCAGGTCATTTTGTGGCTGGCGCGTGGGAAGAGACGCATTGCTGTAACTACCTGCTGGCCACGGATCTCGAGATGGCGACGCCGGATGGGTATGCCTCGACCAGTTGGGAGCGTGGTTATGGCGACTATGTGATGAAGCCAGACCTTAGCACATTGCGCCCGGTGCCCTGGCTGGAAGGTACCGCGATGGTCATGTGCGATGTGCTGGATCACCACACCCATGAGGAAGTGCCACATGCGCCGCGCTCGATCCTGAAAAAGCAGGTGAACCGCCTGAAGGCGATGGGGTATGAGGCGATGTGCGCCACCGAGCTGGAATTCTTCCTGTTCGCGAAAAGTTTTGATGCAATCCGCAAGGAAGGGTTCCGCGATCTGGAACCGATCTCGGGTTATAACGAAGATTATCACATTCTGCAGACCACCAAGGAAGAGCATGTGATGCGCCCGATCCGGAACCACCTGTGGGATGCGGGCATTCCGGTCGAGAACACCAAAGGTGAGGCCGAGGCCGGGCAGGAAGAACTGAACATCAAATATGCGCCTGCGATGGACACGGCAGAGTATCACTCGATCGCCAAGAACGCGGTGAAAGAGATCGCCTGGCAGCACGGTCATGCGGCGACCTTCCTGCCAAAATGGCATCATGAAAGGGTGGGCAGCTCGTCGCATGTGCATCAGTCGCTTTGGAAGGATGGGCAACCGGCGTTCTATGACGCGGCGGATGAGCTGGGCATGTCGGCGTTGATGAAAAGCTATATGGCCGGCCTGCTGAAATACGCCGCTGATTACACGTATTTCATGGCACCGTACATCAACAGCTACAAGCGGTTCATGAAGGGCACCTTTGCACCGACGCGGATCATCTGGTCGGTAGACAACCGCACGGCCGGGTACCGCCTGTGCGGGGATGGAACCAAGGCGATACGGGTCGAGTGCCGTATTCCGGGATCGGATATGAACCCCTATCTGGCGATTGCAGGGATGTTGGCGGCCGGGATCGCAGGGATCGAAGAAGGGCTGGAGTTGCAGCCGCCGACAAAGGGCGATGTCTATCAGGGCGAGACGGGAATGATCCCCGGCACGCTGCGTGCAGCACGAAACGCCCTGCAAGGTTCGGCCATGTTACGCGCGGCCATGGGCGATGACGTTGTCGATCACTATACCCGCGCGGCTGAGGTTGAAATCGAGGAGTTCGAACGCGTGGTAACCGATTGGGAAATTGCCCGCGGCTTTGAGCGGGCTTGAGATGGAGGAAGCGAGGGGCCAGCCCCTCGCGCACCCCGGGATATTTATGGCCAGATGAAGCAGGGATCCTGCTCTCTTTAGAGATGGAGTGGATATGGCGCAGATGTTGCAATGTGTCTCGCCGATTGATGGATCGGTTTATGCGGAACGCGAGGTGCTGTCGCGGGAGGCTGCGTTTGAGGGCGCGGCGCGGGCGCGGGCGGCACAGGCCGGATGGGCAGCGCGGCCGTTGCAGGAGCGGATTGATCTGGTGATGGCGGGTGTCGCGGCTGTTGGCGCGATGAATGATGAGATTGTTCCGGAACTGGCCCATATGATGGGCCGCCCGGTGCGCTATGGCGGCGAGTTTGGGGGATTCAACGAACGCGCCAGCCATATGGCAAAGATCGCCGAGACGTCACTGGCCGATATTGCCGTGGGCGAGGATGAAACCTTCAAACGCTATATCAAACGTATTCCGCATGGGGTGGTCTTTGTAGTTGCCCCTTGGAACTATCCTTACATGACGGCGATCAACACGGTGGCGCCCGCGCTGATCTCGGGCAACACGGTTGTTCTGAAGCACGCAACCCAGACTTTGTTGGTTGGTGAGCGGATGGCGCAGGCGTTCCATTCGGCGGGGGTGCCCGAAGACGTGTTCCAGAACGTGTTCCTCAGCCACGACGTGACCAATGACCTAATCGCGGGTAACGCGTTCGATTTTGTGAACTTCACCGGTTCGGTCGGTGGCGGTCAGGCCATGGAGCGTGCGGCGGCGGGGACCTTTACGGGCGTGGGCACCGAACTGGGCGGCAAGGATCCGGGTTATGTCATGGACGACGCCGATCTGGACGCGGCGGTCGATACGTTGATCGACGGCGCGATGTTCAATTCGGGCCAGTGTTGCTGTGGGATCGAGCGGATTTACGTTCACGAAAGCCTGTATGATGACTTTGTCGCCAAGGCCGTTGAGATCGTGAAAGGCTACAAACTGGGCAATCCGCTGGACGCCGAAACAACTATTGGTCCGATGGCCAATGTGCGTTTCGCTGACGAGGTGCGCGCGCAGATTGCCGAAGCGGTTGAGGCCGGTGCGGTCGCGCATATTGAAGCCTTCCCCGAGGATGACGGCGGCGCATATCTCACGCCACAGATCCTGACCAATGTCACCCATGATATGCGGGTGATGCGGGACGAAAGCTTTGGCCCGGTGGTGGGCATCATGAAAGTGTCCTCGGATGCCGAGGCCATCGCGCTGATGAATGACAGCGAATTTGGCCTGACTGCCAGCCTTTGGACCCGCGATGTGGACCGAGCGGCGCGTGTGGGCGACCAGATCGAGACCGGCACCGTCTTTATGAACCGGGCCGACTATCTGGATCCTGGGCTGTGCTGGACCGGTTGCAAGAATACCGGACGCGGCGGTGGTCTTTCGGTCATCGGCTATCACAATCTCACCCGTCCAAAATCCTACCACCTGAAGAAGGTCACGGGCTAAGGACGACGGCCTGCTCGGGGCTGACCCCCTCACCCGAGCAGGTCTCAAATCACAAAGGAAACCTGACATGTCACTTGTTGGAAACTGGTCCTATCCGACCGCAATCAAATTTGGTGCCGGGCGCATCAAGGAACTGCCCGCAGCCTGTGCCGCAGCCGGGATGAAGAAACCTCTGCTGGTCACGGACAAAGGGTTGGCCGATCTGCCGATCACATCGGCGACGCTGGATATCATGGAGGCGGCTGGTCTGGGCCGCGGTCTATTCAGTGATGTGGACCCAAACCCAAATGAGAAAAACCTCGACGCAGGCGTTGCGGCATACAAGGCCGGTGGGCACGATGGTGTGATTGCCTTTGGCGGCGGCTCGGGGCTGGATCTGGGCAAGATGGTCGCCTTCATGTGCGGCCAGACGCGCCCGGTATGGGACTTTGAGGATATCGGCGACTGGTGGACCCGCGCCGACGCGGATGCAATCGCGCCGATCATTGCGGTTCCAACGACTGCGGGGACCGGGTCCGAGGTTGGTCGTGCCAGTGTCATCACCAATTCCGAGACCCACGCCAAGAAGATCATCTTCCACCCCAAGGTCCTGCCGACGGTGGTGATCTGCGATCCGGAACTGACGGTTGGGATGCCCAAATTCATCACCGCAGGCACCGGTCTGGACGCCTTCGCGCATTGCGTCGAAGCCTATTCGAGCCCGCTTTATCACCCGATGAGCCAGGGCATCGCACTGGAAGGTATGCGTTTGGTGAAAGACTATCTGCCGCGCGCCTACGCAGATGGCAACGACATTGAGGCCCGCGCCCAGATGATGAGCGCGGCGGCCATGGGCGCGACCGCGTTCCAGAAGGGACTGGGTGCGATCCACGCCATGAGCCACCCGGTTGGCGCGCACTTTAACACTCATCACGGCACCACAAACGCGGTCTGTATGCCTGCCGTGCTGGACTTTAACGCCCCCGCCATCGCCGACCGGTTCCAGAACGCTGCCGCCTATCTGGGCATCAAAGGCGGGTTCGATGGCTTCCGCGCCTTTGTGCAGGAATTCAACGACAGCCTTGGTATCCCGCGAAAGTTGGCAGACCTCGGCGTGACCGAAACCTCAATCCCAACCCTCGTCGAAGGCGCAATCATCGACCCTTCATGCGGCGGGAACCCGATTGAGTTGACCAAAGAAAACCTGACGCAGCTGTTCAAAGCAGCACTGTAAGAACGCAAGCGCCCGGCAAGGAACCTGCCGGGCGCTTTAAGAACTGTTCTACTGGTGCCGGATCAATGCCCGGTCAGTACCAGAGTGTTGACCGGCATCAGGATCAGGCGCAAACGCAAACCTGCCGCATGGACCACGCCAATTGTGTCAACCACATGCAGGAAAGCAGCTTGCCAAAAGCCCAAATCCTCGTGTTCCAGACGGTCATGGTTGTCGGTGTAGACATTGGCCAGACAGTTGCTGCCTGGAGGAATGTCATCGGCCATACCTTTATACAGCGGCTCCATAAAGACCAGAATTGATCCGGGATTAGTATTGTTCTGTACATCCCGCAATTCATCTGATGGACGGATCTGGCCGGACGGTATGACATCCTGCACCTCGACCACCACAGTGGGGATAACGGTGAAAGGCTTGGTCATGCAGCCCAACTCACCGATCATACCTGGCTTGATCACCTGAGCAGACAGCTGGTTGAAAGCCGCCTGAAAACGGTCATGTCCGGTATGCGATGGAACGAGGATGCCAGCAGGACGCAACAAGGGGCTCACGTAATCACCGACTTGCAGGCTAAACTGCTCGACCCGTCCGGTAACACCGGCGACAATCAGTGTTTTGTCCAACTCGGTTTGCGCGGCGTCCAGCTGTGCTATGGCACTGGCCAGTTGCGCGGGGATCAGCTCCTCGATCTGCTGTTCAACTGCCGCACGTCTGGATTCGGCCGCAACAACCTGCGCCTCACGCTCGGCAACAAGGTTTTCCAACCGCTCAATCTCGGTCAGTCGGACAGCGCTTGAACCTTGGTCGCGCAGGGTCGTATTTCTTTCAAGATCTTCCAAGGACTGCGCCAAAGCCGCCTTGGCACCGGCAATACCGGCATCAGCCTCGGCCAGATCAGTTTCAGCCACGCGCAGCGAGGCCTGAACCTGTGCAATCTGTGCATTTGCCGCCTGAACCTGCGCTGCCTGGCTGAAATCTTCGATCCTGAAAATCGGCTGACCAGCGGTTACCAACTCGTTATTCTTGACGAATATTTCCGAAACGCGACCGCCAAGTTGCGGCAGGATCGTCACGGTTCGAAAATAGGACGCTGCGGTTTTACTGGCTGGGTGAAAATAGAACAGCGTGGTGATTACCGTCAGCGCCAGAATGGCACAGGTCGTAAGGCCCCAGCGCAATTCGTACCACATGGTGAAAAGGGTGATCTCGTGACCGATACGTTTGCCCTGAACAAACCGGCGGAACAGATAATCAGGCAGCACCGTGATCAGGGCGCAAAGCAGGGTCTCAATCATGTGTTTTGCTCCTGCACGTCGGTGACTTCTGAAACGCCAGGGGTTGGAGCAGGTGCCTCGGGCACCGGTTCCGGAGCACTTGCACCTCCAAGAGAACGAATGGCATCGGCGATGTTTCTAAGCGGGGAGGCGAAATCCGGAAACTGAAACCCTGCGACCAGTACGGCGGCAATCCAGAATATCCCGTTATGTGTAAACAGGGCCAGCAGTGCCAGAATGCCCACCAACTGAAATTGCGGATGGTTGTTCTCGTGCGCCATTTTTTCCGGAACCGAATGAAGCGTCAGGTACCCAACACCGATCAGCACCACGAGAATGACAAAGAAGACGACCATAGCCGAAAAAAGGTAATCGCTTCCGTCAGCTGCGACGATATATCGGGGAATGTGCCCAGTGGCCATTGGATGAAGATCTGCTGCGGTCACCTTGCCCTCCTGTTCGTTTTGATACTTCTTTGAACGGGTTGAAGCCCAAATTCAAGGCTGCATATATTTTGGAGATTCTTCGAAATGCCAAGTGCTTGACCCAGAGAGCTAAATGAAACCCAGAAAACTTGTGGCGAACCTGCTGCGGAAGGAACACAAATAATGATCGATTTCCTCGTCATCGGGGGCGGAATTGCCGGGTTGAGTGCGGGCGCGCGCTTGTCGGAACATGGAACCGTGATGGTTTTGGAGGCCGAAGACGCCTTGGGGTATCACGCGTCGGGTCGCTCGGCAGCCCTGTTTGAGCAAAGCTATGGTCCGCCATCCGTGGTGGCGCTGAACACGGCTGGGACCGCGTTCCTGCACACACAGAACGGTGGGTACCTGACACGGCGCGGACTGATGTTGATCGGTTCGTTTGACCAAAGCGTGGTTTTCGAAGCCGACCGCAAGGATCTGAACATGGAAAGAATTCCCATCGATCAGGCGGTTTCGAGCGTTCCGATCCTGAACCCGGCCAAGGTGGGTTTCGCGGCTATCAGTGAAGCTGCGTTTGACATCGATACCGATCGCCTGTTGCAAGACTTCGCGCGGGCCATTCGCCAGAACGGAGGAACCGTTGCAACGAAAAGCAAAGTAACCGGTATTCGAAAAGAGCGGCATTGGCTGGTCGAGGCCGGGCAAATCTTCGAAGCCCGCAATTTGGTGAATGCGACCGGTGCATGGGTGGACGAGATCGCCATGCTTGCCGGGATACCACCTATCGGCATCACTCCTCGCCGCCGATCAATGGCGCGGCTGCCCGCCCCCGGGGGCCATGATGTATCCGGATGGCCCATGATGCTGGGCACGGGTGAAACATGGTACGCCAAACCGGACGCGGGCAAGCTGCTTGTTTCGCCTGCCGAAGCCGACCCGGTACCACCTCAGGACGCCTATGCCGACGATATGGTGCTGGCCGAAGGTCTGGCGCGCTATGAAGAACTGATGACCGAACCAGTAACACGCGTCGAAACAAACTGGGCAGGATTGCGCAGTTTCGCACCAGATGGAACCTTGGTGCTTGGGCCTGACCCGATTGATCCATCGTTCATCTGGTCTGCGGGTCAAGGCGGGTATGGTTTCCAAACAGCACCGGCAGCTTCGCAGTTGTTGTGTGATCTGGTCGTTGGAAACACGCCGGTGCTGGATCCAGACAGCGTCAAATCGCTGACCCCAAACAGGTTGGACAGATGATAAAACGCAATCTACCGCCCTCTGCGAGTGTCGCCAACGCGGGTGAGGATGGAAAACTGGTGGCCCCGGCAGCGACGCGAAACTTGGATGCGCTTTGTGCGTTGCTACAAGACTGGGCACCGCGCCGCGGGCACGCGCTGGAGATTGCAAGCGGAACCGGTCAGCATGTCTGTGGATTTGCTGATTTGCTGCCCGATCTGACGTGGCATCCCACCGAACCTGACCCTGAGCGCCGCAATAGCATCGACGCCTATGCCAGCGCCTTACCCAACGTGGCAGGCGCCGAACATCTGGACGCAACGAATTCGGGCTGGCATACCCGCTTTCCTTCGCAGGACCTGATTGTCTTGATCAACCTGATACATTTGATCAGTTGGCAGGACACCAGAACCATTTTCGCCGAAATCGCTCAGTCCCTGACTGAAAACGGGAGGTTCGTTTTGTACGGCCCATTCAAACGCTCGGGCCAATTGACAAGCGACGGGGACAAAAGGTTTCACGAGGCTCTGATCGGGCAAGATCCACACATTGGATACAAGAATGACGAAGATATGCTTGGCCTGTTTCAGGACGTAGGGTTGCGCGTGCTGAAAACCATCGACATGCCCGCAAATAACCTTGCATTTGTTTCCGAGCGCCCGGCCAACTGATCGAGATCAAAGTCAAATTACCACTGCCCGCACATATTCCCGTTATCTTATATGAAAAAGGCACTCAATATGGCTTGGCAAGAAAAGCTCTCGGCGACGCGCACCAGTTTGCGCAACCTCAACGGGGCCATTCCCGACACTTCGCGCGCATTCGGCGCGCTTGGGAAGGCAGTGAAGGAAGGCGGAACGCTCGACTATAAAACCAAGGAATTTATTGCGTTGGGCATGTCGGTGTCGCTCCGCTGCGAGCCCTGCATTACTCTGCACACCGATGCGTTGGTCAAAGCGGGCGCAACGCGCGAAGAGGTGTCCGACGTTTTGGGTATGGCTATTCAGATGGGTGGTGGACCAGCCATGATGTATGCTGCCAAGGCGTTGGAATGTTTCGACGAACTATCCGCGTAACCAACAGAAAAGGCCCCGGAAATTCCGGGGCCTTAGATTGATCAGCCGTCCTTGCGGATGGTTTCGTTTTTCGGATCATAGGGGCTGTCGCATGTCACGACAGCATCCCACAACTTGTCCTGCATCTTGACCTTCAGCTTGGTGCCTTCGACCGCCAGATCAGGCTTCACATAGCCCATCCCGATCGACTTCTCGAACGCGACAGAATAGCCGCCCGAGGTCAGTCGACCTACACGCTCGCCTTCCGGCGTATACAGCGCCTCGCGGCCCCACGGGTCAGCATCGGCCGGACCGTCGATCAGCAAGGTGCAGCACTTGACGCGCACACCGGTCTCTTCCAGCTTGGCCTTGCCGTGGAAGTCCTTGGACAGGTCGACAAAGCGCGGCAGGTCGGCTTCCAGCGGGGTCGCATCGCGGCCCAGCTCGGTGCCAAAGGCGCGATAGGATTTCTCCTGACGCAGCCAGTTCTGGGCACGGGCACCGACCAGTTTCATGCCGTGCTTTTCACCGGCTTTTTCCAGCAGGTCGAACAGGTAGTTCTGCATCTCGATCGGATGGTGCAGTTCCCAGCCCAGCTCACCGGTATAGGCCACGCGGATCGCGTTCACGGGGCACATGCCCAGTTCGATCTGACGGGCCGACAACCATGGGAAGCGCTTGTTGGACAGTGCGGTTTCCGGATCGGCGTCCTTGATGACTTCTTTCAGAACGTCACGCGACTTGGGTCCGGCGATGGCGAAGACGCCCCATTGCGTGGTCACGTCCTGGATTTCGATGTAACCGAACTCCGCCATCTTGTCCTCGGCCGCTTTACGCAGGTAGTCGGCGTCGTACTCAGTCCATGCACCGGCAGAGACGATGTAGTAGTTGTTCTCGCCATTGCGGACGATGGTGTATTCGGTGCGGGTGGTGCCATTCGAGGTCAGCGCGTAGGTCAGGTTGATACGACCGACCTTGGGCAGCTTGTTGCAGGTGAACCAATCCAGGAACTGCGTGGCACCGGGGCCTTTGACAACATGCTTGGTGAAGGCCGATGCGTCGATCAGGCCAACGCCTTCGCGGATCGCTTTGGCCTCTTCGACGGCATATTGCCACCAGCCGCCACGGCGGAACGAGCGTGCTTCCTTGTCGAAATTCTCGGGCGCGTCCAGCGGGCCGTAATAGTTCGGGCGTTCCCAGCCATTCACCCAGCCGAATTGAGCACCGCGGGCTTTCTGGCGATCATAGGCCGGAACGGTCCGTAGCGGACGGCAGGCTTCACGCTCTTCATCCGGGTGGTGCAGGATGTAGACATGCTCGTAGCATTCTTCATTCTTGCGTGCCGCGAACTCGGTGGTCATCCAGTTGCTGCTGTAACGCTTAGGGTCCAGCGATGCCATGTCGATCTCGGCTTCGCCATCGACCATCATCTGTGCCAGATAATAGCCGGTGCCGCCCGCAGCGGTGATGCCAAAGCTGAAACCCTCAGCCAGCCACATGTTGCGCAAACCCGGAGCCGGACCAACCAGCGGGTTGCCATCCGGTGTATAGCAGATCGGGCCGTTGAAATCATCCTTCAGGCCGGATTCGGCACAGGACGGCACGCGCTCGGCCATTGCCATGTACTGCTCGGCGATCCGGTCCAGATCCAGCGGGAACAGGTCGGCGCGGAAGCTGTCCGGAACGCCGAATTCGAACTGCGCAGGGGCGCCGTGTTCGTAGATACCAAGAATCCAGCCACCGCGTTCTTCACGTGCATAGGATTCGTTGTCGGCATCGCGGACAACGGGGTGCTCTGGGTTGCCTGCTTCGCGCCATTTGACCAACTCGGGGTCTTTGTCCATGACGATAAAGGTGTGTTCGACCGGGATTGCAGGCATTTTGATGCCCAGCATCTTGGCAGTGCGCTGCGCGTGGTTGCCCGACGCGGTCACAACATGTTCGGCGGTGATTACGACCTGCTCGTCGGAAGGCACCAGGTTGCCGCCCTTTTCGACCATCTTGGTGCAGGTCACTTCCCAGTGCGTGCCGTTCCAATGGAAGGCGTCAGCCTGCATCTTGCGCACGATTTCGACGCCACGCTGACGGGCCCCCTTGGCCATCGCTTGGGTCACGTCGGCAGGGTTAATATAACCGTCCTCGGTGTGATAGATCGCGCCCTTCAGATCCGATGTCTCGATCAGCGGCCAGCGTTCCTTGATCTGGTCCGGGGTCAGCCACTCGTATTTCACATCACAGGTTTCGGCGGTCGAGGCATAGAGCATGTATTCGTCCATACGCTCTTGCGTCTGTGCCATGCGCAGGTTGCCCACAACCGCGAAGCCCGCATTCAGGCCGGTTTCTTCCTCAAGCGTCTTGTAGAAATCCACGGAATACTTGTGGATATGGGTCGTCGCATAAGACATGTTGAACAGCGGCAACAGGCCCGCGGCGTGCCAGGTGGACCCGGACGTAAGTTCGTCCCGTTCGATCAACATCACATCGTCCCAGCCTGCTTTGGCCAGGTGATAGGCAATCGAGGTCCCAACGGCGCCGCCGCCTACGACCAATGCTTTGACTTGGGTTTTCATAACCGGGCGTCTCCCCTTGAAATCAGTTGACACCATATGGCGTACTTAAGGGGGATAGCGCGACATTCATCCGACCAGTGATATGAAAAAAACGACCCGAATATCGAAAGCGGGTCGCAATTCATTCGTTGGACCGCTGCCCTCAACCACCGGAACGGCAACGTTTGCTTGTTCCGACCGAGACGCAAACTAATTTGCCACTCTCTTCCGAGGGATTCTTCACCGCCGGTTCCTGTGATGGCGAAGGCTGCGCCTCTGCCGTGAACCAGCCGTCAGAAAGACCGACACGCGAGGAGACCGAGGCAAGATATTCTTTCACGCCCAAACCACTTTCCGATGCTTTGGCTTGCTGAACATAGTCCAGCCCTACAACGGCCAACCCGCAGATGGCTACAAACCCCGCCAGATATTTTACGCTCATGTCGACCATCCTCTGTCATCAACCCTTTGAAACCATGACATGTGGACGTTTTGAGGGCGCAAATACGGACCAGGGGGTGAATATGGCTACGTGTCATCCGACAAGATCTTGCCGGGATTCATGATATTGTCTGGGTCCAGCGCGGCCTTGATCGCAGCCATGTATCGCGTGGCGGCGCCCAGTTCCCTGGTCAGATACGGTCTCTTTCCCTGCCCGATGCCATGTTCACCGGTACACGTGCCTTCCATGGATATCGCCATGTCGTTCAGCCAGCCGACAAACGCCTCGGTCTTGGCAACTTCTTCAACGTTTTCCATGTCGATCAGCAGCAGCGTATGGAAATTGCCGTCCCCCACATGGCCCACGATGGGGGCCAACAAGCCGAGGCCGGCAGCCTTCTTCTGCGTCTCGGTCACACACTCGGCCAGGCGCGAGATCGGTACGCAGACATCGGTTGAAATACCCCGCGCACCGGGGCGCAATTGCAGACACGCCCAATACATATCGTGCCGCGCCTGCCAAAGTTTGTTCCGTTCTTCGGTGGTCGAAGTTGCTGCAAAATCCGTGCCGCCAAACTCTTCGGCGATCTGACCAAAGGTTTCAGCTTGCTCAGTGGCACCGCTTTCCGAGCCGTGAAACTCCAGCAACAACAACGGTGTATCCGGCAGACTCAGCCCGGAATAGGCGTTGGCGGCCTGAACCGACAACTCGTCCAGCAACTCGATCCGGGCAACCGGGATGCCATACTGAATCGTCATCATCACCGCACGGCACGCGGCATCGACAGTCGGAAAGGAACACCGGGCCGAACTGATCGCTTCGGGGATACCCTGCAACCGCAATGTCAGCTCGGTGATGATTCCCAGCGTGCCTTCCGCCCCGATCAGAAGACGGGCCAGATCATAGCCGGCCGAAGATTTCTTGGCCCGGTGCCCGGTACGGATGATCTGACCGTCTGGCATCACGGCTTCAAGGCTGAGAACGTTGTCCTTCATCGTCCCATAGCGCACCGCATTGGTGCCCGACGCGCGAGTGGCAGCCATTCCACCCAGCGACGCATTCGCCCCGGGATCAATCGGAAAGAACAGGCCCAGATCGCGCAGATGGGTATTCAACGCTTCGCGCGTGACACCGGGCTGCACGACACAATCCAGATCCTGGGCATGAACTGCAAGCACACTATCCATTTGTGTCAGATCGACCGAGACGCCCCCCGCCGGCGCATTTACATGCCCTTCCAGTGATGTTCCTGTTCCGAACGGGATCACTGGCACCCGGTGCGCCGCGCAGGTTTTGACGATGTCCGAAACATCCTGCGTCGAATGCGGGAAAACCACGGCATCGGGGCTTTGGTTTTCGATCCAGGTCGTGGTGTGCCCATGTTGTTCACGGACAGCGGCACCCGTTTGCAACCTGTCGCCAAAGCGCTGCTTGAGAATGCTTATGACGGTTTCAATACCAGCTTCATTCCTTGGCAATGCGGTTGCCTGCACCATTGTCATCCTCCCCTGCCCCAAAACATTTCGGCCTTTCAGCCTATGACTAAAAGGCCCGTTGAAAGCAGGCAATCCCCACTAATACCGAGGGTCTATTCGCCCAGCGCAATCCCTTCGCGGCGCGGGTCGGCACCACCGCTCAGCCCGTCACCGATTTCGATGGCGTGCAGCCCCGAAGTCAGGTCGCGTGCGTTGACTTCAAAACCCAGCTGAGCAAGCGCGTCTGTAAATCCTTCCGCAGAAGTCGCAGCCTCGACATCATATGTTCCGAACCGGTTGACCAGATGAGGCAGGGAAACCGCCTGCTGCACGTCCAATCCCCAATCGGCCCAGGCGATGATGGACTTGGCGACATAGCCGATAATCCGGCTGCCGCCCGGAGACCCGATAGCCAGAACCGGCTCGCCATCCTGCAACACGATGGTCGGGCTCATGGATGAGCGCGGACGCTTGCCAGGCTCCAGCCGGTTGGCAATCGGCACACCGTCGCTGTGTGTCTTGAACGAGAAATCAGTAAGCTCGTTGTTCAGCAGGAACCCGTTTGTCATCAGGCGCGACCCAAAACCATTCTCGATCGTCGTCGTCATCGACAGCACATTGCCATAGCTGTCCACGATCGAGATATGCGAGGTTGACGGCAGCTCCAGCGACACGTCGTCCGCCCAAATCAAAGCATGGTCAAATTCCGGTTGGCCCGGTGCGACCTCGGACAAGGCCACCTCGCTTTCCAGCAAGGCTGCCCGCTGGGTCAAATAACCCGGATCAACCAGCCCCTTGGTGGGCATGGGTATGAAATCGCTATCGGCCATGTACCGCCCACGATCCGCAAAGGCGAGGCGCGAAGCATCGCCGATCAGGCGCCATGCCTCGGCGCTCTCAGCGCCCATTGCTGCAAGATCATAGCTGTTCAACATCCCCAGAATCTGCCCGACGGTCAGCGCACCCGACGACGGCGGGCCCATGCCGCAAACCTCGTAGGCGCGGTATTCGGCACAGACCGGTTCACGTTCGATCACCTGGTAGAGCGCCAAATCCACCCCTGCAAGAACGCCGGGATTTCCTGGGGCATTGCGAACAGTTCGCACGATATCCGCAGCGATCTCACCTCCGTAAAAACCGGCAGCGCCATCGCTGGCCAGCACGCGCAATGTTTCGGCATAATCCGGGTTCATCAACCGCTGCCCCTGCTGCAACGGCTGACCGTCAGGCAGGAAATATGCGGCTGTTTCGGGAAAGCGCGACAGGCGGTCAGCATCGTTTTCTACAAGGCTGGCCAGACGCGGGGAAACCAGAAACCCTTCATCCGCCAATCGGATTCCGTCGGCAAACAGTCCGGGCCAAGACGCGCGCCCCCATCTTCGATGCGCCTCTTCCAGCAGTGCAGGCGTACCCGGTGTACCCACCGACAATCCGCCCACCACCGCATCGAAGAATTTCAGCGGCTCGCCGTTTTCATCCTGAAACAGCGTCGGGGTAGCGGCAAGGGGGGCCGTTTCGCGCCCGTCCAGCGTTGTCATCTGCCCGCTGGCCGCGTCGTACCAAACCAGAAACGCACCCCCGCCCAGACCAGAAGATTGCGGCTCGACCAGCCCCAGCACGACCTGCACGGCAACCATCGCATCCGCGGCAGACCCGCCCGCGCGCAGCACTTTGGCCCCGGCCTCGACCGCCAGCGGATTGGCCGCAGCTATCATCCAGTTTTCGGATGTGACCGGGACTCCCTCAAGCTTGGCTTCGAGGGCCGCAATAACCTCGTCGGTCATCGCCTGAACCTGCCCTTCTGTCGCGGCTTCGGGTGCAACGGCATCGGCTGTTTCCTGCGCGAACCCCGGTGTCGAAATAGCAAGTGCGGTAGTAAGCAGCAGTGCTGAAACATGTCTCATCTGTTCTAACCCTCCAATACAATCTTTATTTTCAATCCTGTAAGGATTTTGCCCCCTCTGCAACGATCAGGCATGGCAGCGTGTTATCACAGCGAAGTTTCGCCATTTCCCCTACGGTTCGGTTTCTTCGGCGCGACGATCCTGATCATAGCGGGTTGTCTCGGCAAATTCGGGTAGCCACGCCTCGCGCCGTTTGGTCCAGCATTCATATGTCGGTATGAATTGGTCAGGCGCGTCAAGACAGCCCAGATGCACTTCGACTTCGGCACCGCTTCGGGCAAATACCGGAGATCCGCAATCAGGGCAAAAGTACCGGTCAGAATAACCTTTCACATTTCCGGTGATCTTAACCGCATCCGCCGGAAAAATAGCCACCGCATAAAACAACGCGCCGTGGTGTTTGCGGCAGTCCAGACAATGGCAAATCCCGACGCGAAGAGGACAACCCGAAGCCGTGACGCGCAGTTTTCCACAACGGCATCCCCCTTCAAACACGTCCATCCATGATCCTTTCCGACGCGTCAGAGCATCGCAGGCACAACCTGATCCGGTGGGCGGTGGCCATCTTCGAAGGTTTTGATGTTGATGATGACCTTTTCACCCATCTCAACCCGGCCCTCCAGCGTGGCCGACCCCATATGCGGCAGCAGAACCACGTTGGGCAACTGCCGCAAGCGCGGGTTCACACCGGTTCCCTGTTCGTAGACATCCAGCCCCGCGCCCGCAATTTCACCCGCGCGGATCATCCGGGTCAAAGCGTTCTCGTCAATAACCTCACCCCGCGAAGTATTCACGATCACCGCCGAGGGTTTCATCAGCTTTAGGCGGCGCGCGTTCATCAGGTGGAAGGTCGACGGCGTCGATGGGCAGTTGATTGATATCACGTCCATACGCGCCACCATCTGATCCAGGCTTTCCCAATAGGTCGCCTCTAGTTCTTGCTCAATCTCTGGGCGCAATCTGCGGCGGTTGTGATAATGGATCTGCATACCAAACGCCTTGGCGCGGCGGGCCACGGCCTGTCCGATCCGGCCCATGCCCAGAATACCCAAACGCCGCCCGCCAATGCGACCACCCAGAAACGCGGTGGGGGCCCACCCGGTCCAGTCGCCTTGCTGCATGACGCTCAACCCTTCGGGAATGCGCCGTGTGACAGCGAGAATCAGGGCCATGGTCATATCTGCCGTGTCGTCGGTCAGCACACCGGGCGTGTTGGACACCAATATGCCGCGCTGCCGCGCCGTCGCCACATCGATATTGTCGACACCGGCCCCGTAATTGGCGATCAGCCGCAGTTTTTCACCTGCCTGACCCAATAGCCCGCCATCAATGGTATCGGTCACCGTAGGCACCAGCACATCGGCATCCTGCACCGCTGCTACTAATTCTTCGCGCGTCATTGGGGTGTCGTCGTCGCGCAGGCGCACGTCGAACAATTCGCTTAACCGGGTTTCTACTGCCTCAGGCAACCGTCGCGTAACGACAACACTTAAACGTTCTCTTGGCACCTCGGCTCTCCCACTGCTTTGCAAACGGACGCGCGCCATGGCATCGTGGCGCAGGATAAGGCGGGGCACAAGAACCCCAATGGCATTGAGTCGACCTTTTTTCAAAACCGGATCAACAGGCATAAGAGCGGGCAGTCAGTGAGTGGTATTCGACCGGTAAAACGCCGATCTCTGGCGGTAGTTTCCGCATTTCTGGTCATGTTCGGTGCCTGCGCCGCACATGCCGAAGTCAAACGCGGATCGGTCACCAACCTGCCCCTGCCCCGATATGTGTCGATGAAGGCAGCCGAAGGGAACGTGCGACGCGGACCATCCCTAACCCACCGAATCGATTGGGTATTCAAAAGGCGTGGCATGCCGCTGCAGGTCACTGCCGAATACGGCAACTGGCGCAAGGTCCAAGACCGCGACGGCGCGGGTGGCTGGGTTCACTATGCCTTGTTGTCTGGCGTCCGAACGGTGCTGATCGAATCCGAGATGCTGCCTGTTTATGCCCGCCCCGACCCGACCTCGCCCGTGAATGCCCATTTCGAGACCGGAGTGGTGGCGCGCCTTGGAGCCTGTTCGCTGGACTGGTGCAGGATCACCGCCGGCGGATACCGTGGCTGGACACTGAAATCGAACCTTTGGGGCGTCGATTCTTCCGAAATTCGGGAATAGGCGAAAGACAATTTCCGGTATCCGCGGTTGCGCATCGCCCCGAAAAAGCGCGACAAGCTGTTTGAGTTACCGGCCCAATCGCCGCTTAACTCGACCTAAACGGAGGACCCTATGCGCGCAGTCACCTATTCAGCCTTCGGAGACGCTGTCGATGTCTTGCGCATACAGGATATTCCCCCAGTTCCGCCTGGACCGGGTGAAGTCACGGTCGAGTTGTCTTATTCCGGCGTAAATCCCTCGGACGTCAAGGCCCGCGCGGGAACCCGACCGGGTGTCACAGAACCTCCGTTTCCGCTGATCGTTCCGCACAGCGACGGGGCTGGAGTCATCACAGCGGTTGGCGATGGCGTACCCGCGACGCGGATTGGTCAGCGCGTGTGGATTTGGAACGGGCAATGGCAACGCGCGTTCGGTACAGCTGCCAGCCACATCACCCTGCCTGAATCTCAGGCTGTAGAACTGCCCGAGACGGTGTCACTTGAAACCGGAGCGATTCTTGGAATTCCGGGCCTTACCGCAAGCCACGCAGTGTTCTCGGGCGGCACGCCGCGCGGGCAAACCATTTTGATCCATGGTGGGGCGGGTACTGTCGGGTATCTGGCTGTCCAGCTTGCCAAATGGGCCGGAGCCAAAGTGATCGCAACGGCCAGCACCCGCAGCTTTGACCGGGTCAAGGCAGCTGGTGCAGATGTCGTTCTCGACTACTCCGGTGAACACCTTTCGGATCAGATTCTCGACGCAAATGATGGACGTGCAATTGGTCGAATCGTCGATGTCGAATTTGGACAGAACCTTGACACCAACATTGCCGTCATCGCCGAAAACGGCCGTATCAACGCATATGGATCTGCCCGGAATATGACACCCGTCTTTCCCTTTGGACCCATGATGTTCAAGGCAGTGACACTCGAGGCGGTCCTGATCTACCTGCTGCCCGTAGACTTGCGCGCCGCCGCAATAAAGACACTCCACAAGGCACTGGCTGATGGCGCATTGATCTGCCCCGTACATAAGGTCTTTACACTGGAAGAATGCGCTGCCGCCCATGCGATGGTACAGGAAGGCAACCGTACCGGAGCGGTGTTGATCGACACCAAATGAGAGGCCCTCAAAAAAATTTTACGGCGCTCGTTTTTTTTGCAAAACGCTCTTGAACCCTGCCATCAACAATCGTAGATAGCCGCTCACCGTTGGGGTGTAGCCAAGTGGTAAGGCAGCGGTTTTTGGTACCGTGTATCGTAGGTTCGAATCCTACCACCCCAGCCATGGTTTTCCCTATGCGAATTACCCATAAGCGTGCAAATTTCACTCGGTTCGTGCAAATCGATGTCAATAAGTTTGTCTACTCACACCGTTTGGAAGATTCACCATCATCTGTGCATTTCTATTGAAAGCGGAGAATACTAGTTTTCCTTAGGAAATTGCTGCTGGCTTTTAGTATTGAGCCTCGGGTGATTGATGCAAAGGTCGTTTCTAGGGTTCGCTCCAGATTTGTTGATTCCGTTCCCAGATCTTCTCGCCAATCAGGCAGTCATAGTCTGAGGGTGAGATGTATTGCGCCTTCATAACCTCTCCTATTGCTGGCGCTGATCCAATTTCCAGAACCAATTTTCGTCGTACGGCCTCCGCAAAGCCTTTCCAGTCAAGCACCGGGATTACGAATGAACCAAGTCCGCCCGTCACACAGTTCCGGTAGTAGGCGTCAAGATCGTCGAGGTGCCACTGACTCCCCATACCCTCACGGGTCATCAGCGGTAACCCATTTATGGTGATCGACTTCGACAATACTGCCTCACGGGCTTGCAAAACCGGGCGACCCTGATTGTTAGGCCCGTCGCCAGAAACGTCGATAACTTTACGTAGACCTTCGAATTCGTTCCGTTCGATCATCGATGCCCCGAAGATCAGGGCCTCAGAGATTGAAGTGCGGCGCAAGGCGGGATCGAAACGCGTGGTCAAAACACCCGCAAACTCATCCAGATCAGCGCGTGTTTCTAACAGCATCCAGTCAACAATAACGTCTTGTGTTCCCGCCCACTCGACGTATGTCAAAGCCACCCGTTGCAAAGGGCCCGACTGAACAGCGGCGAAAACTTCATCCGACATCAAGGCTGCGGCGTAACCCTGCCGCTGAATCTCGAGTTCTCGCTCAGTCATCGACCTTGAAACATCTACAAGAAGGGCCAGTTCCAGGTCGACTTCAATTTTCTCAGACGCGACAGGAGTTGCCGAGAGAGAGGCAATCGCGACAATTGTCAGGAGCAAGTTACGTAGCATCAGTTAACGGATGGCGCGATGCGCTGTTAAGTCAAGCTTCAAGTGGTTGATCAAGCTTTTGGCGACAAATAACTCTAAAACATGACGGCTTGGTTCAATCGTTGAGGATACGAATGTCACTTAAGCGAAGTCACTATTTTCAGCCCGAAGCGGACATGCTCGACCTTAACGCAGAGCGGGACCGGTTATACGCTACGAGATTGAAAACGGTTGGTGGCTACGAGTAGAGCGGGCACTCATGATGAGATCGGGGTCAATGAGTTGAAATGGTTAAATGGTTTGACTTCATGATTCCTCATCACCTAACGTCAAAGTTGAGCAGAATATTTGAAATTCAGGCAATTTATGCGCAGAGACTACCGGCTATACGAACTCAGCGACGATGATTTTGAAGACCTTTGCGTCAAAATATCAGTTGATTGGTTGGGCGAAGGCGTAACACCTTTCGCACCCGGCCCGGACGGTGGGAGAGACGGCAAGTTCACAGGTACGGCAAACAAGTTCCCAAGCGAAAGCCTACCATTGGAGGGAAAGTTCGTACTGCAAGCGAAGCACTCAGCTTCGCCAATCGCCTCCTACTCGGACACGTCATTTCAGAGAGCACTCAAAAAAGAGGAATACCCTCGCATCAAAAAGCTTGTGAACAATGAAATGTGTGAACACTATGTTTTATTTGCCAACCGGAAGCTAACGGGTGGGGCCGAAAGGAAAATCCATAAGGAGCTAATGGCTCTTGGATTGAAGTCAGCACATGTCATTGGTGTAGAGCGCCTGAACCTCGAGCTTGAAAGCAAGCCGAGCTTGGCGAAACTTTTGCCAAACTCCAGAGATGTACAGCCTTTCACATTTCAACCAGATGACATAGTTGAAGTAATTTCTGCCCTCCACTCTTACTCGGATGCATACATTGATGAGGCGTTTGACAGCGCGCAATCATTTGACACCATTTCGATCAAGTCCAAGAAGAACCCTATAAATGGATTGACGAAAGATTTTTACGAACAGGTCATAGAGGCAGAGTCCATGCTCCATTTCGGCAAGATCGAGCGCTTTCTCAAGAACCCACGCAACGCTGAATTCAGAGAGCTCTTGGACCTGTCCCGTTTTTGTGCCGCCCCAAGTGCTCGTTTAAGCCACTTTCCTTTCGAATGCGACAGGGCTTTTCCAGCCCAATGCTGAGT